>REED01000126.1 GCA_007695225.1 Gemmatimonadales bacterium
TGCGGCTCCCTGGCGCTCCCAACGGTGGCGCCCTCTACTTCTTCAACAGCCTTCTGGGCACGGGGTGGAATCAAGGAACGGCCTGCCAGGACCTCCAGGACAGCTTCAGTCCTGTCCCCGAGCCGCCGGCTCCGCAGGGCGGGTGCTCGGGAAGGGGCGAGGCCGCTGTGAATACTTGACTTACAGAGGGCGCGATCCGTATTCTGCGCATTGACACAAAGACAGCAGGTCCGGGGGCCTGGGGCAGCCGCCATGAGCACCTCGCGACCTCGGACCCCTGACCGTCGCCGGACCCTAACCCTCATGGGTCGTGTCCAGCGACGTCTGCCGGGCGAGGCGGAGGGAGAGGGCTGCCCGACCTCAACACTTTCAGCGCCATGGATGTCTCTTGAATTGCAGGTCCCCGATGACGACAGCGGGGCTTTGAACAGGCGGAGCCGGATGGGCAGGTTTCTCCTCAGCACAGGAACTCCCCCAACGAGTTCCGCCATCTGCAACTGAAAACGGCGGTCATATGCTTCACCAACACTTCCAGACGCGGGGGCTCCACGAGGGCCATCAGCCTGAGGCAATCATCGCCTCAGGCCGTCGGAACGTGACCGCACGTGAAGCGACCGCACGGGCGGGTACCGAGCAATACGTGGCACCCCGCTCCACCCAGAGTCCCCTTCCGGCCTTCCGCCGTGTGGATGCAATTCCGCCGGCGGTTTCTGGTCTTCGGACGGCGACTCCGGGGAGAGCGGACCTCCGAGTCAACAAACCTGGTCCCACGAATTCCCCCTCTCCCCTTGGACGACTTGGGGCGGGGGCTTCCGTGGGACTCAACGGGAGGCACGAAGTATGAGGCTAGTCATTCCCGGCGTCTTGGCGCTGGCGGCTGTGGTGGCGATTCAGGTCGCCGACCTGGATCCCGAGACGCGTGAGACGCCCCCCCCCATGACCCTGGCCGGCGCCATCGGCGGATCGTCGATGGCATTTGCCGGTGACGAGGGCGGGGACGCGTCCTACTACGCATCCCTGGCACGCTACTCCACCCGGGTCGCCCCCATGGGCGCCACCGGGACGAGAATCGCCCCGGATGTCCCGGACGAAGCGTTGACGGCGTTGGTGCAGCGGCTTTGCGCCACCTGCCACAATGACCAGCTCCGGACCGCGAACCTCAGCCTGCAGGGTTTCGACGTGGCCAAGGCCGCCGACATGGCGGAGACCACCGAGATGATGATCACCAAGCTGCGGCTCCACATGATGCCGCCGCCGGGAATCCCCCAGCCGGCGGGCGACACCATGGTGGCCCTGGTGGAGACGTTGGAGCGCAAGGTCGATGAGGCCGTGGCGGCCAATCCGAATCCTGGGATCCGCCCGCTCCTCCGCATGAACCAGGTGGAGTACACGCGCACGGTGGAGGAACTCCTCGGGATCCGGGTGGATGCCTCCGCGTACCTCCCCCCGGAAACCATCAGCGACGGGTATGACAACATCGCCGATGTCCAGACCATGGCCCCATCGGTGCTGGACGGCTTCATGAGGGCCGCTTCGGCAGTGTCCCGGATGGCGGTGGGCGACATCGATGCCCCCAGCACCCAGAGCACCTACCGGGCCATCCGGACGGTCTCTCAGCTTGAACGGGTGGATGGAGCACCGTACGGGAGCCGCGGCGGGATTTCGGTGGTCCACAACTTCCCCGCGGACGGGGAATACACCCTGAGGATGGAGTTCCACGCCATCCCCACCGGACAGTTGTACGCCTCCACCGCCCGCGGTGAGAAGCTCGAGGTATCGGTGAACGGCGAGCGGGTACAGGTGCTGGAGATCGATCGCTGGATGTCCGAGGCCGATCCCGACGGGAACGCGCTTCGCACGGAGCCCTTCTTCGTCCGGGCCGGCCCGCAGCGGATCTCCGCTGCCTTCATCCCCACATTCGAGGGGCCGGTGAACGATCTCCTGGCTCCCATCAACCAGACGTTGGCGGATGCGCAGATCGGTGCCGCTCTCGGGGTCACCACGGTGCCCCACATGCGGGACCTGACCATCACCGGTCCCATCAAGACCACCGGCGTCTCCGAGACGCCGAGCCGCGCCCGCATCTTCTCCTGCCGGCCCAGCCAGGCCAGCGAGGAACTGGGCTGCGCCCGGGAGATCGTGTCGCGACTGGCCAGTGAGGCCTATCGCCGTCCCCTCACGGACGAGGACATGACGGGGCTGATGGGTCTCTATCGCCAGGGGGCCGACCGAGGGGGCTTCGAGACGGGGATCCGAACCGCCCTGCAGGGCATCCTCGCCAGCCCCCACTTTGTCTTCCGGGCAGAGCGGATCGTCGAGGGCGCGCCCCAGGACCAGGTGGCGCCCCTGAGCGGGCGGGCTCTGGCTTCCCGCCTCTCCTACTTCCTCTGGGCCTCCCCGCCGGACCAGGAGCTTCGTGACCTGGGTGAATCCGGCGAGCTCCAGGATCCGGACGTCATCTTGGCCCAGGCCCAGCGCATGCTACTGGACCCCCGGTCCGAGACCCTGGCGACCCGATTCGCGTCCCAGTGGCTCCGCCTGCAGCGCCTCGAGGTGATCCACCCCGACCCCCGCAGGCACCCGGAGTTCGACGACCGGCTCAAGGAGGACATGCGTCGTGAGACGGAGATGCTGTTCTACAGTCTGATCCAGGAGGATCAGAGCCTGATGGACTTCTTCGTCACCGACTACACGTTCGTGAACGAGCGTTTGGCCCGTCACTATGGGATTCCAGGGGTGGCCGGAGAGCAGTTCCGCCGAGTTGAGCTGGACGATGAGCGGCGGAGGGGGGTCTTTGGACAGGGGAGCGTCCTGACCCTTACCTCCCACGCCAATCGCACGTCTCCGGTGGACCGCGGCTTGTGGGTCATGGAGGTGATCCTGGGGGTCTCCCCGCCGCCGCCCCCGCCGGTCCCCTCGCTGGATCAGACCGCCGGAGAGGATGCGGAGAGTGGTCGCGTGTTGACCATCCGGGAGCGCCTGGAGATCCACCGTTCCAATCCGACCTGCAATGCATGCCACCAGTTCATCGACCCTCTGGGGCTTCCCCTGGAGAACTTCGATGTGACGGGTCTCTGGCGGATCCGGGACGAGGGGAACCCCCTGGATTCCCGCGGTCACCTCTGGGACGGTACGCCCCTGGAGTCGCCGCAGGATCTCCAGCAGGCCATGCTTGAGCGGCCCGTTCCCATCGTGCGGAACTTCACTGCAAACATGATGCGGTATGCGCTGGGACGCCGACTGCACTACTTTGACATGCCCACGGTCCGTACCATCGCCAACGAGGCCGAGGCCGATGACTATAGATTGTCCTCCTTCATCCTGGGGATCGTGATGAGCGATCAGTTCCGGATGCGGGGGGTTGAAGTGATGGCGGATGACGACGGTGATCGTTGAAGACCCCGTCCTCCTGAACCCGATGCATAGAAAGACCACGTTGTTTCGCTCACTCCGATCACGGGAGACCTGACCATGAACTTGATCACCGGAAAGCACATCCACCGCCGCACCTTCCTCCGGGGAATGGGGGCCACCGTGGCCCTTCCCTTCCTGGATGCCATGCTCCCCGCCGGGAGCCTGGGCCGAGTCATGGCCCGGGATCTTGACAAGACCCGCATGATCGCCATCGAGATGGTGCACGGGGCGGCGGGCTGCGCCGAGGTGGGTGCACAGATGGGACTCTGGACCCCCCAGAAGGTCGGTACGGACTTCGACCTCAGCGGGACCTCCATGGAGCCGCTGGAGCCCTGGAGGGAGCACCTGACCATCGTGAGCAACACCGACGCCCGGATGGCGGAGGCGTATCGGCCCGGTGAGATCGGTGGCGACCACTTCCGTTCCAGCGCCGTGTACCTCACCCAGACGCATCCCCGGCAAACCGAGGGCTCCGACGTCTACGTCGGTCAGTCCCTGGATCAGATGTTTGCCGAGCGCTTCGGTCAGGACACACCCATTCCGTCCATGCAGCTCTGCATCGAGAACGTGGACCAGGCCGGGGGATGCGCCTACGGGTACTCCTGTGTCTACACCGACTCCATCAGCTGGGCCTCCCCCACGGACCCCCTGCCCATGGTACGGGACCCCCGGGTCGCCTTCGAGCAACTCTTCGGTGCGGGTGCGACGGCGGAACAGCGTCAGATCCGCCTCGAGACCGATGGCTCCATCCTCGACTGGATCTCCAGCGAGGTGGCCAGCCTCAAGCGCGAGCTTGGAACCGGCGACCAGCATCGGATGGATCAGTATCTCCAGAACGTTCGGGAGCTCGAGCGCCGTATCCAGCTCGTAGTGGTCCAGAACGAGAGCGGTGAGGAACGGGAGATCCCCGAGGCTCCGGCCGGTGTGCCCGACTCCTTCTCCGATCACGTCAAGCTCATGATGGACATCCAGGCCCTGGCCTTCGCGTCCGACATGACCCGGGTCTTCTCCTTCAAGATGGGCCGGGACGGTTCCGCGCGGGTCTACCCCGAGAGCGGCTCCGAGCGGCCTTTCCATCCCGCGTCGCACCACGGGAACAACGAAGAGGCACTGCGTCAGTTCGCCATGATCAACAGGTACCACGTGAGCCTGCTGCCCTACCTCTTCGAGCGCCTCAACGAGGTCACCGAGGGCGACAAGACGCTCCTGGACAAGACCGCCATCATCTACGGTTCGCCCATGGGTGACCCGAACATCCACAACCACCGTCGCGTGCCCCTGTTCATCGCCGGTGGAGCCAACGGCGCCCTCAACGGCGGCGTGCACTTCAAGGCTCCCAACGGCACGCCCATGGCCAACATCATGCTCGGCCTGGTGAACAACATGGGGATGGAAGATCTGCGGGAGTTCGGAGACAGCACTGGTGGCTTCTCCTTCAATGTTCCCAGTTCGTCCTTCGCGGACTGACGGAGCGAGCCCACTTTAGCTCGCGGAGTGTATGCACCATGTGGAGGCACGAATGAGGAAACAATCTGCGCTGAAAATGATCGGAGCGGCCGCGATGGCCATCCTGGTCTCGGCGTCTGTCCTGGTCTCTGACGTCACGGTCATCGAGGCCGCCCGTAGCGGGAATCTCGATGAGATCCGGGCCCTGGTTCAGAAGGGTGCCGACGTGAACGCCGCGGAGGGCGACGGTATGACCGCCCTCCACTGGGCCGCCGAGGGCAATCACGCCGAAGCAGCCAGCATCCTCCTGTACGCCGGTGCCCGGCTCGATGCCCGGACCCGCATCGGTGCATACACTCCGCTCCTGGTGGCTAGCCGGGTGGGCAACGCCGAGGTCCTCGAGGTGCTTCTCGAGGCCGGAGCCGATGTTCATTACCGGACGACCACCGGCGAGATGACCGCCCTGCACTTCGCCTCCGCCGCAGGGAGTGCCCGTGCAGTGGAACTCCTCCTGGATCATGGGGCTGAGGTGGACGCCCGCGAGGGAGGGTCGGACCACACGCCACTGATGGTGGCGTCGGCGAACAACCGGCTGGAGGTCGTCCGCCTTCTCATCGCCAGGGGTGCAGACGTATCCTTGGTGAACCGGGCGGTGGACATGGCGGTGCGGGAGCAGGAGGACAATCGCTCCCGTCAGATCCGGAACCAGCGGGTCGCCATGCTCCGAGACCTGGAGGAGCAGGCGAACGGGGCCAGCAGTGAGCAGGCTGCCGAGGAGGCATCCGACGAGGAGGCCGAAGAGACGCCTGCTTCCGAGGAAGTGGAAGAGGAGGCCGTAGCCGAGGAAGCCGCCGAGGAGCCGGAGGAAGAGGAGGCGCCTCGATCCGGCTTCGCCCGGGCCGCGGCGGACCGTGCCGATGACGAGCCCATGGAGGAGGCTGCACAGCCCCTCAGCTACGCCGAGCTTGTGGGAGGTCACGGGGGCTTCAATGCCCTTCATCTCGCCGTGCGGCAGGGTGCCAAAGACGTGGTGAAGGAACTCATCGCAGCCGGCGCGGACATCAACCTCGTGAGTGAGGGTGACCAGTCCAGCCCGCTGCTCATGGCGGCGATCAACGGACACTGGGATCTGGCCATGTACCTGCTGGAGCAGGGCGCCGATCCCAACATCGCGAGCCATGCCGGAGCAACGCCCCTCTATGGGGTGATCAACCTGCACTGGGCCCCCAGGGCGTTCTACCCGCAGCCCCGGGCGCAACTCAACCAGGACGTGGAATACCTGGAAATCATGGAGGCTCTCCTGAGAGCGGGGGCGGACCCCAATGCCCGACTGACGAAGCACCTCTGGTACAAGTCGTACAACTTCGATGTCCTGAACGTGCACATGGAAGGCGCCACTCCCTTCTGGAGGGCGGCCTACGGCACCGATGTCCGGGCCATGCGGCTTCTGCTGGAGCATGGAGCGGACCCGACCCTGTCCACCGTGCGGCCGCCGGAGCGGCGCCGTGGCGGGTATGGTGGTGGGGCCGTGGAAGACCAGTCGGGCCTTCCGCCGGTGCCGGTGGGGGGACCCTCGGTGAGTCCGCTTCACGCGGCCTCCGGAGCGGGATATGGTGAGGGTTTTGCCGCCAATGCGCACCGCCATGTACCTGGAGGGTGGGTCCCAGCGGCCCGCTACCTCATTGAGGAAGTGGGGCTGGATGTGAACGCCCGGGATCACCAGGGTTTCACGGCCCTCCATCACGCAGCCTCCCGGGGCGATCTGGATCTCATCCGGTACCTGGTGGACCAGGGGGCGGATGTGACGGTCATCAGCCGGCGGGGTCTCACGGTGGCGGATATGGCCAATGGACCGGTGCAGCGCACGACCCCGTACCCCCGGGCCATCGAACTCCTGCTGGAACTGGGGTCGCCCTTCAACGACAACTGCGTGTCCTGCTGAGTCCAGTCCGAATGCGTAGCATCTCCGCGGCCCCCCGCTCCCCGGATCTGTCCGGAAGGGTGGGGGGTCGCGGTTTTTTTCAATAGTCCCTTTCCCGAGGATCTTCATGCTCCGTAGCGTCCCGTTCCTGTTCGCCTCCGGTCTACTGGTCGCCCTCGTCGCCTGCGGCCCAGAGGGTCCACCTGCCGGTTCGGTTGAGATGGGCACCTCCTCCGATCAGGAGGCCATTCGTACGGCGGATCCCTTCGCCCGGGGTCTGGATCACGGCGACTTTCCCAGGGTGAAGGAGCTGGCCGAAGGCGTCTATTCCTACGAACAGCTCCGTTCCGCCGGAGAGGAGTGGTTCACCACGGTCAGCATGTTTGTGATCACCTCGGAGGGGGTGCTGGTGGCCGACGGACAGGGCAATGTGGAGGAGACCCAGCGTCTGGTGGACACGATTGCCGAGATCACAGATCAGCCCATTACGCACGTGGTCATCGCGTCGGACCACGGAGACCATACGGCCGGGAACGTGGCCTTTCCCGGGGACGCCGCCTTCATTGCGCATCCGACCTCCGAGCAGGTGCTGCGGGGCGCGGCCAGCCGATGGGACCCTGCATCCAACGCTCCCCCTGTGATCCTTCCCACCGAACTGGTGGAAGACGAGGCCACCTTGGAGATGGGGGGGCGGGAGATCCAGATTCTCTTCAAGGGGCGGGCTCATACGGGGGGCGATCTCGTGGTGTATCTCCCCGAGGAACGGATCCTCTTCATGAGCGAGGCCTACCTCCACCGCGTCTTCCCCGCCATGCGGTCGGCCTTTCCCACGGAGTGGGTTCGGATGATCGAGCGGGTGCAGGCCATGGACGTGGACACGTACGTCCCGGGCCACGGCTTTGTGGATTCCCCGGAGGTCCTGCGGGAGGAACTGGAGATCTATCGCCAGGCCATGGTTCAGGTCATCGAAACGGTGACAGAGCTGCATGCGGCCGGGCTTTCCCTGGAGGAGGCGCAGGCACAAGCGGACTTCGGGGAGCTTGGGGAATGGAGCCTCTCCTCCAGCCAGGGCCCCATCGCGGTGGCTCAGGTCTATCGGGAGTTGGACGGGGAGCTTCCGCCGGAATGAATCCGTGCGTTTGCACCGGCTGGAGCGTAAGTTGCGTATAAGGACATAATCTCAAGGAACGGAGGTTCAGATGGGGAGCGTCAAGCGCAGTGTGTGGGGCCGAATCCTCGGAGTGGGTGTGCTTGCCCTGGCCGTTTCGGCCTCCGTCGTCATTACCGACGATTCCCTCCTGGACGCGGTGCGCCAGGGTGACCTGGACACCATCCGCTCGCTGGTCCAGAGCGGTGCCGACGTGAACGCCGCCGAGGGCGACGGGATGACGGCGCTCCACTGGGCCGCCGAGGGCAATCAGGCCCAGGGTGCTCAGATCCTGATCTACGCTGGCGCCCGCCTGGACGCCCGCACCCGTATCGGCGACTTCACCCCGCTTCTGGTGGCCAGCCGAGTGGGGAGTGCCGAGGTCCTCGAGGTGCTCCTGGAAGCCGGCGCGGACCCTCATGTCCGTACCTCCACCGGGGGAATGACGGCCCTCCATTTCGCGGCACAGGCCGGGAACGCCCGGGCCGTGGCCCTGCTCCTTGAGCACGGCGCGGAGGTGGATGCCCGGGAAGGAGGGTCGGGCCATACCCCCCTCATGGTGGCCGCCGCAAGTGATCGCACTGAGGCCGTTCGGACACTCCTTGAAGCCGGCGCGGACCCTCGCCTGATCAACGAGACGGTGGACATGGCCGAGCGACAGGCCGAGGATCAGCGCTCCCGACAGATCCGGAACCAGCGTGTGGCCATGCTCCGGGACCTGGAGGAGCAGGAGAACGGGACAACTGCCGAGGTCGCTGCCGAGTCCGAAGCGGAGGAGACGGAGGCGGAAGAAGCCCAGACCGAGGAGCCCGAAGTCGAAGAAGAGATGGAAGCTCCGGAGTCCGAGGAGGAGGCGGCGCCCGCCCCCGCTGCAGATGAACTTTTCGGGACCTGGAACATCTCGCTTTCCGTACAGGGTCAGGCAGTGGATGCCACCCTGGTGTTGAGCCGGAACGGTGATGTCCTCGGCGGGTCGCTGGAGAGCCCGGCCGGGCTGGTGGAGTTGGATGTGATGGCGGCAGGAAGCGACTTCGAGGCTGGAGCGAACGTGCCCGAGATCGGTCGCGTCACGCTGGATGGAAGCGTATCGGGTCGGGAGCTAGAGGGGACAGCGAACCTGGGGCCCATGGGAAGCGCCGCCTTCTCGGGACTTCGTTCCGGCGCCGCGGCTGCGGCTCCCACCCGCGAGGCTGGGGAGGACGAGCCCGAGGCAAGGGAGGCGCGGGCTGAGGACGCTGGTGAGGAAGCCGAGCGGCCTGAGCCTTCGAGACCGCTCAGCTACGCCGAACTGGTCGGGGGCCACGGCGGGTTCAACGCCCTTCACCTGGCAGCCCGGCAGGGAAGCCGGGATGTGGTGGCCATGCTCCTGGATGCAGGGGTGGACATCAACGAGCCCAGCGGAGGGGACCATAGCACTCCCCTCCTTATCGCCACCATCAATGGGCACTGGGACCTGGCCCTGGAACTCCTGGAGCGGGGGGGCGACCCCAACATCGCGAGTGACGCCGGAGCCACGCCCCTCTATGGCGTCATCAATCTCCACTGGGCGCCCCGGGCGTTTTACCCCCAGCCCAGGGCCCAGCTCAACCAGGATGTGGAGTACCTGGACATCATGGAGGCCCTCCTGAAGGCCGGAGCGGACCCCAACGCCCGCCTCACCAAGCACCTCTGGTACAAGTCCTACAACTTCGATGTCCTGCGCATTCATTCCGAGGGAGCCACACCCTTCTGGCGGGCAGCGTACGGTACCGATGTGGCCGCCATGCGCCTCCTCCTCGCGTACGGTGCCGACCCGCATATCGCCACCCGGCGTCCCCCTGCCGGAGGACGAGGCGGGTACGGCGGCGGAGCCACCGAGGACGCCTCCGGACTCCCTCCAGTGCCACCGGGTGCTCCCTCCCTCACGGCACTCCATGCCGCATCCGGCGCCGGGTATGGAGAAGGCTATGCCGCCAACGCCCATCGCCATGTTCCCGGAGGCTGGGTGCCCGCGGCCCGCTTTCTCATCGAGGAGGTAGGACTCGATGTGAATGCCAGGGACCACCAGGGATACACGCCCCTCCATCATGCGGCGGCGCGAGGGGATACGGACCTGATCCAGTACCTGGTGGACCAGGGAGCGGACCTGACCGTGGTGAGTCGCAGGGGCCAGACGGTGGCAGACATGGCCAATGGGCCGGTGCAGCGCACCACGCCCTACCCTGCCGCCATCGAGCTCCTCCTGGCCCTTGGGTCGCCCTTCAACGACAACTGCGTCTCCTGCTGATTGAGGCCTGAAGCAGGGAGACAGGCGAAAGCCCACCCCCACAGCCGCAGTCCACGGGCCACCCCGGCCTCCCCCTTTCGGGGGAAGGCCGGGGTGGCCCGGTGCATTCCGGTGGCTTCTGGTGTAGCAACTCGGGTGTAGACGTCTTGGGGTAGCATCGGAACGGTCGGGAGGAGCGATCCGGCCCTTCTTGTGTCTTATCGTGTCCACTTGATCGTTCTCCTCTTGTGACGAACTTCCTGCTTCCCAATCAGGAAGCGGTTGTCCTTCCACACCATGACTCCTTCCCAGGGAGGCGTAGGCCTATGACGCGGTTCCTTTCGTTCGTATTTGCCCTGGCCCTCGTCGCAGGAGGAGCTCCGGGCTTGTCGGCCCAGTTCTTCACCGGGACGTCACCCATGGCGTCGGACCCCTTCCCCCTGCAGGCCGGCCTCGTCGTGGTGGAGTTGGAGCACGAGGGGACGGGGCAGTTTCGGGCCCGCCTCCTGGACCAATCCGGAGCGGTGGTGGAGGAGCTTGCCGGCACCACCGGCGCCTTCACGGGCTCCCGGGCCGTCCAGATCCCGAGGGCCGACCAGTATCTCCTGGACGTGGTGGCCGATGGGGAGTGGCAGGTCCGGATCCGACGCTTCGGAGAGGTTGCCGACGATGAGTTGGACGCCCACCCGGAACTGGAGCGGGCCCGAACGCTGGGTAGGGAGGTGGCGAACGACCAGGGGGTCCTGGGCTCGTTTGGCGGCGGCTTCCTGGCCGGTGCGGTAGCCGGGCCTGTAGGATCGGTGGTGGCCACCGTCTGGGTCGGACGGGATCCCCCCCCCCTCCCAGTTCGCCCTTTGGTTCAGAGGGGCCCGTTTTCGACCAGATCGTCCAGGAGAGTTACGACGAGACCTACCGGATGCGGAGACAGCGGGCGGCGCTACGAGGCAGCCTCCTGGGGACCGCGGTGCTCGCCTTCGCCATCATCCGGTACTCGGATCTCGCTCGCCCAGGGGGACTGCCAGGCGACGGCTCTCCCCCGGATATCCAGCGCATTCCCATCTTTCGGTTTCAGTTCTGACGACCTGACCCATCGCGTTTTCAGAAGGCTGTTGAAGAAGTAGAGGGGCCGTCGTTGCGAGCGACAGGGCGGTGAAGCAAGGGCGCTTGAAGGAAGGAGTGGAAAAAGCAGAAGGGGGTGCCGGGCTTTCGCCCGACACCCCCTTCTTCCTGTTGCTGCCCAGCGACCGCCGATCCTCCGGCGGCCCGCCTTCAACTCAGCAGGTGCCGAGGAAGTGGCAGTTCGTCTGACGCTCTTCCTCGCCGATGGGGAGGAAGCTCCCCGGGCGCACCATGGCATCGGAGTTGGGCAGCCAGCTCTCGGAGGCGATCTGGAAGCGGTACTGGTCCGCCAGCCTCCGGCCCATCAGGTACAGGTTCACGTTCCGCGCATGGATGAGCATGTCCAGTGCGGGAATCTGGCCGGTGTAGGGCGACAGCTCCTCCAGGGCACGCACCGCATTGATGCGGCTCTCGAACTCGGAGGTGTTGTCGGTGGCCAGCGCCGCCTCGGCCAGGATAAGGTGCAGCTCCCGGGCAGAGACAACAGGAAGCGGTGCCCAGTCCACTCCGCTCACGTTCTCGGCGATCCGGCGGGTAAGCGCCGGATCCGGGATCCCATCGATGGGATCCTCAAGAACGGTCCCCGCGATGTTAAGCCCGTCATCCACTATGGCGTAGCGCGGGGCCGGTACGATCTCCCTGCGACTGTTGATCCACGAGGAGATGGTGTTGGAGTTAGTATCCGGGCTGTACGTGTGTGCGAACCGCCAGTCCGGCTCGGCCCCGAGGTTGAAGAATGCTTCGGCCGCGGCGTTGGCCTCGGCGCTATTCACCAGCGGGTCGGATGGAGTCTGTCCCCGAGGCTGCATTTTCTGGAGAACAAGGGCCTTGGCCCAATGGGTCCTGGCGAGCAGGGCCACCGCCTGCCGCTCCCGCTCACGATCGTTCGCCGCCTGAGCCGCGGTACGCATCTGGGTGAAGAACTCCAGGGCCTGGTCGAAGACCTGACCCATGTTCTGCTCCCCGATGGGCGCTCCAGGGGTTACCCGGTCCGAGAACACGAAGTCCTCGAAGTGGGTTCCGATGAGCAACCGGGCCAGCCCCGGGTAGAGGTGGGCGTCGATGAAATCCGTCCGGTTGGGGAGAATTCCCTCCTCCTCATGCTGTCGGACGAACTTCAGAGCCTCGTCCGCCATCCAGCGGGCCACCGCCATGTTGTTGAAGCCCGTGTTCGAATCGGCGTTCCCCTGGTCCCGCACGTTCCCGTTGTTCATGTCCCGGGCGGCGTCCCAGGAGCCGCTCTGGACCACCTCGTCGCTGACGGTGATCTCGAGCCGGTTCACGAAGGCATACGCCAGCGCACTCCGGGCCGCGGCTCCATTCACCATGGCGGACGCGGCCTGGGGCTGCTCCACGTCCTCCTGCGCCACGTTGTTGGGGTTGGAGACATCCAGCAGGCTGTCGCACCCGGCCACAGCCAGGGCTCCGGCCAGCGCCAGGGCTCCCATGAGGCGGGGTCCGTTTCGGACCCCGCCCTCCTTTCGTTGATTGATTCTATTCGTCATGTGTGATTCCTCGCTCTATCAGAAGCCGACACGGGCAGAGAACTGGAAGCGCCGCGGCGGTGGCACGCTCCATCCGTCCAGCCCGGAGAAGAACTGTCCCTCGGAACCGTCCGAAACCGACACGTTGGTCGCCGGATCCATTCCGCTGTAGCCGGTGAAGAGGGCCAGGTTCCGGGCGGCGGCCGTAACGGTCATGCTGCGAGCCCGGAATCGGTCCACGATTCCTTCGGGCACCCGGTAGGTGATGCTCGCCTCCTGCCAGCGGAGGTAGTCGGCCTTCTCAAGGGCGTTGAACCCGTCGTATGGTGCCAGCCCGAAGAGCTCGGTGCCGTAGGTCACCGCGGCCTCGAGGCGTTCCTCGGCCGTGCTGGCGGGGTTCAGGAGCACCGACTCGACCTCTGCGGTCCGGCGGACGTTCCGCCCAATCAGCGAGTGGGAGCGACGGAACTCGTCGGTGATGTTGTGCACCGTGTAGTCGCCACCCCGGAACTCGAAGAGGTTGGAGATGGTGAAGTTTCCGAAGCGGAGGTCTCCACCGAAGGTCCCGGTCCAGTCCGGGGTGGGCTTCCCTGCGTAGAAGAGCTTCTCATCCCCGGTTCCACATGCCTGCACCAGGGGAATGAAGTTGTTCGGATCCCTGGGCACCGACACGAAGTCCAGGAACTGTTCCCGGGTCGGGGCGGTGCAGTTCCGGAAGATGTCCACCGGGAACTCGACGGACTCGTCCAGGAGCGGACCGAAGTGGGCCCCGGGTGCGAATCCCTCCCGGTGCCAGGTGGAGTAGCGGAAGTAGCCCACCTTGATGTCCGGCGCGCCGCCGAGGTCGGTGAGGGTCTCCCGGAGGAACGCCGCGTTGGCGAAGAGGTCCAGGGAGAAGCCGGGGCGGTTGATAGCCGTCCCCGAAACTCCCATTTCCACGCCCCACGCATCCATGGTTCCCAGGTTGTCGAGCTGCTGGGAGAGGAACCCACCCGACGGCTGGAACTGCCGCGCCACGAGGAGGTCCTGGACCGTCCGGTTCCAGTAGGTCATGTCAAAGGCGATACGATCCATGAAGAGCCCCGCCTCGAAGCCCAGCTCCCACTCCGTGGAGGTCTCGGGCTGGAGATTGGGGTTCCCCAGGTTGTCCGGCTGCACCCCACCGCCTCTCGTCGAGTTGATGGGAGAGAAGGTGGTGAGGGCGTCGAAGGCACCCGGCTGGAGGCCGGACTGACCGATGGCGGTCCGAAGCTGGAAGGTGGAGAGAATCTCCGAGTTCCAGCCGTCCCGATCACTCAGGACCGCCGAGAGGCTCACCTTCGGATAGAGCGCCCCGTCGGCCTCTTCCCCGAAGGCGCTGTGCTTGTCGTACCGGAGTCCACCCGTGAGGAAGTAGATGTCGTCGAGTCCCAGCTGCCACTGGGCGAAGAGACCTCCGTTGACCGTCTCGAGGATCGCCTCGGTGGCGGTCTGGATGACGGCGGCTGAAGTGACGCCCAGTCCCGGCGCAGGGAACTCCTGCCCGAAGGACCCGAGGGTGTGCCGACGGGACATGAGCACCTGTCCACCCAGCACGAGCTGACTCGTGAGCTGGTCGGTGAGCTGGTCATCCCAGCTCGCCTTCAGGTCCAGCGTCAGGTCCCGGTCATTCCGGTCGACCGTGGTCCGGGCACCCTGGGGGGTGGAGCCGGTGAAGTTGTCCACGTTGTAGCCGAAGGGGATATCGATGAAGCGGCGCTGGTTCACGATGTCCACGCCGATGGTGCCGTCCAGGTTGATCCCCTCGAACGGCGTGTAGTTGGCGTTGAAGCTCCCGCCGAATCGCTCGGCTTCCGACCACTGCCGCCGCTGATTGAACTCCCGGATCGTCCCGAAGGCCGCGGTCCCCGAAGGGTTGGTGGCCGTGGCCCGGAAGGGCTGGCTGAGGATGAGCATGGAGTAGGGGCAGGTGGTGCAGTTCCCCGTTCCGATGGACTCCACGTACCGCTCAGCGTAGTTGGCCTGCACCCGGAGGCGCAGCTCCGGTACCGGGAAGATGGAAAGGCTCCCGGTGAGGTTGTTCAACTCGTTCAGGTCCTGGGCGTTCTGGAAGCCTGGGACCACCAGGGACTGGAAGGCCGCCCGCTCGAACCCCAGGGGCCCGTCTTCCCGCTGGACCCGACCCGAGAGCATGTAGGTGATCATCTCGGTTCCGCCGGTCACCGACAGGCTGGCGGTCCGGGCCGTGCCGGTCTCCAGGACCTCGTCCCAGTAGTTGTGCTCGAAGACCTCGAAGGGCTGAAGGTTCTGACGGAAGACCTCACTCAGGGTCTGCGCCTGGGCCGAGGTCCGGGCGAACCCGGCGTGGGGCTCAAAGCGAGACTTGTTGTGAAGGCTGAAGGCCTGCTCCACGGCGAGATTCCACTGGGGAGCTCCCGTCCGTCCCGCCTTGGTGAAGATCTGGATCACACCGCTGGAGGCCTCGGTGCCGTACAGCGTGGCGGCTGCGGCTCCCTTGAGGACCTCGATGCGCTCGATGGCGTCGGGGTTCAGGTCGTCCAGGCGGCTCAGACGGAGGTTGTCGCTTCCGCTTCCGGAGTTGTCGATCCGGACGCCGTCCACGTAGATGATGGGCTCGTTGGACTGCGCCAGACTGGCGTTTCCGCGGATCCGGATGCGGGCGCCTTCCCCGGCGTTTCCTCCGGTCCCCATGGAAACCAGACCCGGCTCCCGGCCGGAGAGCATCTCGTTGACGCTCATGGTGGGGGCGTTTTCAAGCTGGCTGGCATCGATCACGCCGATGGTGTGGCCCAGACGGCGCTGCTCCTGGGGGGCCCCGGTGCCGGTCACCACGATCCGGCCCAGGTCGATGGCCGCCCGGGACAGGGTGAAGTCCGCCACCGTGGTCTCTCCGGCGGAGACGGTGATCTCCTGCTCCTGACGACCGTATCCGATGAGCTGGACCTGGATCGTCTGGGTCCCCGCAGGGACGTTCTGAAGGGTGTAGCGCCCCGAAGAGGCGGTGATTCCACCGATGCCGGTCCCGGCGATGAGCACCTGGGCACCGTTCAACGGTTGTTGCGAGCCCGCGTCCACGACCTGCCCGGTCACGGTTCCGGTCTGTGCTTCGACCTCGGCGGCACCTGCTGCCGCCAGGAACGCGACCACGGCAAGAATCGCGGGGAGCTTCGCCCACGCTCGAACTTGCAGTGACATACTGGTCCTCCTGTTTACAGGGGTGAACTACCTGCAGGCCCGGGATGCCCCCCCGGTCTCCCCAGAGGGGGAGAACCTTCGTTGGGGGCGTCCATGAGGGACCCGCGTAACGGCACCGGCGCCTTCGTCGGTCCGGTCGTCAGATGGGGCCGTCCGACGAAGCTCTTTCGCCGGGGAGAGCCCGGACAACCGGGGGCGGGGTGCGATCCTGCCTTCGTATCTATGGGATGAAAGCCGCCGGAATCCGCGATTCCGGGATGGACTGTCGAGGTGGGAACCGGAGAAAACGAAATCCCCCGGAGCCGGCCGGGAAGGGCAGGGATCCGAGGGAGGGTGAAGGCGTGTCCTGAAGCGGTGCGAGGGGACCCTCGTCGGAGGGCATACCTGTTCCAACGCCCGCACGAGCCTCGTGCGGACAAGTTGAAGAAAAGTGGTTGTTGGAGCAGGCTCATGAACTCTGTTCGAGTCCCCGTAGGATGTCCGGGGCTTCCCTTTCGGAGACGTTCCCGACGGTCGCCGGGGGTCGATACCTGAAGGGGGGTTTGCGCAAGCGCAGGAAAAGAGGGAAACCCCCTCCGTCGAGAGGATGGAGTTCCCGGTTGCAACCTGCAAGGCCTTTCGCAGACGAAGCTCTGGAACGATTGGTGTTCGGCGATCTTACGCGCCGGTCAGGGGCATGTCAAGTAATGCGTCAGTGGAACCTTCCCGGGAACCTTCCCCCCAAACCGAGAACACCCGGAAGTTTGCTGGCGGAGCGCAAGGTAGGCAGGGACGCAGTCTGGGCACAAGGGGGTCACCAGTTCGTGTCGACGGATTCAACGGTTTCCTGGATTCGGGCCCAGAAGCGCCTGGAAACGAGGGTTGGACCGGAGGGGATCCCAGGTGGGGTCGAACCGGAGTTCCCCGGGTGAAGTCGGTCCGGGAATGGCCAGAATCCACTCCAGGAGGTCCAGAGCCTCCCCCGTCTGGCCCACCAGAACCCGGGTCCGGGCCAAGGCGGCCAGACAGGCCGGCCCCTCGACGGCGTCCCGCTCCACGGGAAGGAGCCGCACCGCCCGTTCCGCAAAGTGACGGGCCTCGGCTCCATCGCCCCGGAGGGCGAGGACTTCGCCAAGGGCTGCCAGCGTCCCCGGGTCGTGGGGCCCCCGGGACAGCTCCGAGAGCAACTCATCCCTGGCCAGGGCCAGTTCGTTCCGGGACCCCTCCACCTGCCCGATGAAGGCACGGATCGTCCCCAGCATGCGGGCAGGAGTATAGACGGTGCAGGGCGCCGTGAGTCGCACCGGACCCGACTGCAGGGACGGGCTCGAGGGGGACGGGCTGGACGCCAGACCCGAGGCCACCTCTCCGGCCGCGCCAAACTCCCGCCCGTAGAAGTGGGCCAGAAATCGGGTCAGGGGCAGGGATTCGGGGTCCGGCACGGACTCCAGGGCCACTCGTGCCGAGTCCAGGTCACCCCATCGACTGAGGCGGGACTGAAAGAGTATGGACCGAGCCACCTCCAGTTCCGGGTCGGTGGCCACCGCCGCCTCAAGGTGGGCGATGGCCCGGGGATAGTCGCGGAGGAGGTGGTGGGTGAAGCCCAGCTCGAGCCGAATCCGGGCCAGCCCAGGCTCCAGCTCCACCGATCGCTCCCACGCGGCAAGGGCCGTGTTCCAGTCACCGGTGCGTCGCGCCACTTCGCCCATGGCCTGGTGCACGGGGGCCCACCCGGGTAGCCGCCCGGCCGCCCGTCGGTATTCATGGAGTGCACGCTGTGCCCCGCCGATGGCGTCGCCCCAGGCGAGGAGGTGGCCCACGGCCAGCCGGGCCAGAGGATCTTCCGGGTCCAGGCGGAGGGCCCGGTCCGCCGCCGTCCAGGAACGCTCCAGGTGCGTCGTGGCCCCTCTGTCTCCACGGGAGGTACCCGTTCGGAAGAGGAGGGACCGGGTCTCGGAGAGCGCGCTCCATGCGAGGGCGAATGCGGGATCCCGCTCCACGGCCTCGAGGAAGAGTCGCTCTGCTTCCCCGAGGGTGCCTTCCCCGACCTGGGTGCCCAGTCCCTCTTCGTCCCGGCTTCCGTCACGGTGTCCATCTCCGCTTCCGTCACGGTCTCCGTCACGGCGAAGGGCCCGTCCCCTGGCATAGAGGCGCAAGGCGTCCATGTCCTGGGTGGGCACCCCCTCCAGCAGTGCGTGATCTCCTGCATCGGAGGGCAGCCCGAGGAAGGCCAGCACCTGCAGCGCCAGCTCGGCCTGGGCCTGGAAGATGCCGCTAGGGGGGTCCTCCACCTGGAAGGTCCCACTCCATCGTTCCCTTCCCCGGGCATTGAAGAGTCGGGCCGAGAGGTGGAAACCATTCTCCGCCCTGCCCAACTCCACCCAGAGGATGGCCTGCGCCCCCGCGTCCCGGGCCCTGGCCACCCCGGCTCCGGGCTCTTCCTGGACGGACTCCCCGTAGACGGACTTTCCCAGAGCGACCATGGAACGGGGGGAGAAGGGAGTGATCCCGTCGACTGTGGCCAGGCGAAGGAGGAGATCCTCGTGGAGGGCCAGGGCCAGTGCCTCCAGGGTTTCCTCTCCATCGGGAGGGGTGTGCCCATCCGGACCCCCGGCGGGGTCCCATCCAGCGGCCACGCCCATGGAGGGGGATGCCGCCCAATGGTAGGGGAGGACGGCCACCCGGGGCCCGGGGGTGCCCTCCTCTCCGGACCACCCAAAAGGAAGGCCGAAGAAAACCCAAGCCAACGCCATTCCTCCAAGGATCAGGCCCGCGAGACCCAGGGCCAGGAGTCCTGGGGAAGGGAGGAGGCCGGGCCGGCGGCTCCGCTGGGACTCTTCGCCCACCCCCGGCGGGGCGCCCTCCCCTCCGGAAGCCATGGGGGGAGCCAGGTCGGTTGTCCCTCCGGCATCCCCGGACCCGTGGCCCCCGTGGGCCGCTTCCGCTGCCCCCGGACGCTCCCGGAGCCACGCAAGCGCCAGGACCGGGGGGAGCCCGATGAGGAGGAACCCCAGCGCCAGGTCGGGAAACCAGGACGGGAGCCCCGCGACGGTGGTGAGGACCTGGATCGCCAGGAGGGTGAGCCAGGAGCTCAGGGCGTAGACGCCCAGAACCCTCCAGATGGACCGGGCCTGGATCTCCTGGAGGATCCGCTTGATATCGGGCATGGACGGGAGGGGTGCGATGATCAGGCCGGCGAAGGGAGTGACGGTCCTCGGACGGACCCGTATGATGGGGTGAAGTGGAGGCCTTCTCAACGGCGATCCCCTCAACCGGGAGGGAACATGTCCATCCAGAGAGTGCGGCGGGGGGTGTTTGGCTTCTTCCTCCTCTATGCCGTGGCGGTGACCTGGCCCGGCGCCCTACCCTTCCGGGGAGCCGAGCCCTTCATACTGGGCCTCCCCTTCTCCATGGCCTGGGCCGTCCTCTGGATCCTCTTGGGCGGGGTGGCCCTCTGGGTCCTCCACTGGGCGGAGGGACGAGCTTCTTCCCATCCCCAAGACCGGGCGCCCATCGGCAGGCGAGGCGGGGAGCGGAGGACGGAGCGACACAGGGAGGACCCGAGCTGATGGAACGCTGGGTCGTCATCACCGGGATCATCGGCCTCTACCTGGCTCTCACCCTGGCCATCGGGCTCCGGGCGGGGCGGGACACCTCCCCGACGGTCACGGGCTTCGTGGCCGGGGATCGGGACTTCGGGCTCCTGGTCATGTATTTCGTCACCGGAGCCACCGTCTTCTCCGCTTTCGCCTTCCTGGGGGGACCCGGGTGGGCCTACTCGCGGGGAGCGGCAGCCTTCTACATCCTCTCCTACGGCGTGCTGGGGATCGCCCCCTGGTACGTCATCGGACCCCGGGTGGCCCGCCTGGGCCGACGCATGGGGTTCGTCACACAGGCCCAGTTCCTGGTGGGGCGCTTCCCCTCCCGAAGCCTCTCGGCCCTGGTGGCCTTCCTGAGCCTGGTGGCCTTCATCCCCTACATCACCCTCCAGATGCGGGGTGCGGGGATCGTCATCGAGGCGGTGACTGACGGAAACGTCCCCCTCTGGGCCGGGGCGGCGGTAGCCTACGGGATCGTACTCCTCTACGTCCTGGTGAGTGGGGTGGCGGCGGTGGGGTGGACCAACACCTTCCAGGGCATCTTCATGGTGACCATCGCCTGGGTCCTGGGCCTCTACCTCCCCTCAGCCCTCCACGGCGGGATCGGGCCCATGTTCCAGGAGATCCTGGCGGAGCGACCGGAACTGCTGGAGGTGCCGGGCCTCACCGGGGGCGGGGATCCCTGGAGCTGGGGGGGCTACTCCTCCGCCATCCTGGTGAGCGCCATCGGCCTCACCCTCTGGCCGCACCTCTTCATGAAGGCCTTTACCGCCCGGGACGAGGAGACCCTCAAGCGCACGGTGGTCCTCTTTCCCACCTTCCACCTCTTCCTGGTCCCCGTCTTCCTCATCGGCTTCGCCGGGGTCCTGTACGTGGATGCGCTTCCCCAGCCCGACTTCATCCTTCCCCACCTGATCCTCGACGTGGACCTCCCCGTGTTGGTGGTGGGGCTTTTCTGTGCGGGTGCTCTTTCCGCTTCCATGTCCACGGGGGACGCCCTTCTCCACGCTTCGGCGTCGGTCCTCGTGGAGGATGGGGTTCGGCCCTTCCGTCCCATCTCCGAGGCGGCCCAGCGGGCCCTCATGCGGGTGATCATCGTCCTGGCGGGAGGGGTGGCCTACTTCTTCGCCCTGGACGAGGATCAGTCCCTGGTGGTCCTCCTCCTCACGTCGTATGGGATCATCGCCCAGCTGGCTCCACCGGTGGTGGCGGCCCTCTTCTGGCGCCGGGCCACAACCTTCGGAGCCCTGGCGGGACTGGTTGCGGGTTCGGCGGCAACCCTGTTCTTCTTCCTGAATCCCGGTCTCCGGCCGTGGGATCTCCACGAGGGGATCCTGGGGCTCCTGGTCCACCTTCCGTTCCTGGTGGCGGGGTCCCTCCTCACGGCTCCCCAACCCGAATCCCACGTGGAAGCCTTCGTGAATCCACCTCCATCCACGCCAGAGGAGCTTCAGCGATGACGTCCGCCCCCCCGCGCCTCACCACTCTGGAGATCCTGGAACACCTGGTGGCCTTCCCCACCATCTCCCGGGACTCCAACCTCCCCCTGGTGGACTGGGTGGAGCTCTACCTCATGGCCTGGGGGGCCCGATGCCGGCGGACCTGGAATGATGAGGGGACCAAAGCCAACCTGCTGGCCACCTTCGGCCCCGACGCACCCGGCGGGGTGGTGCTCTCCGGGCACACCGACGTGGTGCCGGTGGAGGGACAGGATTGGAGCTCCGATCCCTTCACCCTGGTGGAACGGGATGGAAGGCTCTATGGACGGGGAGCCGCGGACATGAAGGGCTTCCTGGCCGTGGTCCTGGGGCTGGTCCCGGAGATCGCGGCCATCTCCCTTCAACGACCCCTCCACCTGGCCTTCTCCTACGATGAGGAGGTGGGTTGCCTGGGGGTGGGGAGGATGGTCGCGGATCTGGTGGGGCACTTCCTTCTCCCATCGGTAGCCATCGTGGGGGAACCCACCTCCATGGAGGTGGTGCGGGCCCACAAGTCGGTGAACGCGTTTCGGACCCGGGTCACGGGCCAGGCCGCCCACTCGAGCCAACCGCAACGGGGGGCCAGTGCCATCCTGGGGGCCGGCCGTCTCCTGGAGGAACTCCGGCGCATCGGGGTGGAGAATCGCCGCCGGGGAGAGGAGGAGGGGGAGGCCGCCGGGGCGGGATTCGATCCCCCCTGGACCACGGTTCAGGCCGGGATGATCCAGGGAGGCACGGCGCTGAACATCCTCCCCGCCGAGTGCACCTTCCTCTGGGAGTACCGTTCCCTCCCCGACGAGGACCCCTCGAAGATCCTGGCACGGATGGAGTCCTTCGCCCGGGAAGAGGTGCTCCCCGAACTCCAGGAGTTCGCTCCCGGGGCGAAGGTGGTCATCGAGACCCTGGCCAGGGTACCGCCGCTGCGCCCCGAGACGAAGGCGCCTCGGCGGCAGGGGGTTGAGGCGAGCATGGCTGGGACAAGGGCGGCTGGGGCGACCGATTCGGGAGAAGGCGGGGACGGGCCGGGGAGGGTTCAGGAGAAAGGAGAACCCAGGGCCGAAGCCCTGGTGCGGCATCTGCCGGGGGTCCGTGCGGGCGGTACGGGGGCCGTATCCTTCGCCACGGAAGGGGGGACCTTCCAGGCGGCGGGGATCTCCACGGTGGTGTGCGGTCCGGGTTCCATCGACCAGGCTCATCGCCCCGACGAATTCATCGCCATCTCGCAACTGGAGGCGTGCGCCGACGCGCTTCGCGGGCTCCTCCCCCTCCTGGCCACGGAGGCGGCGGAAGGCGCCAGGTGAGGGTGTGGTGGTCAGCTTCCCGGCTGGCCGGGAAAGCCGGGAAGCTCGGTTAGCCGGGACGGCCGGGGAGGTCGGGACCTTCGGGGAGGTCGGGAAGGAGGACGCCGGGGTTCAGGATTCCCTGGGGGTCCAGGAAGTCCTTCACCCGGCGGAGCTCCTCCACACCAGCGGGGCCGTACTGGATCTCCACCAGCTCTCGCTTGATCCGGCCGATCCCATGTTCCGCCGTGACCGAGCCCCCGAGCCGGACCGCTTCCCGGGCCAGTTCCAGGTGGATGGCCTTGGCCCGGGCCAGTTCCTCGGGGGAACGGGGGAGGAAGTTCAGGTGGAGGTGGTTCTCCGCGGCGTGCCCGAAGAGGACAGACTCCACCCCCCCTGTGGAGCGCCGCTCCCGGTAGATCCGGTAGAGCTCCGCTGCCGATCGGTCGGGGACCGCCAGGTCCGTCCCCACCTTATGGAGCCCCGGGACCTCCCGCTTCCGGCGGGTAATCCGGGCGTTCACCGCCTCCGGGACCGAATGACGGAGGTGGCGCATCCGCGCCCGCTCCCCCTCCTCGTCCCCGGCCCAGGTGTCCTCCAGCGAGGCGCCCACCCAGCCCAGCGCCTCTTCCAGGACGCCGATTCCCCGCTCCATCTCCAGGTCGTCCTCGAAGGGGAGTTCCAGGTAGATGGCCTCACCGGCAGTGGCCGGGAAGTCCGGGATGTGGTCTCCCCGCCCACTGGCCCGCTCCTCCCGGAGGAGGTCCAGGCAGGCCGCGTCGAGGAACTCGATGGCCAGGGGACTGAGTGCTGGCTCATTCTTCAGCCGCTGCACGAACTCCAGGCCGTCGCTCCCCTGGGGGAGGAAGCAGAAAAGGGAGAGGATGTGGCGGGGAAGGGGGGCGAGCTGAAGCTCCGCCTCCACCACAACCCCCAGCGTTCCCTCGGCTCCGATGAAGAGGTCCAGGAGGTCCCCCCCAGGCTCAAGCCCATATCCAGCAACGCACTTCGCGGAAGGGATCGGAAGATCGGGGACCCGGAGAACCCGGTCGCCGAACCCCTCAGGCCAACGGACCTCCCGTTCGACCACCGGGGCCTCTCCCCGACGGAGTTCCACGAGCCGGCCATCGGCCAGGACGATGCGGAGGGCTCTCACCCAGGCCCCGGTGGGACCGAAGTGGTAGCTCCGGCTCCCGGAGGCGTTGGTGGCCACCGTGCCCCCCACCGAGGCGGACCACTCGGTGGGGTCCACCGGATAGACCCACTCCCTCCCCTCCATGGGGCCGAGTTCCCTCACCCTTTCCTCCAACTCCGCCAGGGAGAGTCCGGCCTCCGCCCGGACAAAGGGGGCGCCGGTTCCCGGATCCCGGTCCGCCCCCAGGAACCGGTTCAGTCGCTGGAGCGAAAGGACCCAGCGAGTCCCCACCGGGACCGCCCCTCCCGTGATCCCGGTCCGGGCACCGCTCACCGAAAGGGGGATCCCGAGGCGCGCCGCCTCGCCCACCACCGAGGCCACCTCCTCCGCGGTCTCGGGCAGATAGACCCGCTCCACTCCTTCCCCGGTGAGGTTGGATTCGTCCCGGAGAAGGTCCGGGAAGCGCTCCCGGATGGCTTCGACGCCCTGGCTCGCGGGAAGGATGGGGGGATGGGACATTGGGGTACGTCTCCGGTGGCACATGGGGGTTGGATGGGAAAAGGTAACATGGAGAATCCGACCTCCGGGACCTCTTCCCCGGTCGGCGGACGCCCTCCTCATCGCCACTCCCGAGTAAAACTGTTCCATCCAGGGCGTCCCCAAGAAAGCCCTGGACTGGGCCTCCCGCCCCCCACTCTCCCCTGTCTGGGAAGCCCGTTAGGATGGTGGGTGCCTCCGGGGGCGTGGGTGCGACGCCTGTCCGGCTGACGCAGGTCCCACGCCCCCGTTCGCCCTCGATCCGCCGTCGTCGCTTCAGCCTCCCGCCGGCTCCACGCGGTAGAGCCCGCCGTCAGCTTCTCCGGTGACGATGTAGAGGTTGCCGTCCGGTCCCTGGCGCACATCGCGGATCCGACCCAGGTCTCCGTGCAGGAGTTCCTCCAGGTGGACCACGGACTCGTTCTCGAGCACCACCCGGAGGATCCGCTGGGCCCGAAGGCCTCCGGCCAGGAGATTCCCCTGCCAGGTGTCGTGGAACCCGCCCCCCGTCACCACGGCCAGTCCAGAGGGCGCCAGGGTGGGGAGGAACTCGTAGACGGGGCCGGTCATTCCCACCTCGTCGTGGTCCCGGACCTCACCGAAGGGCTCCTGGGTGGGGTACTCCCGCCCGAGACTGGCGGTGGGCCACCCGTAGTTCTCCCCGGCCACGATCCGGTTCAGCTCGTCGCCGCCCCGGGGACCATGCTCGGTGGCCCAGATCTCCCCGGTCTCCGGATGCTGGACGATCCCCTGGATGTTCCGGTGACCCCAGCTGTAGATCTCGGGGGCATAGTCGGGGTTGCCGACAAAGGGATTGTCCTCGGGAACCGAGCCGTCGTCATGAAGGCGGACCACCGTCCCGGAGTGGTCCAGGGGATCCTGGGCCCGGGGGGGATGGGCGCCCCGATCCCCGATGGTCATGAGGAGGGTGCCGTCATCCAGGAAGAGGATCCGGGAACCGTAGTGGCGACCCGGGGAAGTGTAGGTATTGGACTCGAAGAGCTCTTCCAGGTCCACCAGCGCATTGTCTTCCAGGCGGGCTCGGATCAGGGCCGGAACGGACGCATCCGAATCTCCCTTGGAGTAGGTCAGGTAGATCCAGCCATTCTCCCCGTGGTTCGGGTGGGGAACCACGTCCAGGAGTCCGCCCTGGTTCTGGACGTGGATGGGGGGCAGTCCGGAGACCTCGGTCCGGCTCCCGTCCTCCACTAACAGGAGGCGGCCGGGGCGCTCAGTGACCAGGAGTCGGTCGTCGGGAAGGAACCCCACCGCCCAGGGCTGCTCCAGCCCGGTGATCACTTCCACGACCCGGAGGTTCTGATACTCGGTGCTCACCTCCAGGATCGTGGCCGACTCTCCCGAGGCATCGGGTTCCCCCTGGGCGTCGGGGGTCTCGCACCCAGCGAAGAGGGCCAGGAGACCCAGGGTGAGAATCCCCCGGATTCTGGGTTGGACGTTGGGCGGCGGTGGGCGGTTGTTCATGGTGTATCCTCCTTCCAGGATCGACTCGGTAGCACCCTCCTATCGACCCGCGGACCGGGGGAGTGTTCCCAGAAATGCTTTGGCGCATCGAACGTTGGAGTCGTACCTTTGAAGGAAGGGTCCGGAGGGAGGGTTCCCCCCCTCCGCGGCTGCCCTTCGAGCCCAGCGCCCAGCGGGCGACGGGCCGCGCGTCACCCCGACCCACGCCGGCACCATGTCCAAGAACGTATCCCATCTCAGTGGACGAGAAGGGAAGGAGCTCACCGATTCCCTCTGGGAGCGCCTGCTGGAGGCGGCCAGGGATCTGGCACCTCCGGAGGACCTCCGGGAGATCGGTGATGAATTCCTGGTGGGCGAAGCCATGACGTGGGGCACTTCGTCCTTCTACGATCTCCTGAAGCCGGAGGCCCGGGGGAAGCGGGCCTTCGTGTGCAATGGGAGCGCGTGCCTCCTGGCCGGAACCCAGGACGCGGTCCAAGAGGAGTTGGCTCGACATCTCCCGGAAGAGTCCATCGGTCACCTCTGCTGCCTGGGGCGCTGCCACGAGAACGGGGCCTTCCAGTTCGAAGGACGAAACTATTCGGCCCGGACGCCGGAGGAGATCGCCGGGATCGTGGGGGGAGAGCCGGAGACTTCGCCCTCCCTCGGGACGGACCCCTATCACGTGGGGTCCTCCATGTCGGAGCCCCTCCTCACCGCACCCTTCGCCGGGGTGGAGAGCTTCTACGCCGAATGGGAACGGGCGCTTGCCCGGGACCCGCTGGAGCTTCTGGCAGAGATCCGCACCGCGAACCTACGGGGGAGGGGGGGCGCCGGCTTCCCCATGGCCTTCAAGCTGGAGAGCTGCCGGGACACGCCCGGGGACCGGAAATACATCGTCTGCAACGCCGACGAAGGAGACCCCGGGGCCTTCAGCGACCGCTACCTGATGGAACAACGTCCCCACCTGGTTCTCTTCGGAATGATGGTGGCCGGCTACATCGCAGGGGCGCAGACCGGGGTGATCTACATCCGGGCCGAATATCCCGAGTCGGTGGAGGCCATGTCCCGAGCCGTCATGGAGCTTGAGCGGCGGGGCCTGGTGGGCCAGGACATCCGAGGGAGCGGCTTCGACTTCCGGTTCAAGGTGATGCAGGCGGCCGGCGCCTACATCTGCGGCGAGGAGACCGCCCTTCTCAACAGCATCGAGGGACAACGGGGGGAGGTCCGCGTCCGTCCCCCCTATCCCACCCAGGAGGGGCTGTTCAATCGGCCCACCGTGGTGAACAACGTGGAGACGCTGGCCTGCGTCCACGCCATCCTGGCCCGGGGAGGGGCTGCCTTTGCCTCCCTGGGGAGGGGTCGTTCCACCGGCACCAAGCTCCTTTCCCTGGACAGCGCCTTCCGCCGCCCCGGGCTCTACGAAGTGGAGCTGGGGACTCCCCTGAAGACGGTGGTGGACGAACTGGGACATGGCTTTCGCAAGCCGGTGAAGGCGCTGCACATCGGCGGGCCCCTGGGGGGGATCGTGCCGATCTCGAAGATCGACGACCTCACCGTCGACTTCGAGAGCTTCGCGGAGAACGGATTCCTTTTGGGCCATGCCAGCGTCCTGGCCATCCCGGAGGACTTCCCCATGGTTCTCTACCTGGAGCACCTCTTCGAATTCACCGAGGTGGAGAGCTGCGGGAAGTGCTTCCCGTGTCGGATCGGGAGCGTCCGGGGGAAGGAACTCCTCCGAGGCGCCCGAACCGAGGGCCGCCCCATTCCACGCCAGCTCTTCGACGACCTCCTGGAGACCCTGGAGATCGGATCCCTCTGTGCCCTGGGCGGTGGGCTTCCATTGGGCGTGAAGAACGCCCTCCACTACTTCCAAGATGAACTCGAGCCGCACTTTGTCTCCGACTGACGCGCCGGTGGTCCACCTGGACGGCGTTGCCCACGCCGCCCGTCCCGGGGAGACCATCCTGGCCTTCCTCCGCCGGGTGCGGGGTCCCGATCCGGTTCCCACGCTCTGCGACGCTCCGAACCTGGAGCCCTCGGGAAGCTGCCGGGTGTGCAGCGTGGAGGTGGCCATGGAGGAGGGCGGACCCCGGAGGGTGGTGGCCAGCTGCCACACGCCCGTGACCCCGGGGTCCCATGTGGTCGTCGATTCGCCCCGGATGGAGCGTCTGCGGCGGAACATCGTGGAGCTGGTCCTCACCGACTATGACACGGACCGTCTGAAGACCGAGGACCACGGGAAGAACGAGCTCTTCAACGTGGTGCAGCGGATCGGGTACCCCGGGTCCGGGAACGGAGGGAGGCTTGAGGTCCGGTATCCTTCCGGTGCCAACCACCTGGATACGCCGGCGGACCGGAGCCATCCGTACATGGTGAGCGACCTGAGCGCCTGCATCTACTGCTACCGGTGCGTCCGGGCCTGCGACGAGGTGCAGGGGGAGTTCGTCCTCAGCGTGGAGGGGCGGGGGTTCGACAGCCGGATCAGCATGGGGATGGGGGGGAGCTTCGACGAGAGCGCCTGCGTCTCCTGCGGAGCCTGCGCCCAGGCTTGTCCCACCAGCGCCATCACCGACGTCTTCGGGAGCAAGGAGGTGGTGGCCGACCGGGTGGAGCGGACGGTGTGCACCTACTGCGGGGTGGGGTGCAACCTGGACGTGAAGGTAAAGGACGGGGCCGTGGCGGGGATCACCGCACCCTGGGACGCCGAGGCGAATCACGGGCACACCTGCCTGAAGGGACGATACGCCTTCTCCTTCTATGACCATCCGGACCGCCTCCGGACTCCCCTCATCCGACGGAACGGGGAGCTGGAGCCCGCCACCTGGGACGAGGCCTACGACTTCATCGTGGAGCGCTTCCAGCGGATCCTGGCCGAGGAGGGACCCGACGCCATCGCCGGGATCAGCAGCGCCCGCTGCCCCAACGAGGAGAACTACCTCCTCCAGAAATTCATGCGGGTGGCCCTGGGGACGAACAACATCGACTCCTGCGCCCGGGTCTGCCACAGCCCCACCGCCCTGGGGTTGCAGCGGACCTTCGGGACCGGTGCGGCGACGAACAGCATCGAGGACCTGGCCCAGGCCCACACCATCATGGTCATCGGGGCCAACCCCACCGACGCCCACCCGGTGACGGGGGCCCGGATCAAGCAGGAGGTGATGAAGGGGAAGCCCCTCATCGTGGTGGATCCCCGGCGCATCGAGCTGGCGCGGTACGCGAAGCACCACCTCCAGCTCCGCCCCGGGACCAACGTGGCCCTCCTGAACCTCTTCATGCACTACCTGGTCGCCGAGGAGCTGGTGGACCGGGAGTTCGTGGCGGAGCGCTGCGAAGGGTACCACGAGCTGGAAGCGGAGCTCCTCCGCATCGACCCGGCGACCATGGAGGCCATCTGCGGCGTCCCCCGGGAGGAGGTGCGGGCGGCGGCCATCACCTACGGGGAGTCCCCGGCGGCCATGTGCTTCCACGGGCTGGGGGTGACGGAGCACTTCCAGGGGACCTACACCGTCATGCAGATCGCCGACATCGCCATGATGACGGGGAACGTGGGGCGGCGAGGGGTGGGGGTGAATCCCCTCCGGGGGCAGAACAACGTCCAGGGGGCCGCCGACATGGGGTGCCAGCCCTATCAGGGGGCCGGGTACCTGGACGTGACCCTCCCCGAGGTGGTGGAGCGCTATTCCGAGTTCTACGGACGGCCCGTCCCCTCCCATGTGGGCTACAAGATCCCGGAGATGTACGACGCCGCCATCGAGGGGAAGCTGAAGGCCCTCTGGCTCATCGGCGAGGACGTGGCCCAGACGGACCCCAATACCAAGCACGTGGAGGAGGCGCTGGACAGCCTGGAGCTCCTCATCGTCCAGGAACTCTTCATGACCCCCACCGCGGAGCGGGCGACGGTGGTGCTCCCCGGTTCGTCCTTCCTGGAGAAGGGGGGCACCTTCACCAACGGGGAGCGGCGCATCCAGCGGGTGAACCCGGTGGTGGACCCCCTCCCCGGGACCCGCCCCGACGGCCGGATCATCACCGAGCTCATGCAGCGGATGGGGGTGGACCAGCCCGACTACGATCCGGCCCTGGTGCTGGAGGAGATCAGCCGGATCGTCCCCTTCTTCGCGGGGGTCACCTGGGAGGGACTGGGGAAGAACGGAAAACAGTGGCCCGTGGACCCCGACGGCACCGACACGCAGATCCTCCACGCCGAGGGGTTCAAGCGGGGGAAGGGGCGCTTCCACTTCAATCCCTGGGAGCAGTCACCGGAGGTCCGGGATCACCAGAAGGAGTATCCGTACATCATCACCACCAACCGGGAGCTGGAGCACTACAACTGCGGGGCCATGACCCGCCGCACCCGGAACGCCGATATCCTCACCGAGGACATCCTCATGATCCACCCGGAGGACGCGGTGCTCCACGGGATCGACGACGGGGAGATGGTGTGTGTGGAGAGCCCCCGGGGGAAGGTGGACATCAAGGCCCGGATCACCGACGAGGTGCGGCCCGGGGTCATGAGCACCACCTTCCACTTCCCGGAGATCATGGTGAACACCATCACCTCCAGCATCTCCGATACCGAGGCCCTCTGCCCCGAGTACAAAGTGGTGAGCTGCCGGATCCGGAAGGCCCGGAAGACCCACCTCCGGAGGGCAGGGGAGCTGGAGGCGGTGTAGCGATACCGACCGCTCCCTTCTACTCCTCTCCCCGGATCCGGACGGAGAAGTCTGGGGAATCGGCCCAGCGGCGGGCCCGCTCGTCCACGAACCAGCGGGTGCGGGCCTCCTTCAGGGGGAGATGGGTGTCCAGCAGCCCCAGCCGGTGAGCCAGGGCGTCGGAGTATCCCGGCAGGAGGATCCTCAGGCTCCACCGGACCCGGGTGGGCGCCACCCGGTTCACATGGTGAACGATCCGGGTGGTGCAGTTGTCGAAGAGGGTGTGGTAGAAGGTGGCGTGCTCCCGGAGACGGTTGGCTTTCTCGGCCATGTTCAGGAGGAGGGCCCGCACCCCGTCGGGCGTCGCCCGGACCGGGTAGACAAAGACCGAGTCTTTCCGATGGAGGACCCGCATCCCCACCAGGTCCCGCTCGTCCCCCGCCACGTAGAGGATCTCGAAGCGGCGGAGCATCCCCTTTACCAGCCCGTAGGTCTCCCCCTCCTCCCGGCGGGCCTCCACGGAGACGGCCAGGAAGTCGTCCTCCCCGAACTGGAAGCTGAGGAGGGCGTGGGCCGGCCCGCGCCAGGAGGTGGAGAAGGGGGTGAGGATGTACCAGACCCGCCGAAGCTCGCCAAGGTCGTAGCTACGGTCCTCCCAGGCGGCCTCGAAGGCGTCGGGTCCGGTCCAGGCGAAATTCCGGACTCCCTTTACCGTCAGGGAGTCCCCCGCCACCACGAACTCCGGGGCGACCTTTTGCTCCGCGGTCCAGTCCCGATCCGTTCGGGGGGAGAGTCCCCAGCGGTCCCAGATCGCCAGAGGCCGGGCCCGCCCGGCCATCAGAAGAGTCCGGTGATGGTCCCGTCCGCCGCCACCTTCATCCCCTCCGCCGCTGGCCGTTTCCCCAGCCCTGGCATGGTGAGGATGTCCCCGGTATGGGCCACCACGAATCCAGCCCCGGCGGAGGGAGTCACCTGCCGCACCGTCACCCGGAACCCCGAGGGGGCCCCGAGGAGGGCGGGATCGTCGGAGAAGGAGTACTGGGTCTTGGCCATGCACACCGGGACGTTGCCCAGGCCGATCTCCTCCAGCGCTTCCATCTCCTTTCGGGCCCCGGCGGTGAAGTCCACCCCGTCGGCCCCGTAGATCTCCCGGGCCACCGTCTCCATCTTCTCCTCCAGGGGGATATCCAGGGAATAGAGGGGTCGGAAGTCCGCCTCCCCGGCCTCCAGGACCTCCATGACCAGCTCCGCCAGTTCCAGGGCGCCCTCCCCTCCCCGGGCGTGGACCTCGGTGAGGGCCACCGGCACCCCCACCTCGCGACAGAGCTCCCGGAGGGCTTCCACCTCGGCCGGGGTGTCTGATGCGAAGCGGTTGATGGCCACCACCGGCGGGACCCCGAACTTCCGGACGTTCTCCACATGGCGAGCCAGGTTGGCGAAGCCGCTCCGGAGCGCGGGGAGGTCCTCTCTCCCCAATTCTCCCAGGGCCATCCCTCCGTGCATCTTCAGCGCCCGGATGGTGGCCACCACCACAGCCACCTCCGGGCGGAGGTCCCCGGCCCGGGACTTGATGTCAAAGAACTTCTCCGCGCCCAGGTCGGCGCCGAACCCCGCTTCGGTGACCACCACGTCGGCCAGTCCCAGGGCGCCCCGGGTGGCGATGAGGGAGTTGCACCCGTGGGCGATGTTCCCGAAGGGGCCGGCGTGTATGAGGGCCGGGGTCCCCTCCAGGGTCTGGACGAGGTTGGGGGCCAGGGCGTCCTTCAGGAGGAGGGTCATGGCCCCCGGGGCCCTGATCTGGGCCGCCCGGACGGGGGTCCCATCGGGCGTGTACCCCACGATGATGTCCCCCAGGCGTCGCTCCAGATCCTCACGGTCCGTGGCCAGGGCGAAGATGGCCATGACCTCCGAGGCCGCGGTTATGAGGAAGCCGTCCTCCCGGGGGACGCCGCTGGTGGCTCCACCCAGCCCCACCACGATGTTCCGCAGGGCCCGGTCGTTCATGTCCAGGGCGCGCTTCCAGGTGATCCGGCGGGGGTCCAGTCCCGAGGGGTTTCCCTGGTGGAGATGATTGTCCAGCATGGCCGAGAGGAGGGCGTGGGCGCTGGTGATGGCGTGGAAGTCCCCGGTGAAGTGGAGGTTGATGTCCTCCATTGGGATGACCTGGGCGTACCCTCCTCCGGTGGCTCCCCCCTTCATCCCGAAGACCGGGCCCAGGCTGGGCTGCCGGATGCAGAGGAGGACCCGGTGATCCCGGCGCCTCAGGCCGTCGGCCAGCCCCACGGAGACGGTGGACTTCCCCTCTCCTGCCGGTGTCGGGTTGATCCCCGTGACGAGGACCAGACGTCCTTTTCCCCCGGCCCGCTCCGATAGGACCTCCAGGGGGATCTTGGCCTTCCATCGCCCGTGGGGTTCCAGATCCTCCGGACCCAATCCCAGGGGCTCGGCGATCTCGGTGATGGGGCGGGGTTGGGCGGCCTGGGCGATCTGGATGTCGTCGAGCATGCAGGACCTCCGGGGCGGTGGGGTTGGGTGCCTATCCGGTCAAAGGGCCGGAGAAGGCTCTCGAAGTGGGGGGCTTCATGGGAGGCGCACGATCCAGAGCTGCATGTGGTCGGGGAGGAGCCCGCCGGACTCGCTGCGGGCCCGGACACTGTGAGCCGGCCGGGATCCGCCGCTGATGACGACATAGGCGCTGGAGCCCGCTGCCACCGTCATGGGGAGGTTGAAGGAGCTGAAGCCCGCCGGTCGGGCCCGGAGGTGGGCCGGCTCCACGAGACGTTCCTCGATTCCCCGGAGGTTCCAACTGGGGAAGCGGAGGAGGGGATCGCCGACGCCTGATGGGAGGCGGCCGTCCACGTACAGGCTGGCCGCCCACCGGGCCAGCATGGGGGGGACGGGTTCCCCCACCACTTCCTGGAGGGTCTGGAAGCCCCGGTTGGGGTTCTCCACCAAAGAGCGGTGGAGTTCCCGCTCCCCCCCCGGGAAGCGGTCGTGATAGTGGTCCGAGATCCATCGGAGGAAGGACCACGACACGCCGTAGGGGAGGCGGGTGTAGTCCTCGAGTTGGCCTCCGCTCAGGATCTGACAGGCTCCAGCCGTATCCCGGCTCAGCCACCCACACCCTTCCGGAGTCCCGGTGGACCGCTCCGTCCCACTCCGGAAGCCGTAGTAAACCGCCAGGTCCACGAAGCCCGTCAGGAACCAGTCCTCGGGAACCTGCGGGGGAGCGTTGAAGGCTACGTCGAATCCCAGGTTCATTCGGGGGGCGAGCCCCAGCATCCGGAATCCGGTGATTTCCTCGGCCAGGGTGGCCTGCCCCTCCAGCTCCCAGACCGTCTGGAGGAAATTCACATTCTCCAGGAAGATCCGCCGACCGAACTGGATGATGTGGGTGGTCTCGTGGGCCAGGAGGACCGGGGCGTCGGCCAGGGCGTCTTCCACCGAGTAGGGGCGGCCCTCCCCGTCGGGCCCGATGACGGTCCCGGCGGGGTCGGGGGCCCGGGCATAGTAGAACTCTCCACCGTTGGAGGCAGGGCACTGGCCGGGGAAGAAGTCGCTGGTGACCACGAACCCCAGGGCCTGGCTGATCCGATTTACTTCCTGGGAGATGACGATGACGATCCGCCCGTTCCCGTCGATGTCGGTGGGTTCCCCGAAATAGCCGCTGATCTCCGGGAGGATGATGTCATCGAAATCGGTGGCCAGAACCTGGAACTGGGAATCGGAGAACCCCCCACCGGGGTTCTCCACGTCCTCGAGCCAGACCGAGGATGTTCCCACCTTCCGCACCACCGCGGTGACGTCGATCCCATTCTGACAGAAGTTGGAGGAGCCGACATCAGGGACTTTCACCCGCACCGTGTCTCCCTGCCGGACGTTGGCGGACACTGCCTGGGCGGGGGCAGCCGCCGCCAGCCCGGGGGTACGGAGTTGGCTGGCGGCTCGAGAGAGTCCGGTGGGGGTGAGCTGATCCCGGAGGATCCGGGACTCCGTCCCCCGGAGCCGCGCTTCGGTCCCCCGGTGGCGCCGCCAACGTTCCGGCGCCTCCGGGCGAACCGTGCCACCAGAAGCTCCCGGCCCCACCAGCTCATGGAAGGTCATGCCCTCTGCCGAAGGCGCGGCCCGCTCCGCCTCGGCCACGACCCCATCGGCCAACGCGTCCACGGTGGCGGAGCCCGAGAGGGCGGTTCGCCCCCGGAGCACGGCGGCGTTCCGGGTAGAGGCCGTCTCCGTCACCGACTGGAGCCCCACCAGGTAGGTCTCGGAGGAGTTGGAGGCTGAAAAGCGGATGCACAGATCCTCCGGCGCCCGGAGTCGGCGGAATTCGCCCACGGCCAGCGCCGGGGTCTCCGGGGGTTCGAAGGGATGGAGGACGGGATCACTGGCATCGCCCGACACCGAGAGGGTGACGGGGATGAGACCCTCCGGGTAACAGGCTCGGGTGGGAACCCGGATCCGGAGTCGGGTGGCCGAGGCCTCCAGCACCGAGGCCCGCTCTCCCCCGATCCGGACCTCGTTCTCACCGGGGACGGAGGAGAACCGCTCTCCCTCCAGGATGGCGTCGTCCCCTTCCCGGAGCACGCCGGGGGTGATGGCGCTGATGATCGGCTCGGCCCCCGGCGTGACGGTGACCTGGCTCGTGGCCTCCTTCCCCTCGCTCCGGACCCGAATCGTGGCGGTCCCGGCGGCGAGTCCTCGGACCATGCCCTGGGAGGTCACCGAGGCCACGCTGATGTTGGAGCTGGTGAAGGTGACGGTCCGACCCTGGATGATCTCTCCCTGGGCATCCCGGAGGGTGACCTCCAGGGTGCGTTCCTCCCCCCGCTGGATCTCGAATTCCGTCGGGGACACCTCCACCGTTTCCACCGGGGGCGGAAGGACCTCGACGGGCCGGGTCCCCGACACGGGGCCCACCGCAGCCGTGATCACCGCGTTTCCCTGGGAGACACCGGTGACCCGCCCCGTGGCGTCCACGGTGGCCACGCCCGGAGCCGAGGAGGTCCAGGTGAAGCTCTGCCCCGGGACCGGGTCCCCGTTCCGGTCCAGGGCTTCGGCAGAGTACTGGAGGGAGCCGCTGATGGCGACCTGCACCTCCGGGGAGGTGATGCGGACCGAGTCCACCTGGGGAGCCGAAGGCCCGCTGTCGCACGCGGAGAGCACCGCCAGAAGCATCAGGGCGGCCGCCCTGATCGCTCCGGCCGCCCCGATGGGAGAATGGACCGTGGAGCGGCTGGCGGGAGAGGGGGCGTTGAAAAAGGACATGGCTCAGCGCGGGCATGGGCACGAAGGGGAGCGGTGCCAGCGAGCGCCGGAATCCACCGTGGTCCCTTTCCGAAAATGCGACCCCGGCCTCAGGGAAAACGTTCCCGAGGGGTCTGGAGCGAGTGGCCTGTGTGACGGGGGTGGAGCACGGGGGTGGTCGGGGCCCCTCCGATCAGTCTCGAGGTCCGGGCCCCGATTGAGCCAGAACCTGTCGGAGCCAATCCGCCCGGGGTGGGGAGAGTTCCGCCAGAACCCTTCCCTTCCGGAGTCTTCCCCTTCCCAGGACCTGACCGTCCAGCATCAGTGCCACGGCGCCATCAGGAGCATCCCTCCTTCGGAGCTCCCGCCCCGAGAGCAATCCCAGCCACTCCTCTCGGGAGAGGGAGAGGGAGGGGAAGGCTCCTGGAGGCGCATCGGCGCCGATCCAGCGGAGAAGATCCACCGAAGGACGCGGACCCCCCCGCTTCTCCCTCGAGACGGCTCGGAGGCCGGTATGGATCACCGGCAGCCCCGGCATCTCCCGGAGCCACTCCTCGAGGGGCCAGGCGGGGAGCCCCAGCATCCGGACCATCTCCCCCCGCTCCACCCAGCCCCGTCCCTGGAGCGCCGGTGAGTTCCGGGCCCAGGGGGCGAGGACTTCGGGCGGGGACGGGTCCAGGGGTGTCCACCCGGGGAGGTCCAGGGCCTCCTCCACCGGAGGGCCGCCTTCCCGCTCCAGGAGAGCCAGGAAGAGCCCCCCCGAATCCAGGTGGTGGGGATGGATCCGACAGGCCCCGGCGAGTTCCGGGAGGAAGTGGAGGTCCCCGAACCGGGTGAGCCCTGGGGCGTGGGGGACGTCGGGGGCGAGGGGCACCAGCGAAACGGGGCCGTCGCGAAGCACCCGGTCCACCACCGCCTCGTTCTCTTCCGGTGCAAGGGTGCAGGTGACGTAGAGGATCCGTCCCCCGGGCACCGTCACCTCCACAGCTTTTCTGAGGAGCGCCTCCTGGAGCCGGGGGAGCCGCTTCAGGTCCCCGGGAGAGGCCACCCTGGGTAGGTCCCCCCGTCGCGATCGCCCTTCCCCGGAGCAGGGGACGTCCACCAGGACACGGTGGAAGCCGGCGCCGGTGGGAATGCTTTCTCCCCGGGACTTCACCGCCACCACCGAACTCAGGGTCAGCCTGGAAAGGTTTCCCGAGAGGGCCCGGAGGCGGGGTTCCGAAGAGTCCACCGCCACGATGAGTCCCCGGTCCCCCATGAGGTCCGCCAGGTGCGCCGACTTCCCTCCGGGGGCGGCGCAAAGGTCCAGGAGTCCCTCCCCGGGACGGGGCGCCAGGAGGGGCGGAGCCAGGGCTGTGGCGGCCTGCTGGATGTAGAGGAGCCCCAGCCAATGCTCCAGTGTCTCGGAGAGGGGAAAGGGCTCCCGGTCGACCCGGAAGACCCCGGGTAGGTGGGGGGATGGGGTCAGGCCAAAGCCCTGGGCCTCCAGCCGCTCCCTCAACTCATCCGCGGAGACCGCGTCGGTCCGACGGACCCGGAAGGTCCTCGGTTCGGGACGGAGGAGGGCCCGGGAGAAGGCCTCCCAGTCGGGGATGAAGGTGCGATAGCGATGGAAGCTCACCGGGTGGCTCCCATCGGCACGCCCCCCATCGGCAAGCCCCCCATCGGTAAGCCGCTTAGGCTCGGAAGACCGTGATCACGATGAAGAAGGCCACCACGAATCCCAGGGCCACCAGCATCATCCAGGTCATGCTGATCCGAAGCGAGGTGGATGCGGTTTCCCCCGGAGCCAGGGGCCGGAGGTCGCGCCGGGCCACCAGCGCCACCGGGTCCCGACCCAGTCGGGCCACCTCAGCTGCGGCCTTCCAGGCGAAGGCCTCCCACCAGGCGAAGAAGCGCTCCACCGGCACCACCAACCAGTTCCAGGCGGGGCGTGCCGACGTCCGGTAGAGGAAGTCCAGGTCCAACTGGATCTTCGCCTTGGGCTTCAGGATCTTCGTCAGGAGGAAGAAGACCAGGGCGGTGAAGAGGAGGAGCTGGAAGCCCTTCTTCAGGTTCTTCAACTCATAGGGGTCGAAGGTCACCGCCTCCGGGAGGATGGCGTAGAGGGGCGCGGGATAGATCCCCAGGAAGATGTTCAGCCCGGCGCCGATCCCCATGGCGGCGTACATGTTCCAGGGGATGGGTCGCACCAGGACGTCGAGATTGTCGTCGCTCCGCCCGAACCAGGTGAAGTACGGGACCTTGAGCCCCACGGAGAGGAAGGTCCCCACCGAGGCCAGGTGCATGAGGAGCACCACGGTGGAAGCACTGGCGTACTCCGCCGCCGAGATGGTCATGGGCTTGGAGATGAAGCCCGAGAAGAAGGGGGCCGACGAGATGGAGAGGGCCGCCACCATGTACGCCGCGAAGATCCACGGCGTCCTCCGGAAGATCCCCCCCAGGTCCGTCATCTTGCTCCGGCCGGTGGCGTAGATCACCGCCCCGGCAGCCATGAAGAGAAGCCCCTTGTAGAGGATGTGGGTGTAGGCGTGGGAGGTGGCGCCGTTCAGCGCGTCCGCCGTCCCCACCCCCAGCCCCACCACCATGAAGCCCACCTGGCTCACGATGTGGTAGGCCAGGACTCGTCGGATGTCATTGGCCAGGATGGCGTAGATGACCCCGTAGATGGCCATGAGGAGGCCGGCCCAGACCAGGATCTCCCACCCCAGGAAGCCCCGGGCCAGGGTGTACACCGCCGTCTTGGTGGTGAAGGCGGAGAGGAAGACGCTTCCCGTGAGCGTCCCCCGGGGATACGCGTCGGAGATCCAGGCGTGGAAGGGCACCATGGCCGCATTCAGCCCCATCCCCAGGAGGATGAGCCAGGTGGCCGGGGTGGGCTCCATGTGGGTGAACTGGATGGAGCCCGTTTCGGCGATGTGCCAGAAGATTCCCCCCAGGAGGAGGCTTCCGCCGAAGAGGTGGACGAAGAGGTACCGCATGGCCGAACCGTAGGCCTCCTTCGTCCCCCGGGCCCAGATCAGGTACGCCGAGGCGAAGGCCATGATCTCCCAGAAGAAGATCAGGGTGAAGAGGTCTCCGGCGAAGGTGGCGCCCAGCGTGCTCCCGGCGTACAGGAGCGCCGCCACCTGCTGGCCCGTGTCCCTGAGGTGGAGGGCGTAGATCCCGGCCACCAGAGTGGCCAGGGCGAAGACCCACCCGAAGACAAGGGAGAGGGCATCCACCCTCAGGAGTTGCAGTTCGTAGGTGGCGAAGCCCCACCCCAGGTGCTCGCCCGGCTGCAGGTTGGCCAGGACCGCCACCGCCAGGGCGGGGAAGACCAGGAAGGCCCACGAGCGCGCACGAGCGGGGACCAGGGGGATCAGGATCGCCCCCACGATGAGGATCAACCCGGGAGGTATGAGTCCCAGCACGGCTCAGCCCTCCTTTCCGACCCGGGTGCGGCCCCGGGATGTGGACGAGGGCGGAGCCACCGCCGGGCTCTCACCACTCCAGTCCGGATCCTTTTCGGATGCATCGTAGAAGTCCTCCGGTCGATCCAGGAGGGGACTCACCAGCCCCTTGGCCACCCATGAAAGAAAGAGGCACCCCAGAAGGCCGGTGAGGGCGAAGAAGAGGGGGAAATCCCAGAGATAGACCCACTCCTTGCGCTGCATCAGCCCGAGCACCAGCGAACCCAGGAGGGCGAAACCGAAGAGAAGCTGCCAGATGTTCAGTCTCATCACATGCCACCCGTGAAGGTCACCCCGGTCACCGACGCCACGATGGCCTCCGCCAGGGAGAAGAAGCGGAACACCCCGTCCGGATGGATTCCCAGGAGGAGGGCGAAGAGCATGGTGATGCTGATGGGGATCACCATGAGAAGCGAGGCTTCATCGACCCGCGTGTGATCCGGGGAGCTCCGGAGGAAGGCCCGGGTCACGATGGGCACCAGATACGCCGCGTTCAGGAGTCCACTGAGGAGGAAGACCCAGAGGTAGATGGGGAGGCCGGCGTCCAACGCTCCCACCCCCAGGTACCACTTGGACACGAATCCGCCCACCAGGGGCACTCCGGCCAGTCCCACCGCTCCCACCCCGAAGGCCGCCATGGTGAGGGGCATCTGGCGGCCGATGCCGTCGAGCTGACTCACCTTCTTCTTGCCGGTATGCACATAGATGGCTCCGGCGCAGAAGAAGAGGGTGATCTTCATGGCTGCGTGGGTGATCATATGGAACGCAGCCCCCAGCATGGCCTGGGGAGCCAGGATGGCGATGCCCAGGACGATGTAGGAGAGGTGACCCACCGTGGAGTAGGCCAGTCGTGCCTTCAGGTCGTCCTTGGTGATGGCGATGAGGGACGCCACCAGGATGGTGATGGCCGCAAAGATGGCCAGGAAGGTGGCCGCCCCCATCTCGCCGAAGAGCTCCGGTCCGAAGATGTAGCCCACCAGCCGCACGAAGCCGAACACACCGGCCTTCACCACCGCCACGGCGTGGAGGAGGGCCGAAACCGGCGTGGGCGCGATCATGGCGTTGGGGAGCCACGACTGCAGCGGCATGACACCCGCCTTCACCCCGAAGCCCAGGGCGAAGAGGAGGAAGACCATCCAGAGGAAGCCCATCCCCATGTCGGCGTCCAGGAACCCGCCGGGCTGGAAGTCCAGCGTCCCGGTGACGGCGTAGATGGCGGCCAGACCCGCCACCAGGGCGATCCCGGCGGTGAGGGCGTAGATGAGGTACTGGCGCCCGATCTCGTAGGCCTTCTTGGAGCCCGAGTGGATGACCAGGGGATAGGTGGCCACCGACAGGATCTCGTAGAAGATCACGAAGGTGAGGATGTTCCCTGAGAAGCAGAGTCCGATGGTGGCCGACAGACAGGCGGCCAGCATGGAGAAGAATCGACTCTGCTTGGCCTCGTTGGCCCCACGCATGTAGCCGAAGGCGTAGAACGAGGTGAGGATCCAGAGGAACGACGCCGAGGTGGCGAAGAGGAGCCCCGCCGGATCCACCCGAAGGGAAAGTGAGATCCCCGGGGCGATCTCCAGCAGGTCCATCCCGTACCGTTCCCCGGCCAGGACGCCGGGAATCATCATGGCGATGAGGGTGAACTTCACCACGGCGGCGAGCACCGTCCACGTTTCCCTCAGGTTCCGGCGCTTCTCCCCGGTGATGGGGACGACCACCGCCGCCACGGCGGAGGCCAGGATGGCCAGAAGGGGAGCCAGATCAAGGAAGCCGTCCATGCGTCAGCCTCCCAGGAGCGGTGCGACGGCAGGCTCGAGAAGAGCCCGCACGATGAGGAAGTTGAACACGCCCACCAGGATCACCGCCGCCGAGAGAATGGCGATGGGGATGAACATGGAAGGGGGGACCTCACCGGCCACGGCGTCCCGAAGTTCGTCCGCCGAGACTCCTCCCGTGGCGGAATCATCGGCGCTTCGCTCGGCGTCCTCCACATCCCGGAAGACGAACTCCACCATACGGAAGAAGTAGATGGCTGAAAGCAGCGAAGAGATGATGATGACGGCGAACCAGACCCAGGCGTCGGCCTGTACCGCGCCGATCATCAGATAAACCTTGGAGAAGAACCCGGCGGTGGGGGGAATCCCCACCATGGCCAGGACCGCGATGACCATCCCCACCATGGTCCAGGGCATGGCCCTTCCCACGCCGACGAACTCAGGGATCCGGGTGGTGCCATGCTGCAGGCGCACCGCCCCCGCCACCATGAAGAGGAGGGCCTTCATGAGGGCGTGGTTCAGGATGTGGAGGAGGCCTCCGATCATCCCGATGGGATTGGCCAGACCGATCCCAAGGCCGATGTACCCAAGCTGTCCCACCGAGGAGTAGGCCAGCATCCGCCGGATGTCCTGCTGCCCGATGGCCAGGATGGATCCATACAGGATCCCCGCCGCCGAAACCCACCCGATGGTGCTGGCGATGGGGAGGGTGGTGGTGAAGTATCCCGGCGGAAAGACATCCAGGAAGAGGCGGATGATGGCGTAGGCCGACACCTTCGTCATGATGGGCGCGATGAGCACCGTCACGGCGGAAGGGGAGCTGGTGTAGACGTCGGGGAGCCAGAAATGGAACGGGAAGAGGGCCATCTTCACGGCCAGCCCGATGACCATGAGGGCGGCGGCGGCGATGATGGCCCGGGACTCCACCAGTTCCGGTAGGCGAACCGCCAGGTCCGCCATGTTCAGCGTCCCGGTGGAGAAGTAGAGGTAGGCCACCCCCAACAGGTAGAACCCGCCCCCCACCGCTCCGATGATGAGGTAGCGGAAGACCGCCACCGGCCCCCCCCGGTCCCCGATAGAGAGGAGGGCATAGGCCGCCAGCGCCGAGATCTCCAGGAAGACGTAGAGGTTGAAGACGTCCCCCGTGAGGCACATCCCGGTGAGCCCTGCCACCACCAGCGCCATGGCGGGATAGGCCATTCCCTCTTTCCCCCGGGCCTCCCGAGCCAGGGAGCGGGGGGCGTAGATGAGCGCCGCCAGCCCCACGAAGGTGATGAGGGTGACCATGTAGGCCGCCAGGGAGTCCATGACGAACTCGATCCCGATGGGCGGGAGCCAGTTCCCCATGGCATACCGCAGCGGCTCCCCGGTGGCGACCACCGACCGGAGGCCCGCCACGGAGGCGGAGAAGGCCCCCACCATCCCCGCCAGGGCCAGGAGGTGGGCACCCCGCCGACTCTTCAGCCCCACCAGGAGGCTGAGGAGGGAGGCGAGGAGGAGGAGTGTCGGAATGAGAACCGGGACCTGGCTCACGCCGTCTGCCTCATCTGCCGGAGGATCTCGTCCTCATCCAGGGTGCCGTATCGACGAAAGACGACGAGGAGGAGGGAGAGGGCCACCCCGGTGATGGCGACACCGACCACGATGGCGGTCAGGACGATGACCTGGGGGAGGGGGTTGATGTAGAGGGCCGCATCCGTGCCCAGCTCGGCGGAGCGCACCGGGATGGTGGCTCCCTGTTGCGTGGCCCCCTGGATGAAGAGGAGGTAGATGGAGGTCTGGAAGATGGTCATCCCGATGACCTTCTTCAGGAGATTCCGCTTCAGGGTCATCCCATACAGCCCGATGGCCAACAGGGTGGAGATGAGGGCGAAGGGATAATGGCCTACCAGGAAATCCGCGGTCATTCGACTCCCCCCGTCTCCAGGGCGTCGTAGATGGCTACCAGCGCTCCCCAGACGAGGAAGCCGATGAAGACCTCCGCAAAGAAGATCCCCCAGTAGCGGAGGACCACGGGGTCGGCTCCCGGCACCACGAGGGGGTATTCCAGGAAATTCCCCCCGAAGATCACGGAGGCGAATCCCAGAACGGCAAAGGCCAGAGCCCCCACGCCTGCCAGCACGATCCCTGCTTCCCGGGGAAAGCGGTGGTAGGACTCCTCCCCAAAGGTGACCCGGAGGATGATGATGGAGGCCGCCAGCATCACCCCGCCCTGGAAGCCCCCACCTGGGGAGTAGTGCCCATGGGTGATGACATAGAAGGCGAAGACCTGGATCAGGGGCACCATGGCCTTGACCACCACCTCCAGGAAGAGGGAGTCGAAGCGGCTGGTCATGCCATGCCCTCCCTTCCCGATCCATCCTTCCCGGCCCCACCCGTCGGGGGAGGGAAGAGTCCTCCCCCTTCTTCGTCCTCGCGACGACGGAGGAGGATGAGAAGACAGGAGAGGGCCGCCGTCACCACCACCACCGCCTCACCGAAGGTATCGAACCCCCGATAGTCCGCCAGCACCGCCGTCACCATGTTGGGAGTGGCGCTGTCGGTGTACGCGTTCTCGATGTAATAGACCGAGACCTGCGGGTTGACGGAGGCCGGCGCCCCCGGATCCCCCCGCGCAGGAAGGTCCTGTGCGGCCCAGACCGTGAAGCCGGCCAGGAGGGTCACCATCAGGAGTCCGAGGAGTCGCATCAGTCCTCCGATTTCCGGTCGATGACGGCCAGGGCCACCAGGAGGAAGACCCCGGTGAGTCCGGCCCCCAGGGCCGCTTCGGTGAGCGCCACGTCGGGGGCGCCCAGCTCGGCGAAGAGAAGGGCCATGAGGAAGCTGTAGCCGGTGAGGACGCCCACCGCAGCCAGGAGGTCCCGGACCTCCAGGGCCACCACCGCCATGGCGATGAGGACCACCATGAGCCAGAAGTCGAGCTGCCAGATCATGGGCGGATCTCCGTGGTGTCCCAGGTTTCCTCAGCCGGCGGGGCCGGGGTCCGGGCCCGGTCGTCCGGGTGGATCCAGATCTCCATCCCCTTCCGGAGGGCGGCGCGGGTGAGGGTGTGGATCCCGGAAGGGTTGGTGACCGCCACCAGGACCACGATGAGGAAGAGCTTCCCGCTCTCCAGCTGCCACCCGTTGTGAATGGCCAGCCCGATGAGGACCAGGAGGGACCCCAGCGTCTCCGACTTTCCCACGGCATGGGCCCGGGTGAAGAAATCGGGGAGTCGGAGGAGCCCCACCGTGCTCACCATGAGAAAGAACGCTCCCCCCGCCATGAAGACGATGGCCACCGCGGTCTGGATCATGCTCCCTCCTCCAGGGTGGCCCCGGCGGCGTCACTGTCCACATCCTCGAACCGCTTCCGGTCCAGGAATTTGGCGACGGCCACAACCCCGATGAAGTTGAGGATGGCGTAGGTGATGGCCAGGTCCAGGAAGCCGTCGGGGCGTCCGTAGATGAAGCCGATGACGGCCAGGAGGACCACCGCGTTGGTTCCGATGGCGCCGACCCCGAGGAGGCGGTCGAAGAGGGAGGGCCCCCTCACCACCCGGATGAAGTTTCCGCCGACGAGGAGGGTCAGGAAGATGGCCAGGGCCAGGAGCGCACCGATCACGATGCCTCTCCCGTTCCGATATCGGGGTCCACCGGGTGGGCCCCGTTGGCCTCCGTCCCCGGGAAGCCGCGGGGAGCCCGGACCCGTCCGTCCAGGACCAGTTCCCGGTAGGAGAGGGACCAGTGGACCTTGGGAGGGAGTTCCGGCGCCTCCCCGAAGATGGGCCCCACCACGTTCTGGAGGGCTCCCGAAGTGGCGGCGTTCGCCGTCTCGGGATGGATGGCGTGGACCAGGTAGCTGTCCCCGTCCAGGTCGATGGTGACGGTGCCGGGCGTCAGGGTGATGGAGTTCGCCACCAGGACCCGGGCCACGTCATCTTGGAGCTGGGTCCGGAAGACGAACAGTTGTGGGCGGATGGGGAGCCTGGGGTCCAGGATCCTCCGGGCTACGTCCAGGTTGGCGGTGGTCACGTTCCAGAGGAGCCAGCCGAGATAGCGGAAGAGGTAGACGGCTCCCATTAGGAGGCCGGAGATCCCCCGGTCCCGGGAAGGGTCGGCAAGGGAGAAGGGCCGCTCCGGATTCATATACAGCACCAGGCCCACGGTACTCACCATGAAGATGGCGTACTGAAGACCGATCCGTCCGGAGAGGAGAAGCCAGAAGAGGGAAAGGAGAACGAAGAGTGCCACGGTAGAACCCACCCGTCCGCCCGAGAGCAGTCGGGTGGTTCGGGATGGCACATCCGCATCGTTTCCAGGAAGCCGTCGGGACATCGCCTCTCCAGTCAACGGGGTCCTCGGAAGCCGCGCTTCCGGGGGAAGGTGCACTGGATTCTTCTCAAAAATGCAAAGGCTCAAAAATGCAAAGGGTGGAATCTGTAAAGGACGCATCGGAGGGGCAAGGATCCCCCCCCGCCCATGGAGGCCGCGGCTAAGCGGGCGTCTCCCCCTCCAGTACTTCCCGGGACCGGGCCAGCACCGCTTCGGTGGTGACGCCGAACTCCCGGAAGAGGACCGGGGCCGGCGCGGAGGCTCCGAAGTGGTCCAGCCCCACGGCTTGTCCCTGGAGCCCCACCCACCGATCCCACCCCAGGGTGGTCCCCGCCTCCACCGAGACCCGGGCCGTCACCGAGGGGGGGAGTATCTGGTCCCGATAGTCCCGGTCCTGCTCCTGGAAGAGATGCCACGAGGGAAGACTCACCACCCGCACCTTCGTCCCTTCCGCTTCAAGGGCGTCGGCGGCCTCCAGGGCCAGATGGAGTTCCGAGCCCGAGGCCAGCAGGATGAGGTCGGGCGCTCCGCCCGAGGCCTCCCGGAAGATGTAGCCGCCCCGGCGGAGTCCGGCAGGGTCCGCGGTTCGACTCCGGTCCAGGGGGGGCACGTTCTGGCGCGTCAGGGAGAGGAAGGCGGGGCCGTCGGTCCGCTCCAGCGCCATCTGCCAGGCCTGGGCGGTCTCCAGGGCGTCCGCCGGTCGGAGATCCATGAGACCCGGGATGCTCCGGAGGGCCAGGAGCTGCTCCACCGGCTGATGGGTGGGTCCGTCCTCCCCCAGTCCGATGGAATCATGGGTGAAGACGTAGGTGACGGGGAGCCCCATGAGGGCGGCCAGTCGGATGGCCGGCCGCATGTAGTCGGAAAAGATGAGGAAGGTGCCCCCGTAGACCCGGACGCCGCCGTGGAGGGCCATACCGTTCAGGATGGAGCCCATGGCGTGCTCCCGGACCCCGAAGTGGAGGTTCCTTCCCCCCAGCGTGCCGGGGAGGAAGGAGTCGGCAGCATCGATCTCCGTCTTGTTGGAGGGAGCCAGGTCTGCGGAGCCCCCCAGGAGGTTCGGGATCTGTTCCGCCAGGGGCTGGATGACCTTTCCCGAGGAGCCCCGGGTGGCCTGGGCCTTCCCGGCGGCCCGGAAGCCCTGAATGGACTCCTGGATCGCCGATTCCCACCCATCGGGGAGCTCGCCGGAAAGGAAGCGCTCCAACTCGGCGGCGTCCTGGGGATGGGCGGCGCGATAGGCCTCCATCCGCTCCTCCCATCCCGCCTGGAGAGCCGCGCCCCGGGGCAGGGCCTTTTCCCACTCTCCCCGGGCCTCGTCCGCCACCCAGAAGGGCTCCTGGCTGGGGTAGCCCAGGTTCTCCTTGGTGAGACGGATCTCCTCCTCCCCCAGGGGGGCGCCGTGGGCGTCGGCGGTTCCGGCCTTCCCCGGGCTTCCCCACGCGATGATGGTGCGAAGGGCGATGAGGGACGGTCGCCCCGTCTCCTCCCGGGCCGCCCGGATGGCCCGGTCCAGGGCCTCCAGGTCATTCCCGTCCTCCACCCGTTGGACGTGCCACCCGTAGCTCTCGAAGCGCTTCAACTGGTCCGTGGAGGAGGCGAGGTCGGTGGAGCCCTCGATGGTGATCTCGTTGTCATCGAAAATCCAGACGAGCTTCCCCAACCGCTGGTGGCCGGCGATCTCCGCCGCCTCGTGGGAGATCCCCTCCATCAGGTCCCCGTCGGAGCAGAAGGCCCAGGTGAAGTGGTCCACCACGATGTGCCCCGGCCGGTTGAACCGATGGGCGAGCCAACGCTCCGTCAGCGCCATGCCTACCGAGTTCCCCACTCCCTGCCCCAGGGGGCCGGTGGTGGTCTCCACCCCCGGCGTCTCGTGGAACTCCGGGTGACCCGCGGTCCGGCTCCCCCACTGGCGGAAGTTCTTCAGTTCCTCCAGCGGGAGGTCGTATCCGGTGAGGTGGAGAAGGGAGTAGATGAGCATCGAGGCGTGTCCCACCGACAGGACGAACCGGTCCCGGTCCGCCCAGTCGGGGTTCGCCGGGTTGTGGCGAAGGTGATGACGCCAGAGGAGGTAGCCGGCGGGGGCCAGGGCCATGGGCGTACCCGGGTGTCCCGAATCGGCCTTCTGCACCGCGTCCATGGAGAGGACGCGAACGGCGTCGATGGCCAGGCGCAGGGTGTCGGAATCGGGAAGCTCCAGGGGGCTCGTGGCCATGGATTTCGTGGCCAAGGGGCTCGTGGAATCGCTCATGGGAATGGGGCCGGGGTCGATGGGGTCAGGAGTGGCTGCGAAACGGATGGGGGTTCACCCCACCACCAGGTTCAGGAGGCGATCCGGGACATGGATGACCCGGCGGATCTCCACACCCTCCAGGTGTCGGGCCACGTTGGGCTCCGTCTTCGCCTGGGCCAGGGCCGCCTCCTGGTCGGCGCCGGCCGGGAGTTCCAGGGTCCCCCTGACCTTCCCGTTCACCTGCACCGCCAGGGTCACCGTGTCCTGGACGAGCTTCTCGGGATCGAAGGTGGGCCAGGGGGCGCCGTCGAAGACACTCCCCTCGTGGCCCAGCCGACTCCAGAGCTCCTCGGCGAGATGGGGGCAGAAGGGGGCGATCAGCACGACCAGGGGCTCCACTTCGCCCCGGGCGGCCTGGCGTCCTCCGGCCCGTACCATGTTCAGGTACTCCATCATGGCGGCGATGGAGGTGTTGTAGCCCAGTTCCGGCATCTGGCGGGTGATCTGCTCGATGGTCTGATGGAGTTTTCGCTCCACCTCCGGATCCGGCATCCCGTCCAGGAGGTCCTCCACCGGAACCACCGTCTCCCAGAGGCGCTTCAGGAATCCGAAGGGCCCCTGGATCCCCGCGTCCCGGTAGTCGCCCCCCTCTTCGAAGGGGCCCAGGAACATGAGGTAGAGGCGGAAGGTGTCGGCGCCGTACTCCTCGATGATGG
>REED01000036.1 GCA_007695225.1 Gemmatimonadales bacterium
GAGTACCGGGAGCGGGACTCGAACCCGCAAGGGATTGCTCCCAGAGGTTTTTGAGACCTCCGCGTCTACCGATTCCGCCATCCCGGCGACACTGGCGTGGACCTGTGGTCACTGACCACGATTGGGATTTTCGCCCCTTCGAAGGTGTGAGACAAGCCCTGGGGAGACGGGGCTGGCCGTCCCCCCCAGTGTGTTCCCCGGGGGTTCCAGAGGACCGGGCCCCAGGACTGCACCGGACCCCGCCTGGGAGCGCCATCGGAGCTGGCAGGGAACGGGGAATGAACTCCAGCACAAGATCGGAGTAGCCGAATCAGGAGTCTGGGTGTGCAGCGCCAAGCATGGCCACGCTGATCAAGGGAGACGTTTTCCATCTGCCCTCCCGGGCTTCGGCCCACTCCCCGGCTCCGGCCCACTCCCGGGCTCCTGGTTCCGAGGAGGGCCCTGGATCACGACAGACCCCGGTGTGCTTTGGACGCATCGACCACCTCTCCCCAAGGAGGCACGGCCCATGGGCATTCTGCTCTTCTTCCTCATCGTGGTCCTGATCGCCACGTTTGGCTTCTGGGACACCCTGGCGGCGGTCCTGGGTGCGGCCGTCATGGTGGTCCTGGCCATCGGAGTGGGGGTCGCCGTCCTTGTGCTCGGAGGTTTCATGTTCCTCAAGAAGGGCCGATGAGATGATCGACCGGACCCCCTCTTCCCCATCTTCAATTCCCAGCCCCATGCAACCCATGACCCCTACCAACGCCTTCCTCCGACTCCCTCTCCTGGCGGCCTTTGCGTTTCTCTTGGCGGGCTGCGCCACCTTCGTGGAGTACGGAAGTGAGACCGACTTCGGGGTGGGCGTTCGAGGCACCCTTCCACTGGAGCGCGTGGTGTCCGATGACCCCGGGGCCCTGGTCTCCCGGCTGGAGCTGGCGGGATCCTTCCATCGAGGGTGGCCCACGGCGGGGAGTTGGACCGAAGGGAACCTGGCCCTCCTTCTCCCCCTCTTCCCACTTGGTGGCGAGGGAGCTCGCTCGTATGTCGGGACGGGCCTCCACGTGGGGCGACTGAATCCGGACCTGGGTGATTCCAGCACGAAGGTGGGTGCGAATTTCATTGGGGGCGTCCGCTTCCAGCAGCGGGGCTTCGCCCCGTTCGTGGAGCTCCGGGGGTCCGCTGGAGGCGCGGATCAACTCAGCGGTGTCCTGGGGATTCAGTTCCTGAGGGGTGCCTTCTGAAAGGGTGTCTTCTGAAGGGGTGCCCTCTGATCCGGGAGAGATGCCAGCGGCCAGGCACCCGGGGCCCGCTCAGGCAGACGGAACCAGCGCGTCCCCGGTGCCCCGCCTGACCCTCGAGTCCGGCGGGAACTCCGGGGGGCAACCGCTGGTTTGTTTCCCGACCGCTCCGCACATCCCGCCCCGACCTTCCCCCCACCCGAAGCTCTTCTCCCAGCGTTCATCATACAGACCCCTCTCCGGAGGATGAGACCCTGACCACCACCTATGATGCCGTCGTCGTTGGGCTGGGCGCCCTGGGTGCGCTGACTCTTCGGGAGCTGGCCCGCCGGAAGGTCCGGGCACTGGGGCTGGACCGCCATCACCCACCCCACACCCTTGGCTCCTCCCATGGCCGGACCCGCATCATCCGCGCCGCCTATTTCGAGCACCCTCTCTATGTTCCCCTGGTGCAGGAGGCCTGGGACCAATGGAAGGAGCTGGGAAGGGAGACGGGCACGGAGCTCTTTCAGCGGACGGGGGCCCTCATGGTTGGGAATGGAAAGGGGTCGGTGATCCAGGGAACCCTGGCCTCTGCCCGTCTCCATGGAATCCCCCACCGTGTCCTTTCCTCCCGGGAGCTGCGAACCGAGGTCCCCCGCCTGAGGGTCCCCCAGGATCACACGGCGGTCTACGAGGAGGGCGCGGGCGTCCTCTTTCCGGAGCAGGCCATCGAGGCCGCCCTCAAGAGCGCCCGGCGCCATGGAGCCCAGATTCGCGGTGGCCAGGAGCTCCGGAACTGGGTGGCGGATGGTGAAGGGGTCACCCTTACCACCGCCCACGACGTGGTCCGGACTCGGACGCTGATCCTGGCCCCGGGCCCGTGGCTGCAGGACGCCCTCGCCCTGGGGGGCACCCCCCTCTGCGGCTTGGAGGTGGAACGACAGGTCTCCTTCTGGTTCGACAGACCCCCCCTCCCGCCCCTGCGAAACGGAGGTCCCCTCCGCTCCCGGGAACTCATCGCCCAGGACCCAGACGACCTTCCGGTGGTGCTGTGGGAATTCGAGCGGGGCCGCTATGTCTACCTCATCCCCGACGTGGGCGACGGGATGAAGGCGGCCCTGCATCACGACGGGGAGAAGGTGCATCCGGATCGGGTTCGGCGAGAGGTGGAGCCGGAGGAGGAGGAAGCCGTCCGTTCCCTCCTCAACCGCCTCGTCCCCGGCGTGGCGGGCTCCCGGCGTGAGGCCTCGGTCTGTCTCTATACCAATACGGCCGACGGGCATTTTCTGGCCGGACGTCATCCGGTATTTCCCCGGGTGCTCCTCCTGGGAGGAGGCTCGGGGCACGCGTTCAAGTTCGCTCCAGCACTGGCGACGCGAATGGTGGACATCATGGCCGGCGTTCCGGTGCGTTTCACCGGGACGAACGCCGAGGCGGGAGGGGCCGATCCCTTCTCCCCCGCTCGCCTTGGACTCGGACCACCCTTGGACTCGGACCACCCTCGGGGAGGCGACCATGATCCCGCCTGAAGCCCCCGGAAAAACGCCTCGTCCGATTGGTGGGGAGATGGAGAGGCCCCCCTCGGTCCTCTTCCTGGACCGGGAGGCGGTGGAAGCCCATCTCTCTCCGGCCCTCTGCCTGGAGGCGGTGGAGGGCGCCTTTCGATCGCTGGTTCAGGGTCAGGCCATCCAGCCGCTGCGCACCCTCCTGACCCTTCCTGGCGGCCGGGACCATTTCCTGGTGATGCCTGCCCACGTAGCGAGACCGGCGGCGCTGGGAGCCAAGCTCCTCAGCCTCTTCCCCGGGAATCACGACCAGGGTCTCCCCTCGCACCAGGGGGTGATCCTCCTCTTCGACACGGAGACGGGTGGACTCCGGGCCGTGGTGGACGCCGAGTCCGTCACCAGCCTCCGCACGGCCGCCGCCAGCGCCCTGGCCACACGCCTCCTGGCCCGGGAAGATTCGATGGATCTGGCCATCCTGGGTGCCGGGGTCCAGGCCCGAAGCCACCTGGAGGCGCTCCTCGCCGTCCGGCCCATCCGGAGGGTCCGGGTCTGGTCCCGGACCGCAGACCATGCCCGGGCGTTCGTGGCCGAAGCCCGGGCGCGACTCGAAGCCCGGGGAAGGTCGGCGCCCCTGGAGAGGCCCTCGGGGGGCTCAATGCCCACGGGACAGGGAGCTCCCAGGGGCGGCTTGCCCCCGATGCGGGAGATCGAGATCGTCGTCGCACCGGACCCGGAATCCGCGGTGCGGGACGCCGATGTGATCTGCACCGTCACCGCCTCCCCCACCCCCATCCTCAAGGGGGAGTGGATCGCCCCCGGGACCCATGTGAACGCCGTGGGGGCCTACACCCCGGACACCCGGGAGCTGGACACCCTGGCCATCCAGCAGGCCCGCTTCTACGTGGATCGCCGGGAGTCGGCCATGGCGGAAGCGGGAGACTTCCTCATTCCCCGGGAGGAGGGCGCCGTGGACGACGCCCACATCCTGGGGGAGTTGGGCGAACTCCTGGAGGGCGCTGCAGTGCAAGGCCGGGTGCAAGGCCGGACATCCCCTGGGGACCGGACGGTCTTCAAGTCCCTGGGCCTGGCGGTGCAGGACCTGGCCGCGGTAGCGGCTTTGGTCAGGGAGATCCAGGCCGTAGGCACGAAGGGGATCGTGCCGACGCCAGCTCCGTCCACCCCTGCGTCCACGCCCCCCCCCGGGCCCCCCGACACACGACGATGAGCGAGAGCCTGCGCGTCCGGGTGGAACAGGCGGCTGTCGAGAGCCGGATCCGCATCGGCGGTATCAGCCTGCCCCACCTGGGACTTCGGGTCATCGACCGGTTCCTGGAGGTCCGGGGAATGGGGCTGGCGGCGGAGATGACCTACTACGCCATCCTATCCATCTTCCCCATCATCGGGATCGTGGGCACGGGACTCGGGTTTCTCGAGCGGTTCGTCGGGCCGGAGGAAGCGGCCGCCGCGGAGCGCACCATCCTGGCCGGGATCGAACGGGTTTTCGCCACCGAGGTCACTCAGGACGTCTTCGTTCCCATGATCCAGGGCCTCATCCAGGAAGAGCGAACCGCCTTCGCCCTGGGGAGCCTTCTCATCACCCTCTTCCTGGCCAGCCGGATCTTCCGCTCCACCATCAACACCCTGGAGGTGGCCTACCAGGTGGAGGATGGGCGGGGGATGGCGGCGGTATGGGGACTTGGATTCCTCTTTTCCCTGGGCGCGCTGTTGACCGGGACGTTGGTCCTGGCCCTCATCGTGGTGGGGCCCCTCCTCGGTGGCGCCCATGCAGTGGCGGCATGGCTCGGGTTGAGCGAGGCCTTCCGTCTGACCTGGACGTTGCTGGAGTGGCCCACCGTCCTGCTGATCTGCATCGGCTTCCTGACGGCCCTCTATCGGCTGGGCCCCGACGTTCCCAACCGCTGGCGGGACGCGGTGCCGGGGGCAATCCTCGGGGTGGTGGGGATCATTGCCGTGTCCCTCGGCTTCCGTTCCTACCTGGGAATCGTGGGGGATACGGCGCCGGCCCTCACCGAGGCGGAAGCCCTCGTCAGCCTTTCAGCGCAGGTCATCGGGGCCGGCCTCGCCTCCCTCCTCTGGATCTGGCTTTCCTGCATGGTCATCATCCTGGGCGGGGTGCTGAACGCCGAGATCTCCAGCCTCCGGAAGGCGGCGACCTGATCGGCGACCTGAGCGGCCACCTGAGGTCGGAGGGGAGTCTGCAGAGCCCTCCTACCCGGCGCCCTTTCCGGCCGCCTCCCGGACCGCCGCCCGAAGCCGGGGCCATACGTGCGTGGCCCGGGTCAGGAAGCGGTTCCGCTCCTCCTCCCGGTCCTGGAGCCAGGCCCAGGCCGCCAGACCTCCCTTGGACCGATTACAAGCCACGCACGCCGTGACCAGGTTCCCCGAGCTGTTGTCGCCACCGCGCATCCTGGGCTCCACGTGGTCCACCGTGAGTTCCACGTCGGGGGGGCCCTCGCCGCAATAGACGCACAGATTCGCGTCCCGGGCGAAGACCTCACTGCGCTTCACGCGGAGCTCCGCTCGGTGGAGGTCAGGGGACGGAAGGGAGGGGGATGGACCGGATCCGCTCCACTCGCTCCGCCACTTCGTCGGAGGCGGGGTGCCCCAATCCCGGCCCCGCCGTTTCACCGGTCTCCAGGTTCCGGTTCTCCATCCCTTCCAGCCCTGAGTCCACCAACGCCTGGAATCGGTCCTCGAATCCCTCCATCCGCCGGTTCACCTCCTCCATGACCCACCCCGGGGGAATACGGACCCCCAGGAATCCCCGGACGGCGGACCCCCGCTCGGTAAAGGCCTGGGCACCATCCAGAAGCCATCGCACCGGCCGCACACCCTCTTCCTCCGGTTGGGACCCCCGTCGGAGCGCCAACGCTTCCAGCGCCCGAGGCCACCAGGCGGTGAGACGGGCGGCCCGCTGGTGGGCGCGCAGGAGCTCCTTCCCATCCCACGGCAGGCCGTAGGTCTCCTCCAGCGCCCGGGTCAGGTGTCGGATCCGGCTCCCCCGGAAGTGGGGAATGGCAGGGGGACGGGGAAGGCCCTCTCCGGAACGCCGTCCCGCGTGGTAGATGCACAGGTCCAGCCCCACTTCCAGGCTCACGTGGGCCTCCACATTCTCCGCCGCATCCACCCGCCGATCCCGGTCCCCATGAAGCAACTCCCCCACTGCGCGTCCCACCACGGGATGGAGTTCCACGTCCCCCAGCACGTGGGAGGCCCACCCCCATGCGAAAGCCTCCTCCACCGGAGATCCGGCTTCCCGAAGGAGGGCGCGGGCCAGGTCCCCGGGGCGCAGGTAGTGGGCCACCTCCGAGACGAGGCGATCGGCTCCGGGAATGAACCCCATGTCCGGTCCCATGGCCCCATGGAGAAAGGCCTCTTCCACTCGGGGGTCGGAGAGGAGAATGGGAGCGGAGAACGGCTCTTTCCGCCAGCGTCGAAAGAGCCGGTGGGAGAGCTGCATGTGGACGGTGGCGCAGGGCATGGCGGATGGGGCCTTGGCGGCAAGGAGGGAGCAGAGGTGGCGCCATCATGAGGCACCGGCGGGGTCACAGGCAAGTCGAGCTTCCGTCCCTGTCCTTACCCCTTGACTTTTCGTAGGTTTAGGCGCTCTCCCGTCCATGGGAATCCGTAATCCTTCTACGCGGCAGGGACTCGACCGTGGCGAAACACAGCAACGATCCGTTCGGCGCACGCACCACCGTGGACCTTCCCGAGGGGAAGACCGCATTCTACCGCATCTCGAAGCTGGAGGAAGAGGGGATCACCTCCATCGACCGCCTTCCCTTCTCCATGCGGATCCTCCTGGAAAACACCCTCCGGAACGCCGGCAAGGGATACGTGTCCGAGGCGGACGTGAAGGCCGTGGCCGCGTGGAGCCCCAGTAACGCCGGCGCCAACTTCCCCTTCATGCCCTCTCGAGTGGTCCTGCAGGACTTCACCGGGGTTCCGGCGGTGGTGGACCTGGCGGCCATGCGCTCCGGGCTGGCCTCCATGGGGGGAGACCCGCAGCGCATCAACCCGGTGGTCCCCGCCGACATGGTCATCGACCACTCGGTACAGGTGGACTACTTCGGCTCCCAGGACGCCTATCGTCTGAATGTGGAGAAGGAGATGGAGCGGAACCGGGAGCGGTACGCCCTCCTCCGCTGGAGCCAGGAGGCCTTCAAGGACTTCAGCGTCGTCCCCCCGGGCACAGGGATCGTCCACCAGGTGAACCTGGAGTACCTGGCCTCGGTGATGCATCGCCGGGAGGAGGACGGGGCCCATGTGGCCTACCCCGACACCCTGGTGGGTACCGACTCCCACACCACCATGATCAACGGATTGGGCGTGGTGGGCTGGGGCGTGGGCGGAATCGAAGCCGAGGCCGTCCTCCTGGGGCAGCCCTACTACATGCTTCTCCCTGAGGTGGTGGGGGTGAAGATCACCGGCTCCCTTCCCGAAGGAGCCACGGCCACCGACCTGGTGCTCCGGGTCACCGAGCTCCTCCGGGCCCACGGCGTGGTGGGGCGGTTCGTGGAGTTCTACGGAAAGGGGCTGTCCGCCCTCCCCCTGCCGGACCGGGCCACCATTGCCAACATGTCGCCGGAGTACGGCGCCACCATCGGATTCTTCCCGGTGGATGAGGAGACCCTTCGCTACCTGGAGGGCACGGGGCGTGACCCGGGACTCGTGAAGCGGGTGGAGACCATCTCGAAGGAACTGGGCCTCTTCCGAACCGACGAGACCCCGGATCCGGAGTACACCAACAGCCTGGAGCTGGACCTCTCGGGGATCGAGCCATCGGTGGCCGGACCCCGGCGTCCCCAGGATCGGATCGTCCTCCGGGATCTCAAGCAGGGCTTCCAGGGCGACCTGGCGGGGCTTCTCCCCCAGGGGTTCACCCTTCCAGACAATGGCGGTGACCGGCCCTCGGAGAACTGGGCCGGCGAGGGGGGTGGCGACGCCCTGGTGACCGCCTCCGGCGGTGAGGCCCCGGAGCCGGTCCCCGCCACCGGCGGCGCCCGGCACTCGGCCACCGTGGTGGCGCGGTCCAGCCATCCTCGGAAGGCCACCATCGAGATGGACGGGCAGACCATGGAGATCACCGATGGCACCATCGTCATGGCGGCCATCACCTCCTGCACCAATACGTCCAACCCCTCGGTGATGGTGGGAGCTGGGCTGCTGGCCAAGAAGGCCGTGGAGCGGGGAATGCAGGTGAAGCCCTGGGTGAAGACCTCCATGGCGCCGGGCTCCAAGGTGGTGACGGACTACCTGGAGACGTCGGGACTCCTCCCGTACCTGGAGAAGCTCCATTACGACGTGGTGGGCTATGGGTGCACCACCTGCATCGGAAACTCCGGCCCCCTCCCTGAGCCCATCGCCGAGGCGATCCAGGAAAAGGGGCTGGTGGCCGCGGCCATCCTCTCCGGAAACCGGAACTTCGAAGCCCGAATCCATCCGCTGATCCGTGCCAACTACCTGGCCTCGCCCATGCTGGTGGTGGCGTTCTCCCTGGCGGGGCGCATCGACATCGACATGGACAAGGAGCCCCTGGGTGAGGACGCCGAGGGGAACCCGGTCTTCCTCCGGGACCTCTGGCCGTCCCAGCAGGAGATCCGCGACACCATCCGGAGCTCCCTGAAGCCTGAGATGTACATCCGGCGCTACTCAGAGGTCTTCGAGGGAGATGAGCTCTGGAAGGCCCTCCCCCTCCCAGAGGGGGACATGGCGCTCTACGAGTGGGACGATGCATCCACCTACATCCAGAACCCGCCCTTCTTCGAGGGGATGAGCCTGGACCTGACCCCCGGGCGGGATGTGAAGGGAGCCCGGGTCCTGGCTATACTGGGGCACACCACCACCACGGATCACATCTCCCCGGCCGGCGCCATCCCCAAGGACGAGCCTGCCGGACGGTATCTCCAGCAGAAGGGTGTGAAGCCCTGGGAGTTCAACACCTTCGGATCCCGTCGGGGGAACCACGAGGTGATGATGCGGGGAACCTTCGGAAACATCCGGATCCGGAACCTCATGCTGGAGGACAAGGAGGGGGGATACACCCGGCACCTTCCTGACGGAGAGGTCCTTCCCATCTTCGACGCCGCCATGAAGTACCAGGAAAAGGGCACCCCCCTGGTGATCCTGGCCGGCCAGGAGTACGGCGCCGGATCCTCCCGGGACTGGGCGGCGAAGGGAACCGCCCTCCTGGGTGTGAAGGCGGTCATTGCCGAGAGCTACGAGCGGATCCACCGCTCCAACCTGGTGGGGATGGGTGTGCTTCCCCTCCAGTTCCAGGATGGGGAGTCCCCCACCTCGCTGGGGCTGGACGGCACCGAGAGCTTCGACATCGAGGGGATCGCCGATGGGTTGGCCGCCAATGGGACGGTAAAGGTCATCGCCCGGAAGGACGACGGCGACGCGGTGGAGTTCCAGGCCGATGTCCGCCTCGACTCCGATGTGGACCTGGAGTACTACCACAATGGCGGCATCCTCCACACCGTGCTCCGGAAGATGGCGAAGGGGGAGATGTAGGGGAGGCGGATGCGGCCCGGTGACCTGCCACCTTCCTCGTGGCAGGTCACCGAGGCAGCCGGCCCGACGGCCCCCTGACAAGAAACGGGCGCTCCCGCCAATGGGAGCGCCCGTTTCTTGTGTCCACTGACCTCACGCGCCGATCTGAGACGCGGTCCCCGAGACGCGGCCCCGAAAGACCCGGGAGAGGTCAGCCGTAGAGGGGCTGGCTACCCTTACCTACCCTTACCCCAGATCCCAGTCCCGATCTTGCTTCCGGAAGCCCACCGGCGTTCCCAGGACTTCCCGCAGGACGATGGCCTTGCGCATGTCCTCGATCTCGCCGGTCTCCAGGAGTCGGGTGTAGGCCCCCCGTCCCGAACCCCGGCGACGTCGCCCCTCTTCACCGGTAGCCGCGGCCCCCTCCACCGATCCCTGGACCCGGCCCCGCCCATCACTGATCTCCCCGGCGGTGATGTCCTCCAGCTCCTCCCAGGGCTCCGGCGGAAGGGTATAGACCCGCTTCTCCTCTTCGTCCATCCCTTTCGTCCACCGGGACGAGTCTTCGCGCCCACCCACCCCTTCCATCCACCGGGAGGAGCGCCGGGTCTCCCCCGGACCTTCCTGGGCCTTGGGTGTCCGTGCCCCACTTCGACTCCCGGAGGTCCACCGATCCGAGGGGACCGGTGCGGGAATCCGGGGCTCCCTGGGCGGCTCGGCCTCGGAGATGACGACTTCCGCCGGCTCCACCTGGGGCTCTGCCTCGGGCTCGGAGCTGCTGGACGACGACGGCTGCCCGGTAAGGATCGCCCAGAAGTCGTCGGGGACCATGGAGTCTGCGGTCTGGCGTTCCGGCTCCGTCCCGGATGTCCCCCTTCCCTGCCCGGCCGACTCTCCGGCTTGGCGACTGTCCCGGGTCTCAGCGGCGGCCTCAGTCTCCCGGCCCCTCCCATCGGAAGCCTTCCCCCGGTCCCGACGCTGCTGCTCCATTCGCTCCCAACGCGCCTGGGCACGCTCCGCCCTCCGGCGCTTGGCCGCTTCCGGATCGGCTCGATCCGCCTCGGCTGTGGCTCCGACATCCTGGGCGCCTTCCTCGGTCTCCATCTCCTCCATCTGGCGCCGTTTTCCACGGCTCCGGGCCACCGCATCGAAGATGGCGGCGACGATGAAGAAGAGGATGAAGAGGAGTTGGAAGAGTCCTTCCTCCATCCGGGCCTACCTCCCGCCCTGGGGCTGCTGGCCGGCGTCGTCGGTGCCGGCGATGGCATCCCGCATGGAGGTATCGGACTGGATGTTCCGGTACTTCATGTAGTCCATGATCCCCAGGTTCCCCTCCTTGAAGGCCCCGGCAATGGCCAGGGGCACCTCGGACTCGGCCTCCACCAGGCGGGCCCGCATCTCCTGGACCTTGGCCCGGTTCTCCTGCTCCAGCGCCACGGCCATGGCCCGGCGCTCCTCGGCCCGGGCCTGGGCGACGCGCTTGTCGGCCTCGGCCTGGTCGGTCTGCAGTTCCGCACCGATGTTCTTGCCCACGTCCACGTCGGCGATGTCGATGGAGAGGATCTCGAAGGCGGTACCTGAGTCCAGCCCCCGGGCCAGCACCGTCTTGGAGATGGAGTCGGGGTTCTCCAGCACCGCCTTGTGGGAGTCGGAGGAACCGATGGAGGAGACGATTCCCTCACCCACCCGGGCCAGGATGGTCTCCTCACCGGCACCACCCACCAGGCGGTTTATGTTGGCCCGGACCGTCACCCGGGCAATGGCGATGAGCTGGATCCCGTCCCGGGCCATGGCCGCCACCCGGGGGGTGGCGATGACCTTGGGGTTCACCGACACCTGTACCGCCTCGAAGACATCCCGGCCCGCCAGATCGATGGCCGCCGCCTGCTGGAAGGAGAGGTCGATGTTGGCCTTGTCGGCGGAGATGAGGGCCCGGACCACTCGGTCCACCCGGCCTCCCGCCAGGTAGTGGGCTTCCAGGTCCCCCACCTTAAGGTCGATGCCCGCCTTGGTGGCCCAGATCAGGGGTCGAACCACCGCGGGAGGATTGACCTTCCGGAGCCGCATTCCGATGAGGTAGCCGATCCCCACCCGGGCCCCGGCGGAAATGGCCTCGATCCAGAGCCGGACCGGGATGGCCCAGAGGAGGACGAGGGTGAGGAGGACGAGGCCGATGAGGGCCAGGGTGCCGGTCTGCGTTAGGAGTTCTTCCATCTTCCGGAGGTGTAGAGAGGTTCAGGTCCGAGGCCGGGTGTTCCCGGCGCCGTGTGGGGGTCCGTGGGATGCGCGCCCTGGGGGCCGACGCCTCACGGTATGAGTCGAACGACGTGACGATATCCTTCCGAGGAGATGATGCGGATCCGGCTTCCCGCCTCGATCCATTCCGATTCGGAGACCACGTCCACCCTTTCGTCCCCGAAGAGGCCGGTTCCTGAGGGACGGAGGTCGGTGAGGGCCGTCCCCTCCCGGTCGGTGAGCTCCATCCGCCGCACTGCCGAAGTATAGCCCGTTTCCTTGTCGGTGACCTCACCCAGGAAGATTCCCAGCCGGGTGAGACGACGGTTGGACGGGAGCCGCCGCAGGAGGAGCCAGGAGCTGGCCAGGACCAGCACCAGGGACGAGGAGAGCACGCCACTGGCCCGGGCGAAGTCGGGAGCGGTGGGGAGTCCCCCCAGGAGGGAAAGGTAGATCCCCGTGAGCATTCCGATCCCCCCCAGGATTCCGAAGACGCCCATCCCGGGGATGAGGAAGACCTCGACGAGGAGGAGCACGAGCCCGGCGCCGAAGAGGAGGACGCCCTCCATCCCAGCCAACCCGATGATGAGGTGGGAGCCGAAGAAGAGGGAGAGGGACAGGATTCCCGCCCCGCCCGCCAGCCCGAAGCCCGGGGTCTTGATCTCCACCAGGAGCCCCAGGAAGCCCAGGGAAAGGAGGAAGGGAGCCACCACGGGATGGGAGAGGAAGCGGACGATCCGTTCCGCCCAGTTCACCTCCTGGTCCCGGACCTCGTTCCCGTCGGTACCCAGTACCAGCATCAATGCGTCCCAGTTCTCCACCGAGGCCGCGTAGCCCAGATCGGTGGCCTCCTCGGTGGTGAGGGTCAACAGACGCCCCTCCTCCACCACGGAGGGGATCTGGATGTCCTCGTCCACCATGGCTTCGGCAATGGCGGGATCCAGTCCCCGGGCCTCGGCCAGGGACCGCATGGAACTCCGCATGGCCGAGACGATCTTCTCCGGCGCCTTTTCCCCCGTTCCATCCACCGGTGTGGCCGCGCCGATGACGGACCCCGGGCGCATGAAGATCCCGTCGGCGGCCAGGGAGATGAGGGCCCCAGCAGAGAGGGCCCGTCGGTTCACATAGGCAAACACCGGGACACTGGAGTCGCTGATGGCGTCGGCGATTCGCTCCGCCGCGTCCACCCGGCCCCCGGGCGTATCGATGTCCAGGATCAGGGCGCTCGCCCCCATGGCCTGGGCCTCCCTGACGCTCCGCTCCACGAAGGGTGCCAGCCCCAGTTCGATCACCCCCTCGATGGGCACCCGAAGGACCGGTCCACTCCGATTCGACTCCAGGGGAATGTTGACCCGGAAGGAGGCCACGGCGGCCTGCCCTTCCTGGATCCCGTTCTCGATCCCTTCCTGGACTCCTTCCTGGACTCCTTCCTGGTTCCCTGCCTGCAGGACTGCCGGCGCCGCGGGAACGATTCCGGGGACCATCAGGACGAGGCCGCTCCCCATGAGGAGCGCGGCGAGCCCGCGCCGGATTCGGCGAAGACGGTTCCGGGACGGATCCGTTTCAGATGTTAGACGGGCAGCGCGACGACTCATGGACCTTCCTCCCTCGGTTCGTCCAACTCTCTCCGGTCCGGACCGTCGGAGGAACTCTCCAGGAGTCCCACGGCATACCAGGCCCGGCGCAGCGCGCGGGCTGGATCCCCTTCCTCCAGGGCATCACGCGCACCCAGAAGGAGGCGGTGGATTCGGGCTCGCGTCACTTCCGAATACGTCTCAGCCCCGGAATTCCTTCCCGTGGCGGAAGTGGAGGGATTGGAGTGACTTCTTTCCAGAACCTTCAGAGCCTCTTCCGTTTCGCGGATCAGGGCCAGGGCCAGCACCTCGGGGGTGGCCCGGCGAAGGTGGTCCGAGGCTTCCAGCGCCCATCGGAGCGCCCCCGCTCGATCTCCCGCCTGCAGCGCCGCCGATGCCCTCGCTCCCGCTTGGCCGGCATCGGCCACTGGGCCATCCAGGCTGGCCAGCTCAAGCCCGTCCAGGGCCCCGGAGACCCCGGCCAGCGCCTCCCGAACCCGACGCACCTCCCCCTCCAGCTCCTTCTCGTCGAGCCGAGGCTCCAGGACCAGGACCAGGGCCTGTACGGCCTCGGCTCGGATCCGGAGCCCCTCCTCTTCTGGAAGTGCCCAGGAGTCCGTCCAAAGGGCCTCCAACTCCGCCAGGGGGAGTTGCCTTCCCCACTGATCCACGAGTCCGGGGAGGGAGGGAAGGTCCCTCCCGAGGTGCAGGGTCGGCACCGGGGAGTCCGTCTCCACCGCCACCAGCGTCCCGGAATCCAGGTCACCACATCCTGCTCCCAGAAACAGGACGCCAAGGAGGGCCCCGAATAAGGGGAGCGGACGGGCGGATGTGAACCGGGCATTCGGCCCAGGACAGGTCACGGAGACCACCACGGGCCGGGTCCGCCGCAGGGGGCGAGAGGGCATGTTCAGGGGCCGGAAGTTGGATTGCCAGGGAGGAGGAAGCTACCGTGCGGAAGAGACTTTCCGCAATCTATCTACCCCCCTTCATGGCCACGGGTCCGTGGGCTGCACCTGGGGGGGATGCCACCTACCCGGACCCCGGCAACAGGTCCCTTGACCCTGGCGCCGGAATCCCCGTAGGTTCACGATCGAACGCTCGTCCGACTCTCCCGACCCCCGACGCCGGGGCGGCAGGTCCGATCCCTTCCCATCCCATCGTGGAGGCCCTGCGTGGATTCTCGCCCCTCCTATGACGAGAAGCTCCTGGGGATCCTCCGGGCGTCGGCGGGGATCTTCGCGGAGAAGGGGTATCACCGAGCCAGCATCCGTGATATTTCGGCGGCCACCGGGATCAGCCTTTCGGGCCTCTATTACTATTTCCGAAGCAAAGAGGAGCTCCTCTTCCTGATCCAGGATCACTGTTTCGGCACCCTCCTCCAGCGCCTGGAGGAAGGGCTTCCCGGTGGCGATGACCCTGCGGCACACCTCCATCTCTTCATCCGGAATCACCTCCGCTTTTTCCTGGCCAACCGGGAGGAAATGAAGGTCCTTTCCCACGAGTCCGAGGTCCTGACGGGTGAGTATCGGGCCGGAGTGGCGGCCAAGAAGCGCCGCTACACGGAGCGGGCCAGCGATATCCTGGCGGAGTTGCTCCCACGGGGGGGAGTGGAGCTCCGCACGGCCACCTTCTCCTTGTTCGGGATGATGAACTGGATCTACACATGGTACCGTCCGGACCGGGACGGGAACGCAGACGAGTTGGCGGAAAGCATGACCCACATCTTCCTGCGGGGATGCCTGACCCCAATGGGAGCGAAGAGGGACGCGGCTCCCGACGGTGGGTTGGAGGGAGCGCCCTCCATCTGGCGTACAGGCTGATATGTTTCTAGATGCATCCTTCGGTCACTTAAAAAACAGAGGTTCATGAAATGGCGGAAAAGAAGCTGGTTCACTACGAGGTGAAGGATCGGGTGGGCATCATCAGCCTGGACGATCCCCCGGCGAATACCTACACGTACGAGATGTTTCAGCAGATGGACACCGCCGTCCTGAAGGCCCGGATGGACAACGACGTGTCCGTCATCGTGGTGACCGGTTGGGGTGAGAAGTTCTTCTGCGCCGGCGCGGACATCTCGATGCTCAATGAGGCGGACCCCACCTTCAAGTACTACTTCTGCCTCCACGCCAACGAGACGTTGAACCGACTGGAGCAGACGCCGAAGCTCACCATCGCGGCCCTGAACGGCCACACCGTGGGCGGCGGGCTGGAGATCGCCATGGCCTGCGACCTCCGGATCGCCCGCAAGGACGCCGGCAAGGTGGGGCTCCCGGAGATCAACCTGGGGGTGCTTCCGGGCACGGGGGGAACCCAGCGCCTCGCTCGCATCGTGGGGAAGAGCAAGGCCATCGACCTCATGATCACCGGCGAGGTCTTCGGCTTCGACAAGGCGCTGGACCTGGGGATCGTGAACCGGGTCTTCGAGTCCGAGAACCGGGACAGCTTCATGGAAGAGGTCATGGAGTTCGCCAAGAGCTTCACCCCCCCGAACCGGGCCTCCAAGGCGGTGGGGCTCATCAAGCGGGCGGTGCAGACCGGGGCCGAACTCCCCTTCGAGACCGCCCTGGCCGTGGAGCGGGAACTGCAGCAGCAGCTCTTCCAGAGCTCCGATGCCCGGGAAGGGCTGGCCGCGTACATCGAGAAGCGTACGCCGTCCTTCACCGGGAAGTAAGGAGACGATGGAACGGGGGCGGGTCCAGGTTGGGGCCCGCCCCCTTCGCTCGTCTCCAGATCGCTCGTCTCCAGCCCGGAGACAGGACCACCCGGTTCATCAGCGGGCCCTCAGAGCCCGGAACGTTCTCCTCCAGCTACAAAGCCCATGTCCGAAGACGCCATCCGCACCCAACTCTGGATCGGCAACGAGTGGCAGGATGCCACGTCCGGCCGGACCTTCGCCACCCGGAACCCCGCCACTGAGGAAGTCCTGGCCCAAGTGGCCGAAGGAGGTGAAGAGGACGTCGATCGGGCCGTTCGCTCCGCCCGGGACGCCATGGAGGGGAAGGCATGGGGCCGCATGGACGCCCACCGACGAAGCGCCCTCCTCTGGAAGCTGGCGGATCTCATCGAGGCCAATGCCGATGAGCTGGGACGCCTGGAGACCCTGGACAACGGAAAGACCTACTTCGAGGCCCGGAAGGTCGACCTCCCCTCGGTGGTCCAGTGTTTCCGGTACTTCGCCGGACTGGCGGACAAGATCCAGGGAGCCACGATTCCGGTTTCGGGGCCCTTCCTCAACTACACCCTCCGGGAGCCGGTGGGGGTGGTGGGTTGCATCGTACCCTGGAATTTCCCCCTCAACATCGCCTCCTGGAAGGTGGCGCCGGCCCTGGCCTGCGGAAACGCAGTGATCCTGAAGCCGGCCGAGCAGACTCCTCTCACCGCCCTCCGCCTGGGGGAACTGGCCGCCGAGGCGGGATTCCCTCCTGGAGCGCTGAACGTTGTCCCTGGATTCGGGGAGACGGCCGGGGCGGCCCTGGTCCGCCACCCCGGGGTGGACGCCATCGCCTTCACCGGCTCCACCGAGGTCGGGAAGACGGTGATGCGAGAGGCGGCGGACACGACGAAGAAGCTCTCCCTGGAGCTGGGCGGGAAGTCCCCCAACATCATCTTCGCCGACGCCGATCTGGATGCGGCCATCCGGGGCGCCACCACCGGGATCTTCTACGGGAAGGGGGAGGTCTGCGCCGCAGGCTCCCGTATCCTGGTGGAACGGGCCGTCTACGACGAGGTGGTGGACGCACTGGCGGGCCGGGCGGCGAAGACCACCGTGGGGGATCCCATGGAGAGCGGCACACGCCTGGGCGCCATCGTGAGCCAGGAGCAGTTGGATCGGGTGCTGGACTACATCCGCATCGGGAAGGAGGAGGGCGCCCGCCTCGCCTCGGGAGGAGAGCGGAAGACCGTGGACGGAAAGGGCTACTTCGTGGACGCCACGGTCTTCGCCGATGTGGACCCGGAGATGACCATCGCCCGGGAGGAGATCTTCGGACCCGTGGCGGCCGTCATCCCCTTCGACGATTTCGATGACGCCGTGGCCAAGGCCAATCGCACCATCTACGGCCTGGCCTCGGGGATCTGGACCCGGGACATCGGGAAGGCCCACCGCATGGCCGCCGCCATCCAGGCGGGGACGGTCTGGGTGAACACCTACAACCGCTACGACGCCGCCTCCCCCTTCGGAGGCTACAAGCAGAGCGGCTTCGGTCGGGACCTGGGTTTCCAGTCCGCCCTGGACAAATACACGCAGACGAAGAGCGTCTGGGTGGCGCTGGACTGATGGCCATGCGTGAAGCCTGGATCATCGACGCCGTTCGCACCCCCATCGGCCGCCACGGAGGTGGCCTCGCCCCGGTTCGCCCCGACGACATGGGGGCCCGTGTCATCGGGGCCCTCCTGGAGCGCACGGGAGTGGATCCCGCCACCCTGGACGACGTCATCCTGGGGTGCACCAATCAGGCCGGGGAGGACAATCGGAACGTGGCCCGGATGAGCCTCCTCCGGGCAGGTGTCCCGGTGAGCGTTCCGGGCCAGACGGTGAATCGTCTGTGCGGCTCCGGGCTCCAGGCCGTGGCCGGGGCGGTCCAGGCCATTCGGGCCGGAGAGGGTGACGCCTTCATCGCAGGCGGGGTGGAGAGCATGAGCCGGGCTCCCTGGGTCCTCCTGAAGCCGGCCCAGGGCTATCCCCGGGGTACGCCGGAAACCGCAGACACCGTCCTGGGATGGCGCTTCCCCAACCCGGCGTTCCCCGCCGAGTGGACCATGGGGCTGGGAGAGACAGCCGAGGTGGTGGCCCAGGAGTACGGCGTCACCCGGGAAGCCCAGGATGCCTTCGCGGTGGAGAGCCAGCGGCGGGCTGCCGCCGCCCTCGAGGCCGGTCGATTCCGGGACGAGATCGTCCCGGTGGAGATCCCCCAGCGGCGGGGGGACCCGTTGGTGGTGGCGGAGGACGAGCACCTCCGCCCCGGCACCACAATGGAGGACCTGGCCCGCCTCCGTCCCGTGTTCCGGTCCGGGGGCACGGTCACCGCCGGGAATGCCTCGGGGATCAACGACGGGGCCGCGGCCCTTCTGGTGGTTTCCGGAGAGCGGGGACGGGAGCTCGGACTGACCCCCCTCGCCCGGGTCCTGGGGTCGGCGGTGGCGGGGGTGGAACCCCAGCGGATGGGAGTCGGCCCCATCCCCGCCACCCGCCGCCTCCTGGCACGCCTGGGGCTACAGGCAGGGGATCTTGACCTTGTAGAGTTGAACGAGGCCTTCGCGGCCCAGGCCCTTCCCTGCATAAGGGAGCTGGAGCTGGACCCGGAACGGACCAATGTGAATGGCGGCGCCATCGCCCTGGGGCACCCCGTGGGGTGCTCCGGTGCCCGGATCCTCACCACCCTGGTCCACGAGATGCGGCGCCGCTCGGCCCGTCGGGGTCTGGCCACCATGTGCATCGGGGTCGGACAGGGGATCGCCCTGGCCGTGGAGCGCGACTGATGGGAGACACGACGATGGCGGAGAAGGAAACGAACACCAGCAGGCCCCTGGAGACGGTGGCGGTGCTGGGCGCAGGAACCATGGGTCATGGGATCGCCCAGGTGACGGCCCAGGCCGGGCACCGGGTCCTCCTCCACGACCCTTCCCCCCAGGCCCTGGCCCAGGGGATGAGCCGGATCCGGGCCAACCTGGAGAAGGGGGTCTCCCTTGGGAAGGTGGATCCCGAAACCCGGGATCAGGTCCTGGACAGGATCGCCGCCGTGGAGACGCTGGAGGCGGCGGTGGGCCCGGCCGACCTGGTCATCGAAGCGGCCCCGGAGCGGATGGAGGTGAAGCGATCCATCTTCCAGGAGGTGGAGGCTGGGGCCGGCCCCGCCGCTCTGCTGGCAACCAACACCTCCTCGCTCTCCATCGACGGCATCGCCGACGGGCTGGAGCGACCGGAGCGCTTTCTCGGGCTCCACTTCTTCAACCCAGTCCACATCATGGCCCTGGTGGAAGTGGTCCATGGGCCTCGCACCGCCCCGGAGGTCCTGGAGCAGGCGGTGGACTTCGCCCGGGGGCTTGGGAAGGAGCCCATCGTAGTCCGGGATTCCCCCGGGTTCGCCTCTTCCCGCCTGGGACTGGCCCTGGGGCTCGAGGCCATCCGGATGCTGGAGGAGGGAGTGGCGTCGGCGGAGGACATCGACCGGGCCATGGAGCTGGGCTATCGTCATCCCATGGGTCCCCTGCGCCTCACCGACCTGGTGGGACTCGACGTCCGGCTGGGAATCGCCGAGTATCTCCATGAAACCCTGGGCCAGAACCACTTCCAGCCTCCTGAGCTCCTCCGGACCAAGGTGAGCGAAGGGAAGCTGGGAAAGAAGTCGGGCGAGGGTTTCTACCGCTGGGACGACTAGAAGGCGGTTGAAGAAGAAGTGGGGCACCTGGTCAAGTTGCCCCGGCACAACTGTCCCACCTGCGCACAAACCGAGGAGCCCCGCCGTGGAATTCGAGACCATCCTGGTGGAAACGAGATCCCCCCTTGCCTTCATCACCCTCAACCGCCCGGAAAAGCTGAATGCCCTGAACCGAACCGTGCGGCGGGAGATCATGGAGGCAGTGGACGCCCTGGCCCAGGACGATGCGGTCCGGGTCGCCATCCTCCACGGTGCCGGGGAGAAGGCCTTCGTGGCGGGAGCGGACGTCTCGGAGTTCGCCGCTCGGACGCCTGGGGAGCAGCGCGAACTCTACAACCACCGCAGGGTCTACGATGCGGTAGCGGAGTTCCCCAAGCCCATCATCTGTGCGATCCACGGCTACTGCCTGGGAGGCGGGTCGGAGCTGGCGCTGGCCTGTGACCTGCGGGTGGCGGACAGGACCGCCCGCTTCGCACAGGCCGAGATCCGGCTGGGGCTGATCCCCGGAGCCGGGGGAACCCAGCGGCTGGCGCGACTCGTGGGCCCGGGCCAGGCCATGCGGATCGCCCTTTCCGGAGATACGGTGGACGCAGAGGAGGCCCACCGCATCGGACTGGTGGAATTCCTGACGGAGGAGGGGAAGCACCTGGAAAAGGCCATTGAGGTTGGGGAGCGGATGGCCCGATGGAGCCCCCTGGCCCTCCGCCTGGCCAAGCGCTCCATCCGAGCCGCCTCGGAGACGCCGCTTTCCGCCGGACTGGAACTGGAGCGGGAACTCTTCCTGGCCGCCTTCGCCTCCGAGGATGGACGGGAGGGCGTGAAGGCCTTCGTGGAGAAGCGGAAGCCCGACTTTCAGGGGCGTTAGTTCCGGTCGATGGCGCCGGATCACGAATGCCAGCGAATCTCTGATTCACCACGCGATATGTGAGTACGTAATGACCACGCCCCCCTCCCGCCCTGCGCCCCCACCCCGCCCCTCCCCGGAGGAAGCGCGGGAGTCGCTGGAGAACGCTCGGACTCGAATCCTCGAGGTGGATGACCTCCTGATCCGAACCATCGGGGAACGTCGGGATCTGGTCCTGGCGATTGCCCGCGCCAAGGAGGCGCTGGGACTCCCGGTATTGGACCCGGCCCGGGAGGCCGCGGTGGTCCGTCGAGCGGCAGGGCGGGCACGGGAGCTCGGGGTGGATGAGGAGATGACCCGGGATGTGATCTGGCGGATCATCGCCTCCGCCCGGGCGGCTCAGGAAGGAAGGCTCCCGGGATGGCCCGAGGTCCCCGAGGTCCCCTCGTCTCTTTCGAGCGTCCCTGCTTCGAGCGCCCCCGCATCCAACACCTCCCCCTCGAGCCCGACCCCTCCGGTCAGTCCGCCGTCGCCCGGAGAGGAGCGGGAGCACCGTCCAGAAAGCCCATCACCACCCGCTGGGACTCCCCCAGGGGAACCCGGACCGGGAATGAGCGACCCGGGGGGGTGACCCCGCGGATCAGGTGCGGGTTGAGCTCCCGCAGGAGGGAGGGGGGAGCGTCCAGGGAGCGGGCCACTTGCACCAAAGAGGTTCCCCCGGGGACCAGGACCCGGTCGAAGAGATAGGGGAGCGCGGGCTCCGCCTCCAGACCGAAGTGCTCCGCCTGCTGACCCAGGAGGGTCGCGGCCAGGAGCTTGGGAACATACTCCCGGGTCTCCCGGGGAAGATGCTGGATGATCTCCCAGTAGAACGCCTCCTCTCCACCCTCTCCAAGGCCGTTCCGGGAAAGCGCCGCCATCACCCTGGCGGGGCCGGCGTTGTACGCCGCTGCCGCCAGGTACCACGACCCAAACTCGCCGTGGAGTTCCTCCAGGTAGTCCAGGGCGGCGTCGGTGGCCCGTACCGGATCCCGGCGTTCATCCACCCAGCCGTCCACGACCAGCCCATAGGACCGAGCGGTGGCCCCCAGGAACTGCCAGACGCCTGATGCGGCGGCTGGGGAGACGGCGGAGGTGTGGAGGCCCGACTCGATCATGGCCAGATAGATGAGTTCCTGTGGCATCCCCCGGGCCCGGAGCTTCTCCCGGATCATGTCCCCATAAAGGCCATCCCGGACGAGGTACTCCTCCATCTGGGGACGGTGGGTGGTGAGGAACCGTTGGACCCAAACCTCCACCCGCTCATTCACCTGCATGGGAAGGCGGGTGTCCAGGAGGGAACCGGCGGATTCCGCCACAGGGAAGGGGGAGACGGGGCGGGAGTCCGGCCGCTCACCCCACCATGCCAGGGTGACGAGGGCTGCGGCTACCATCACCAGGCCGGCGAACACCGCCCGGATGGAACGGGGAAGGTCGCGGAAGATCCGGCTGTGCTGCCGGGTCCTCGGCGAACCGCAGGTACTTGGGGGTTGTTCGGGATCAGGAGGATGCATCTTCGATCCTTCCTTTCAGGAGGGAACCCGGCGGAAATACCACCGAGATCATTCTTGGGCGCGCTCGACAATACGTAGGCGCGCACGGAAAAGGTCCGACGACCCGGTACCTCCCGGGCCATCGGACCTTCCGTGTTCCATGGCGTCAGTCTACGGGATAGACCGACACCGCCCGCTTACGCCGATAGGTCTCAAAGCGGACTTCGCCGTCGACCAGGGCGAAAAGTGTGTCATCGTTGCCCCGCCCCACGTTGCGTCCCGGATGGAACCGGGTGCCCCGCTGACGGATCAGGATGCCACCGGCCCGGACATTCTCCCCACCGAAGCGCTTCACTCCGAGGCGCTGGGAGTTGCTGTCCCGACCATTGCGGCTGGATCCTACGCCCTTCTTATGTGCCATGGGGCTCTCTCCTGCTTACCTGGGTTCGGAGGAATCGCCTCAGAGGGCGATTTCGTCCACCCGGATTTCAGTGTAGTCCTGCCGGTGACCCTGCTTTTTGCGATACCCCTTCCGGCGCTTCCGCTTGAAGACGATCACCTTCTTCGTCCGACCATGACCGAGCACCTCGGCCTTCACGGTGACCCCGTCCACCACGGGCTGGCCCACCTGGACCGAGTCCCCGTCGGAGGCGAGAAGGACATCGTCAAAGACGATGGCATCACCCTGCTCGGCGCTGAGCGTAGGGACTCTGAGCCGGATGCCCGGCTCGGCCCTGAACTGCTTCCCGCCTGTTCTGAAGACCGCGTACATGATGCTCGACCTCGTCCGGATCGTGCGTGGTTCCAATATCTCTTGCCCGATCCCGGAGGAGCCGTTCACTCCGCCCGAATCGGAACCCTTAGCCCGTTAAATTCGCCCCACAGCCCCCCCGAGTCAACAGGTCGGCGGCCCCTCTACTTCTTCAACCACCTCTCAGCGTCGGGCGTACTTCTCCGTGACATCGGTAGCGGCCGGTCCCGAAAGGAGTCGGAACTCGTCCTCCCGAAGGAGAGGGTCGTCCTGCAGGTCCAGCTCCAGCCCCTCCCCTCCCCTGATCCGGCTGAGGAAGTCCGGCTCCTCCTCCATGACGTGGAGGGCCACCTCCGGGTGCACCCGCACCAGGATGGATTTCTCCTCCCCCGACGCAGCCGCCCGCTTGAGGCTCCGCTCCACCCGGCGCACCACCGTGGGAGAGGTGAAGACCCGTCCGCTCCCTCCACAGTGCTCGCAGGCCCGGGTGAGGGTCTGGAAGAGGGAGGGACGGACCCGCTGTCGGGTCATCTCCACGAGCCCCAGGTCCGATACCGCGAACGCCTTGGTCCGGGCTCGGTCCCGACCGAGATGGCTCCGGAGCTCATGGATCACCCGGTCCCGGTTCTCCTGTGACTCCATGTCGATGAAGTCCACCACGATGATCCCGCCGATGTCCCGGAGCCGAAGCTGCCGGGCAATTTCCCGGGCGGCGTCCAGGTTCGTCTTCAGGATCGTCTCTTCCGGGTCCTTCCGCCCCTTCCCGGTGAAGCGCCCGGTGTTCACGTCAATGGACACCAGCGCCTCGGTGGGCTCCACGATGATGTACCCGCCGGAGGGGAGGTTCACCTTCCGCTGGAAGGCCTCACGGATCTCCTCTTCGATCTGGAACCGGTCGAAGAGGGGAATCCGATCCCGGTCCAGTCGCACCCGCTCCAGGAGGTCCGGATCCACCCCCCGCACATACTGGACGATCTCGTTGTGGACCTCCGGGTTGTCCACCACCAGCGCATCGAATTTGTCCGAGAAGAGGTCCCGGATGACGCCGGAGATGAGCCGGGCCTCCCGATGGACGAGGGCGGGCGCCTTCGAGGAATCGGCCCGCCGCTTGATCTTCGACCAGGTGGCGTGGAGACGCTTGAACTCCCCCTCGAACTTGGCCTGGGTGAGTTCCTCCCCCACGGTCCGGATGATGACCCCTCCCGAGTCTGCAGGGAGGACCTCCCGGGCGATCTGTCGGAGCCGCGCCCGCTCTTCCCGCTGGTCGATCTTGCGGCTGACCCCGACGTGGGAGGAGAAGGGCATGTAGACCAGGAATCTCCCCGGAAGGGAGATCTGGGCCGTGAGACGGGGCCCCTTGGTGCTGATGGGCTCCTTGGTCACCTGGACGATGACCGTGTCTCCCCGGGAGAGCTGCTCCTGGATGGGGGGGAGCTTCCGGGACCGGCGTCGCCGTCCGTTTCCCCCGGACCGGTCCTCCCCGTCCCCGTTGGCGTCCTCGTCCTCCTCCTCGTCGGTGACCAGGTCGGAGACGTGGAGGAAACCGGCCTTTTCGGCCCCGATGTCCACAAAGGCGGCCTGGATCCCGGGAAGGACAGCGTCCACCCGGCCCAGGTAGATGTCCCCAACCAGACGACCCTGGTCAGCCCGATCCAGCATGAGCTCCACCAGGTGATCGTCTTCCATGAGCGCGACCCAGGATTCCTGGGGGTTCGCGCTGATCAGAATTTCTCGCTTCAAGTGCCGGCGCTCCCCTGCGTCCGGGTGCGTTCCGATGGTCGCGCCCCCTCCTGTTCCAGGCTCCGTCCCGACCCCCTGGCTGCCGAGTCGGCAGGGGTCGGGGCCGACTGCCCCGAAAGGATGAGACGGTAGCCCATCCGCAGCGCCCGTCGTGGAATCCCCGTCCCTGGAGCGGACGGGGTCATGTGTGTGCGAACGCCTCCCTCACCATGTGGCGTCCGATGACGATCTTCTGGATTTCGCTGGTTCCTTCGCCGATCTCGCAGACCTTGGCATCCCGGAACATCCGCTCCACGGGATACTCGTCCGAATATCCGGCTCCGCCCATCACCTGCACCGCCTGCGTGGTCGCCTTCATGGAGAGCTCCGACGCAAAGAGCTTGGCCATGGCCGCTTCCTTGGAGAAGGGGCGTCCCTTTTCCATGAGCCAGGCCGCGTGATACGTCAGATGCTTGGCGGCCTCAATCTCCGTGGCCAAATCGGCCAGGCGAAACTGGACAGGCTGGAAGTCGAAGATCTTCTGTCCGAACTGCTTCCTCCGGTTCGTATACTCCAGAGCGGCCTCAACGGCTCCCTCGGCCAGTCCCAGGGAGAGGGCCGCAATGCCAATGCGTCCCGAGTCCAGGGTCTTCATGAAGTTGGCAAATCCCTCGCCCTCGGCCCCGAGACGGTTGGCGTCAGGGACCAGGGCGTCTTCCAGGAGGAGCTCCCGGGTATCGGAAGCCCGCCACCCCATCTTGTCCTCCTTCTTCCCCGACTTGACCCCCTCGATATAGCCCAAGTCCGCTGCCGATCCCATCCCCACCTCCCGGGAGCGCTCCGGATCCGAGGTGGGCTTGGTGACGATGAAGCTTGAGATCCCCCGGGACCCATTGTCCGGATCCGTCACGGCCGTGGCCACGAAGATCTCCCCGACACCGGCGTGGGTGATGAAGATCTTGGATCCGTTGATCCTCCAGTTCTCCCCTTCCCGGACGGCCCGGGTTCGGCTACCGGAGGCATCGGAGCCCGCGCCGGGCTCGGTCAGGCCAAACCCCCCCAGGACCTCGCCCTTCGCAAGGCGGGGCACGAAGCGCTTCCGCTGCTCGTCGGAGCCAAAGCGGAGGATGGGGGTGGTGCCCAGGGTCGTGTGGGCCGATACGGTGATGGCGTGGCTGGCATCGAACTTGGCCAGCTCCTGGATCACCAGGAGGTAGCTGAGGCCGTCGAGACCCATCCCCCCCAGCTCCTTGGGGATGGGCACCCCCAGGAACCCCAGCTCACCCATGGCGCGAACGTTCTCCCAGGGAAACCGGGATTCCGCGTCGAGTTCGCGAGCCACAGGGACGATGGCCTCTTCCGCAAAGGCCCGGACTTTCTTCACCAGGGCTCGGTGGTCGTCGTTGAGATACGGTTCCATGACGGATCTGAGCAGGGGATGCGAGGTGGGTTGGGGGAGCCCGCAGGCCCCACGATGGGGTGGAGGCGGCACCGGGCGGGCCGTCCATTTCCATCCCTGGACCCGTAGCGCCGACGGTAGCAATCCGCCGGGCCCCTCCCCGCCCGCTCTCCAGCCGGCTGAATCTATCCAGATTCGAGGAACCGAAAAAGGCTCTCCCAGTCGGTGCACCGGTCACAGGCCCCACACCCGGACTCCCCACCCGACTCACCGAAGTGGGCCAGGATGGCCCTCCGGCGGCACCCGCCTCCCCGGGCATAGGCCCGCACCGCCCGCATCTGCTGCCGCCCCACCCGGCGGCGGCCCCACCGTTCCCGGGCCGGGCCTCCCCGTACCGCGTCCCAGAGTTCCCCCGGGGTCCGAAGGGGAGGATGGGTGCCATCCAGGAACCGGCGGTGGATCCTTCCGTCTCCCGGCCCGGCCAGCGCCACGCAGAGGGCCGGCTCGCCGTCTCTACCTGCCCGTCCCGCCTCCTGATAGTAGTCCTCCAGGGTTCCCGGCAGTCGGTTGTGAACCACCATCCGCACGTCGGCCCGATCGATTCCCATTCCGAAGGCATTGGTGGCCACCACCACAGGAGCAGGCGCCTGGGTGAACCATGCCTGCACCGCCTCACGGAGGGCCGGGGGGAGCCCGGCGTGGTAGGCATGGGCCTCCATCCCATTCCGCACCAGCCGGTTGCGGATCCCCTCCACCTCCCGCCGGGTGGAGGCGTAGATGAGGCGGGCGCCGGAACAACTCCGGACCAGGGTTCGGAGCAGGGGAATCCGGGGTGCGCCCCCCGGAACGGAGATGATGCCCCATCCCAGGTTTGGTCGGTCGAAGCTCTTCAGGACCCGGACGGGATCCTGAAGGTTGAGTTCCCGGAGGATCTCCTCCCGGACCCGGGGGGTGGCGGTGGCGGTGAGGGCCATCACCGGGGCGGCGACCCTCTGCCGGATCTGGCCGATCTTCAGGTATGAAGGCCGGAAGTCATGCCCCCAGAAAGAGATGCAGTGAGCCTCGTCCACTGTGACCAGTCGGATGGGTAGGTGGGGGAGGAGCTCCTGGAATCCACGGGTTTCCAATCGCTCCGGAGCTACGAAGAGGAGCCGCAGCTCTCCCGCCCGGGCCTGGCGGAGGACCGCCTCTCGACGGGGACGGGGAAGCGCCGCATGGAGCGCTGCGGAGGAGATCCCCGCCTCCTTTCCCCGCCGCACCTGATCCTCCATGAGGGAGACCAACGGAGTCACCACCACCGTCACCCCTCCCAGGAGAAGCGCCGGCACCTGGTAACAGAGGCTCTTCCCGCCACCGGTGGGAAGCACCCCAAGGGAATCCCTCCCCTCCAGGGCGGCCCGCACCAGCTCCTCCTGCCCAGGTCGGAAGGCTGGAAACCCGAAATGGGTCCGGAGCGCCTGTGTCGGGTCCAGGGTGGACGGTCCGTGATGGGAGAAGGACAGGGGAAGCCGGGGCCAGTGGGAAAGGAGGGGAGGTTGAGCAGTGAAGCTCTCTCGGATCCCCAGGACGCCGTCCCCAGGGCGCCACCAGAATAGAACCTTTCCCCGGGCGCCGGCATGGCGCCCGGGGTCCAAGAAGGCTGCCGGAAGAAGCAGAGGGCCCCCTTCAGCCCCCGTCCCCTCCGTCCTTCTCTGCCTACCCTCCGCCTTCCTCGGCTCCCCTCCGTGCCTCGGTGGGGAGGCCTGGGCCGAGTGCGGGCTCAGAAGAGGGTTCAGAAGAGGGTTCCGGGGGGCCGCCCAGGGGCTCGGAAGTGGGGCCGCCCAGGGGCTCGGAAGTGGGCCCGCCCAAGGGCTCGGGAGATGGCTCGGGGGGCGTTTCGAAAGGGGTTTCCGCTGCCTGAGACGGGCGCGTCCCCCCACTATTCCCCAGCCGGATCTCCACCCGGGTCACCCCCTCCTGGGGCACCGGGATGCGGTCCGGGGCGGTCTCTTCCCCGTTCACCTGGCAGGCCACCACGCCCCGAGCCACCCCATCGGGGTTCGTCACATGAATCTCCAGTCGGCCACTCCCGACGGCCCAGGAGACCCGGAACTCGGGCCAGTCCGGGGGAATGCAGGGATCGACCCTCACCAGGGCTCCCCGGCGCTGCAGGCCCAGGATGTCTTCCACCACGACCCGGTAGATCCACCCCGCCGAACCGGTATACCAGGTCCAGCCCCCTCTTCCCACGTGAGGGGGTGCGCCATAGATGTCCGCCGCAACCACGTAGGGCTCCACCCGGTACTTCCGGGTTTCCTCGGCATTCCGGGCGTGATGGGGGGGGAGGATCAACTCCAGGAGTTTCCCCGCCCGGGCGCCATCTCCCAATTGCGCCACGGCCCGGATGAGCCAGGCAGCGGCATGGGTGTACTGTCCCCCGTTCTCCCGGACCCCCGGAGGATACGCGGCGATGTATCCCGGGTGGTTCCCCGCTCCGTCGAAGGGCGGGGTGAGCAGGAGGGAGAGGCCATCCTCGGGATGGACGAGGTGGCGCCACGCCGACTCCAGGGCCTGCCGCGCCCGGGCAGGGTCCGCCCCCCCGGAGATCACCGACCATGACTGGGCGATGGAGTCGATGCGGGCCTCCGGCGCCTGGGTGGAACCAAGGGGGGAGCCGTCATCGAAGAAGGCCCGGCGGTACCATTCGCCGTCCCAACCATGGCGCTCCACCGCCGCCCGAAACTCCTCCCGCTCCCGCTCCAGGCGGTCGGCCAGATCCGGGTCCCCCCGGCGTCGAGCCAGCTCCACCCAATCCGTGAGGACCCGGATGAGGAACCAGGCCAGCCAGACACTCTCTCCCCGCCCCTCCCACCCCACGCGGTCCATCCCATCGTTCCAGTCCATGGTCCCGATGAGGGGAAGCCCCCGCTCCCCCCGGAGGCTGCAGGCCCGCTCCACGGCCTTGAGTCCATGCTCCCAGAGCGTTCCCTCCCGCTCCGAGACCGGGAACTCGTCATAGCGCTCGTGGACGCCCTCCGGTAGGGGGTCGGCCGTGAGGTAGGGCACCTTCCGCTCCAGAAGCTCCATGTCCCCGGTCCACTGCACCGTTCCTGCCAGGACGAAGGGGAGCCAGAGAAGATCGTCGGAACAGCGGGTCCGGACCCCCCGGTTGGTCCCTGGATGCCACCAGTGGAGGACGTCACCCTCCTCGAACTGGTGCCGGGCTGCCTCCTCCAACTGACGAGGGGCCAGGGACGGATCCAGGGGGAGGAGGGTGAAGACATCCTGCAACTGGTCCCGGAAGCCGAAGGCGCCCCCGGACTGATAGAATCCGGTCCGGCCCCGGATCCGTGAACTCAGGGTCTGATAGGGCAGCCACCCGTTGACCATCCGGTTGAGCGCCGGATCGGGTGTCTCCACCTGGAGAGTCTGGAGCCATCGGGTCCATTCCTCCGGGTTCCGGGCGAGGCGCTTGCTCCCCTCCGGCCCGAAGCCCGCCTCGTCGGCCGGCCCCGTGCCCCCTCCCCCGCGAAGCCGGGTCACCCGTTCCTCCATCTCCTCCCGGCTTCCGGCATCCCCCAGGAAGAAGTCCACCTCCCGGGTCTCTCCCGGTTCCAGGTACACCGTCCGCTGGAGGACGCCGCAGGCCGGCCCATCGGGACGGCTCCGCTCCCCGGGACGGCTGCGACGGAGGCCCGGAGGAACCTGGCTCCGGACGCCCCCCAGCCCGAGGAACTCCTCCCGGTCCACTCCCACCCCGTCGGGGTCCCCATCGGTGGAAAGGAACGCCCAACGCTCGCTGAATCGGGGGACGTATCGGTTCCGGGCCACCACGGCCCCCAGGTCCTCCCGATACTCCGCCAGAAGCCGGGGGCTGGTTCGGGCCAGATGGGTCCCCAGCACCCATTCCAGGTAGAAGGTGACGGTGATTCGGCGCGGTCGGTCTCCCCGGTTGCGGAGACGGACCCGGGTCACCTTCACCGGAAGTTCAGGGTGGAGGAACCATTCCATCTCCTCCCCCAGGCCGTTGCCCCCGGTCTCCAGGAAGCTCCAGCCCCACCCGTGGCGCATCCTCCGGGCCACCGGCCGACCCAGGGGCCTCGGCGCCGGAGTCCAGACGCTTCCCGTATCCTCATCCCGGAGATACACCACCTCGCCGGGGGCGTCCTGGACCGGGTCGTTGGACCAGGGCGACAGCCGGTACTCTCCGGCATCCTGGCTCCAGGTGAATCCCCCTCCGGATTCGGACACCAGGAAGCCCATGTCCTCCCGGGCCACCACGTTCACCCAGGGGGACGGGGTCCGGGTCGATGGGGGGAGGTGGATCACGTACTCCCCATCCTTGGGGTCGAAGCCTCCATAGGCAGAGGGCGATTCCAGCCCCTCAGGGGGAGAAAGGAGGATGGGCAAGCCCTCCTCCTCCTCCGGGGAGGATCGGATCGGGGGAAGCAGGAAGGGAGGCGGCGGTGGATCCACCGGTCGGAGCTGGTTGAGGTTCTCCTTCAGCCCGCCCCGCTCGGGGTCCAGATGGACGGCGGCCAGCACTTCCAGGAGGGCCCGGTCCTCCTCGGTGATCTCCGAGCCCGAAAGGATGTGGACCCCACCGGCACCCCCGAAATGTACCTCCTGTCCCGTCCCCTCGAGGAGGGTCCGGATCTGGTTCCTTACCGGGTCCTGGTACCCACCCTGGGCCTCATCCCGGACCACCACGTCCACTGGGATCCCCCGGGTGCGCCAGTAGGCCTGAGCTCTCACCACCGAGGAGAGCAGCTCCGTCTCCTCGTCACCCCGGGTGCCTACCAGGACGATGGGATGGTCGCCGGAAATCCCCCAGCGCCAAAGGGCCGGCATGCCCAGGTCCAGCCGCGAATCCAGGGAGACCCTGGCGCGGCAGGTCGCCCGGGGATGGAGGAGATGGGCCAGAAGTTCTTCCCACCCCCTCATCTCTCCCGTGGAAACGTTCAGGGCGAGAAGCTCCCCTTCCGCACGGGATCGGGCCTGGAGTCCCAGCCAGCGCCTCCGGGATTCCGGAGCCAGGTCCATGACCATGCGAAGCGCCTTTGCCTCGGTCTCCGCCACCGCCAGAAGCAGGGTCAGATCCAGCTCCTGATAGGGCTCCAGCTCCAGGTCCAGCACCGCGCCGACCATGGGGTCCAGGGGGTGATACGCCTGGGCCGGACCTGATCCCCTGGGAGGATCGGAGAGGGCCTGTGGGCGATCCGGGGCTCCATTCCGGCCCAGGAAGCGCATCCGGTCGGTCTCCCAGCGGGGAGTAGCTGCCAGTCCCGACGGCGTGACCAGGGAGACCGCCAGACAGGGGGGAGTCTCTTCGGGGCTTCGCGGACGACGGACAAAGACCAGCCCCTGGATTTCGGGCGCGCCCCGGGCCCGGACGAAGAGCTTGTGGAAGGCGGGGTGCCGAAGGTCATCTTCCGGCGGCGCCAGAGCCACCTCCAGCATGAGGGCAAGACGCAGTCGTCGGGGCCGATCCACCTCGTTCACCAGTCGGATCTCCCGCATCTCCACATCTTCCCGGGGGGCAACCGTCACCCCCATCCGGGTACGGATCCCCTGGTCCCTCCGAACGTACTCCGCCCGATGGGGAAGGAAGGTGATGCCCTGGCTCTCCCCCTCCGGGGCGCCAGGATGAGGAAGGGGGATCCAGCTCTCCCCGTTGTCCCGGTCCATGAGCACCAGGCGAGGGCCCCCTTCGGGAGAGCCCGTCCCCGGCCCGCCCCGGATCACGCTCCAGTCCCTCCAGCGGCTCCCCCCCTCTCCCCGAGGACCGAGGAAGGCCGAATACGTCCCATTGGAGAGGATGTGGATGGGCGGGGGCCTTCGGTCGGGAGAGGGCTGCCAGGGCGCGAACCCGGCCTCTTCCCGTCCGTCGGGAATGGAACGATCTCGTCCCACCCAGGGCCGCTCCACGGGCCGACGCCAGGGAATCCGCTCGTGGAGGAAGGGCTCGATGGTGGCCACCCGGGGATCCCGGTGAAGCCGGTTCACGAGGGCGTCCCCCGTGAGGTAGTTCCCGAGCGCCCCCATGATCATCCCGTGGTGGTGGCTCATGTAGCAGCGCACCACCCGGGGTGCTCCGCCCTTCCCCTCCCCGAAGTCCACGGCCTCGTAGGGCCCCCACGGGCCCATTCCTCCCAATTCGGTGAGTTCTCGGAGGTTGGACCGGACGGCTCCCGGGGCCCAGGCCACCGCCATGAGGGATGCGTAGGGGGCCACCACCAACCGGTCCCCTCCATCCCGCCTCAGGCCCAGGCGGGGGACGCCAAAGGCGCGGTACTGATAGTGCCCCTGATGATCCAGGACATGGTAGGCCGACTCGGAGATCCCCCAGGGTACCTTCCGTTCCTCGCCGAACCGCCGCTGGACCTGCACCGCCCGGCGCAGCGCGTCGTGGAGGAGGGTCTCATGCGGCGTCCTCAGGAAGAGGGTGGGCATGAGGTACTCGAACATGGTCCCCGCCCACGAGAGGAGGACGGGCCCTCCCCCCGCCGAGGCGAAGGGGCGCCCCAGGTGCAGCCAATGGGACAGGGGCACATCCCCCTTCACCACCGCCATCGCCGATGCGATACGGGCCTCGGAGGCCAGGAGGTCGTAATGGTTCCGGTCCAGTTCCCCGTCCGTCACCGAATAGCCGATGCGGAAGAGGCGCCGGGTCCGATCATAGAGGAAGGAGAAGTCCATCTCCCGGAACCAGACATCCAGCTTTCGGTCCAGGCGCACCAGGTCGTCCAGGAGGACCTCGGCCGTGGCGGTCGCCTCGCCCAGTGCGGTCAGGATTTCAGGGGCCGGGTCGCCCCCGATGGATCGCCGGAGTTCCCGTCCGAGGCGCTCAAGCCAGAGGGGGAGCTCCGCCAGGGTGGGGTGGAGCCCCACCTCGGTCCGGACCAGCTCCTCCAGGAGTCTCCACTCTTCCTCCCGCTCGCGTCCCGCGCTTCCATCCATCCTCCGGCGGGTCCAGGGAGCGAAGAGAGCCACCTCGTCCCGGGCCTGTGCCACATCCCTCCGGAGATGACCCAGCCAGTGGAGGACCGAATCCGCGATCTGGGCCTCGGTGCCGGCGGCAGTCTCGGTGAAACTGAGGATCCGCGCCTCCAGGGCGGGAATCCTCTGGAACTGGAGTTCCGCCAGGGTGCGGCTCCAGGTATGGAGGTCCTCCGGTGATCCCCCGCGCCAATCCACACCCCAGAGCACGAGGCGGGCCTCTCCCCAGCGCACCAGGGCTTCGGCCTCCCGCTGAAGGGCCTCGCCGGTACCGTCCCGATCCCCCTCCTGCACCACCTCCGCCAGGACCCGGATGGTGTCCTGCAGTCCCTGCCCACGGAGCCCCGGACGCAGGCCGGTGACCCGGACATCCCGGAGAGCCTCCCGCGTCACCAGGAGGGAAGCGGCCAGATTTCCCGAATCCACGGTGGAGACGTAGACGGGGGAAAGCGCCTCCTGACGATGGATCTGATACCAGTTCAGGAAGTGGCCCCGGTAGCGGGGCAGCCCTTCCATTCCCATGGCCGTGTTCCGGACCCGGGTCACCAGCCGGGTGGAATCCACGAACCCCAGATCCCAGCTAACCACCGCCGAAACCAGCGCCAATCCGATGTTGGTGGGGGAGGTCCGGGCGGCCACTTCACCGTTGGGGTCCTCCTGGAAGTTGTCCGGAGGAAGCCAGTGGTTCTCCGGGCCCTGGAAACGCTCGAAAAACCCCCAGGTTCGCCGGGCCACCAGCCGGGCCTCGGAATGGGGGAAGCGGCCCTCGGGCATCACCTCCATCCGGGGAGCCCGATTCACCAGCCATGCAAATATGGGAGCGAAGATCCAGAGGAGAAGGACGGCGGTGACCAGGGCCCACTCTCCCGACGCAAGGAGCGGCCCCTTCCCCTGCAGGATCAGGAGGAGGGTCATGCCCACCCCCAGGGCGGGCGCCACCCACATCGCCCGAATCAGCCCCTTCAGGGAGTTCCGGCCGCCCACCTGCCGGGCGGTGACTGCCGCGGAGGTCCACTCCAGGAGCCGACGCCGGCTGCGGAACACCCGATCCAGCGTCCGGACGATGGCGTCCAGGAGCACCCGGGTCTCGAAGGGAAGGAAGGCCAGCTCCAGAAGGGTCCGGCTCATGGCCCGGAGCAGGGCCCGCCCCTCGGCCCGAAGATCGTTCAGGCTGGGCCAGTTCCCCAGGGCCCGGATGAAGGCCGAGGTCAGGGAAAAGAAGACGGGAAGCCCCATGACACCCAGCACCAGGAGGGTGGCCAGGGGGGCTCCTGCGGGGAGGAGGAGCCAGGACCCCAGCAGGAAGAAGAGGAGCAACGGGGGCTGGAGGGAACGCCGGAGGTTGTCCAGGATCTTCCAGCGCGAGAGGAGGGAGAACGCACTGGGCCCCTGGGTCCCATCCGCCAGGGGAACCCGGGAGAAGATCCATGGGAGGAGCTGCCAATCTCCCCGGACCCAGCGGTGGGCCCGGCGGGCATGGACAAGAAGATGCTCCGGGAAGTCCTCCAGGAGGATCACGTCGGAGACCAGGCCGGCCCGTCCGTGGGACCCCTCGAAGAGATCATGGCTCAGGATGGCGTTGTCCGGCACCCTCCCGCTCAGGCTCGCCTCGAAGGCGGCCACGTCGTAGATCCCCTTCCCCGCGAAGATCCCCTCGTCGAAGAGGTCCTGGTAAATGTCAAAGGCGGCATGGGCGTAGAGGTCCAGCCCCTGCACCCCTCCGAAGATCCGGAGGAAGGGGGAGCCGCCTCCGGCTTCCGGAAGGATCTCCAGGCGGGGCTGAAGAACCGAATACCCGGATTCAATCCGGCCTCTGGCATCGAAGCGGGGCCGGTTGAGGGGGTGGGCCAGCGTGCCGACCAATCGTGCCGCTGCGCCCCTGGGGAGACGGGTGTCGGCGTCGAGGGTGAGGACGAACGGGACGTCCTTGAGCCGTGCTCCGTCCCCCTCCGCCACCCAGAGATCGCTGGGGTGCCCCAGAAGGAGGGCGTTCAGGTCATGGAGCTTCCCCCGCTTGCGCTCCCTCCCCATCCACCGGCCTTCCTGGGGGTTGAAACGCCTTCCCCGGTGAAGAAGGAGAAAGGGTCCAGGTCCTTCGTCGCCATAGAGGCGGTTGAGGCGCGCCACTTCGTTGCGGGCCACCTCCAGGAGGGTCTCGTCACCCGGGATCCGCTCCTCCTCCGCATCTGTGAAATCCGACAGAAGGGCGAAGGTGAGGGCGGGATCCGGATTCGCCTGGTAGTTCACTTCCAGTGTATGAACCACGCCCTCCACGTCCTCCGGCGTGGTCAGAAGCATGGGGACGGCGACCACGGTGCGGAATTCCGTGGGGATTCCCTCCCGGAAATCCATCCGGGGGAGGGGTCGGGCCGGTAGTAGCCGGGAGACCCCCCAGTTGAGCAGAGATACCGATACCCCCAGGGCCGGCAAGACAGCCAGCAGCAGGAGAAGCACGCCCGTGGCCCCGGCAGGAAGCCAGGCCCAGAGCGCCACCAGGAGGAACAGCGTGGTGGCCACGATCCCACCGAAGTAGGCCGTCCCCGCCCACCGTCGTCGTCGCGATGGGGTACCGGTGGCCGGGATGGGGGCGTTCAACGCCTCGAAGAGCTCCCCCCTTCCCTCTCCCAGGAGATAATGGCCCACGTGGTGCCGTCGGGTCCCGGGAGACGCCCCTTCCGCAAGGGAAAGGGCGGTCCGAGCCACCTCCGTCTCGTCCCGTCGGCTGCGCCGGGCCACCTCCTCCACCTCGTGACGATTCCGGTCCCGGGTTCGGAAGTCGAGGCGGGGATGGACTCCCGCAGGGTCCTGCCGGAGGATCGCCTCGACAGTACTCAGCTCCTCTACGAAGGTACGCCAGTCCTCCGCCGCCAGGGCCCTGAGGGAAACGATGCTCCCTCCAACCCGGGCGCCTCCGTCCTGGACCTCCAGGGGATCCCCATCCCCCTGAAGGGCCAGCGCCAGTTCCTCATCCAGCCACTCCAGGAGGGAGAGTCTGAGAAAGGAGGGGAAGGCCCAGAGTTCCGCGAGGCTCAGGAGGTGGACCTCCTGATATCCCCGCAGGAATTCCATGATCTCGGACAGGTCCAGACGCCCCTCGGCTTCCCTCACCTGGTTCCGGGTGAGGGCCTCCACGCGGATGATGGGCGCACCGCTTTCGGGGTGGTGGACCTGGGCTAGACGGCGGCAGAAGGCGGGGGAGAGTGCCTCTGCCAGTCGGTCCAGTCCCTCGCCCACGACGTGGTCGTTCTGGAGGAGCCAATCCTCGGAGCGGGGGAGGAGGTGACTTCCCACGGGGCCCGCGCGGAGGGTCTTGTAGAGCGCCTGGAATCGGCGATCCAGCACGCGGACCCGGTTGCGCACCCGGCGGGGGGCGTCCCCACCCCTCGCTGAGGTGTGCAGACGGGCCAGGTCGTGCCCCGCCTGCCGGGCCTCGGCGATTCTGGTTTCGGGCATCGGAGCCTATGCAGGTGCCTGGAATGGATTGCGGAGGAGTGGTCCTGGAGGACGACCAGCAGATGGGAGAAGCTAGCAGCGTGTCCCGGAGAGGGAAGCTTCGCAAGGCCTCCCCCCCCAACGGCAACGTTCCCGCGGGGCCGCCCCCCCCGCCCCGGGGTCCCGCTGAGGCGTCCCATCGGCGTCCCGCAGAAGATCCCTCTCGGTCTCCCCCTCAGGCGTCCCGAAAGTGTTGCGATGCTTCCGGCGCGCCCTCTCCCGGCTCGGTGACGCCACCGGCGAAGTCCTGGAGCACCAGCACCGGGAAGTTTCCGGAGAGTAGGAGTCGTTCAGATGTTCCACCGAAGGGCCACTCCGGCGTAGCTCCTCGTCCGTGAGCGGAGAGAACGATGAGGTCCGCACCCCGGTCCCCGGCCACCCGCTCCAGGGATCGAGGAACTCCCTCCTCGCATTCCTCCACCGTGGCTCCCACCTTCAGCCTGGGACCGGAGAGACGACCCTGCATTTCCTTCATGTAGAGTTCGGCTTCCCGCCGGTTCGCCGCCAGCACCCGGGCGGTGAGTTCTCGGGCATCGGCGCTCTCGGGGAGGCGACTCAGGAGTTCGGGAGGGGCCAGGACATGGACCATCTGGAGACGCGCCCCGGTCCCCCGGGCGGCGGTGGCCGCCACCCCCAATGCCCAGTCCCCCCGGGGCGACCCGTCCACGGGAGCCAGGATCTCCGTATATCCCTCGGGGGGCCATGGCATGCGCTTCCAGGACGCGGGAACAAGCATCACCGAGGTTCCGGAATTCAGGATCACCGAAAGGGCCGTCCCTCCCACCCGCATGCAGGAACGCTTCCCCGAACCATGGCTGGTGAGGACCACCAGATGGTGCCGTCCCCGTCGGAGGGTCTCCACGATGACCTCGCCGGGCACTCCCTCCTGAACCTCGGTGGTGACCCCAAGGCCCTCCTCCCTCAGGTCCTTCGCCACCCGAGAGAGATAGGTGCTGGCCCGGGCCCGGGCCAGACGCCACGCCAGGGGATCCACGGGATCCCCATTCCCGGCCGATCCGGAACGGGAAAGGACCCGGAGGAGATGGAGCTCCGCTTCGAAGGCCTTTCCCAGGAGCACGGCATGACCCAGTACGGCTTCCGCCGCGTCCGAACCGTCCAGCGGAATGAGAATCCTTCGGATCATGGCCCCCTCCTTAATGACTTCACGCTGAGTCCCGCGCTGAGCCCAAGGACTTCTCCAATCAACGGAAGTCAGAGAGCCAGTTTCATGCCAGCGCGGGGTTTCCCTGTTGAGCCTGTCCGGGAATTGGGGCAAGGCGTCCTCGAAGCGCCGTGCGGCCGAACCCGGTAATGCCGGGAGGGGACATTTCGTCTCAGCGACGGGGCAGCCCAACCCGACCAACCCTGGAATGGCTCCCGCCCCATCCCCTACATCGCGTTCTCCTCCTCCTCCTCCTCCGGATCCTCCTCCCGGACCCCCGTGCCACCGGGAAGGAAGCGGAGGGCGAACCCGGCCACGAGGACGATGATGGCCGCCGGAATCAGCCAGCCCCAATCCAGGATGACCCCCCCAAGCGCCAGCCCCGCCCCGATGGCGAAGAGGCGCACCTTCCACTGGAGCCAAGGGTAGTCGTCCGCCCGACGGTTCCGCTCCATGAACACCATACCGCCGCTACTCCTTCTCCGAACGGGAGCGGGACAGGAAACGCCGCACCCCTTCCCTGCAGGCCTCGGTGAGACGGGCCAACGTGTTCACCTCCGCACCCCGGGCGATCCCCTCGTTGAAGGCCACGCCGTCCAGGCCGTAGAGAAGCCGCTTGGTCAGGGAGACGGCGGAAGGGGGTCGACTCGCCAGCTCCGTGACATATGCCATCACCGCCGCCGGAAAACCCTCTTCCGGGAGCACCCGGTTCACGAGCCCCAGCTCCTGGGCCTCCCCCGCCGATACCCTGTCCCCCCGGGTCACGAGCTCAAACGCCCTCCCCTCCACCACCTTCCGGCGGAGCATGGTCATGACCATGGCCGGGACGAAGCCCAGGTGCACCTCCGGGAACCCGAAGGCGGAATCCTCTCGGGCCAGGATGAGGTCACACGCGGTGGCCAGGCCACAGCCCCCGGCAAGCGCCTTCCCATGCACCGCCGCCACGATGGGACGGGGGTGGGCCCGCATGGCCTGGAAGAGGCGGCCCATCCGCCCTGCGTCCTCCAGGGAGGCTTCGGGGCCCATTCCGGCGATCCGCTCCAGCTCGGCCAGGTCCGCCCCCGAACAGAAGTCCTTTCCTGCACCCTCCAGAAGGACCACCCGGACGCGGGGATCGGCGGCGGTCTCCTCCATGGCCCGGAGGAGGGCCTCCACCAGGGCCCCGTTCAATGCGTTCCGCTTCTCCGGCCGGTTCAGGGTGAGGCGGGCGATCCCCTCACTCACCTCGACGCGGAGCTCATCCCCTTCATCGGGGGTCATGCACCGCTCCCGGGAACGCTCCCCTCCCGCACCGGCACCGGAACCGATGGGTCGAAGCCGGCGGGCACACGCCCTCGACCCCGGACCCGCTCCGCCACCTCATCGGACACCTCCACCTCCATCCGGAGGAGGGCGGTGGAGAAGACCTTTCCCTGGGCGTCGGTCATGAGGGAGACGGTACCGCCTCCGCCCAGTGCGCCGTGGAGGAGGAAGTTCAGTGCATTCAGGTTCGGAAGCTCGAAGCGCTCCACCTCCCCCTTCACCCGCTCCCCGAAGTGGGCCTTCACCCGCTCCACGGTGAGGGTCTCCCGAAGGAGGTCGTAGTCCCGGGGATCATAGACGAGGACCCCCACGTTGGCGGTGTCCCCCTTGTCGCCGGATCGGGCGTGGGCCAGGTCCACCAGTTGGATGGTCGCCATCGTCAGACCTCCCTCACGTCGACGGTGAGATTCGGCTGGACCGCTTCCTTCCGGAGGAGGGCCGGCCAGTATGCCATGATCTGCTGCACCCGGGGGCGCCCCCCGGCGAAGCCCGTCACCGAAGGCGGCCCGGTGAGGACCAGCGGCGCCAACTCCCGGGAGAAGCGCTCCACCGACTCCCGGTCCTGGCTCCGTACCGCCACCCGGAGTTCCACCTCGGGGTGATCGGCCGGGGGTGGTCCGGCCAGGTGGCCATGGGTGGACCCCCAGCCCACCAGCTCCACCCGGACCTCGTCGAATCGAAGCCCGAGCCGATCCATCCGGGCCCGGAGGATGCGCTCCGCCGCCCGGGCCTTCGCCGGGGCGTCGGGCCAGGCATACACCAGCGTCCCCGTCGCCTTCCATCCGTCCGAATAGGCGATGGAGACCTTGAGGAAGTCGGTTGCGGGGCCGCCCCGGATCCCATGGACCCGGACTCGGTCCGGGCCCTCCTCTTCGAGGCGGATGGAGGTGAAGTCCGCCACCACGTCGGGCGTGATGTACTCCGAGGGGTCCCCCATCTCGTAGAGGATCTGCTCCGCCACGGTACGGAAGTCCACCCGCCCCCCGGTCCCGGGGTGCTTGGTCACGGTAAAGGATCCGTCGGGACGGGCCTCCACGATGGGGAAGCCCACCGTCTCCATGGAGGGGATGGTCCACCAGTCGGCCAGGGCATTCCCGCCGGAGGCCTGGGCTCCGCACTCGTTGATGTGCCCTGCCACCACGCCGTGGGCCACCCGATCGTGATCCTCCGGATCCCAACCGAATTCGTGGATCATGGGGGCGTAGGTGAGGGCGGTGTCGGTGGATCGGCCGGTGACGATGACGTCGGCCCCCTGCTCCAGCGCCTTCACGATGGGGGTGGCGCCGATGTAGGCGTTGGCGCTCTCCACCCGGTCCCGGATTTTGGCCAGGGGCTCCCCGGTCTCCATGTGGCGGAGCTCATGCCCTTCCGCCATCAGGTCGTCCAGTCGGTCCATGAGATCGTCTCCCCGGACCACACCCACCCGGGCCCTCCCCTGCACGCCGGCCCGGCGTCCCGCTTCCACCAGGGCCTCTCCACAGCCATCGGGGTTCACGCCACCGGCGTTGGTGATGACGCGGACCCCCTTCTCCACGATGGTGGGAAAGATCCGCTCCATGAGAGGGATGAAGTCTCGGGCGTACCCGGCCTCCGGGTCCCGGCCCCGCTGCTTCTGCATGATGGACATGGTGACTTCCGCCAGGTAGTCCATCATGAGGTAGTCCAGCGGTCCGCCTTCCACCTGCCGCACCGGGGCATCCAGATCGTCGCCCCAGAAGCCCTGCCCGCTTCCGATCCTCAGGATCCGTTCATCGTCGGTCATGTGCACTCTATGTTCAGCCCCGGTGGTCCGGGGTCAGTGAGTCGGGTAGGGTGAACGGGCCGAGGTGCGGGCCCGGGTTGTGATTGCTGGCCCGGAAGAGGAGGGAGAGGGCACCCCGGAGCTCCTCGGGGACGAGGACCTCGTCCACGAACCCACGGGCTGCGGCGAAGCGGGCGTCGAGCTGCCGTTCGTACTCGGCCCGCACCTCGTCCATCCGGGTGGTGAGGTCCTCGTCGGGGACCTTCCCCTCCGCCTTCAGCTTCTCGATCTGGCCGGAGAAGAGGGCCATGACCGCGCTCTCTCCCTCCATGACCCCCATCCGTCCCGTGGGGAGGGAGAGGATGAAGTCAGGGTCGAATCCCTGCCCCGCCATGGCGTAGTATCCGGCTCCGGAGGCGTGGTTCAGGGTCAGGACCAGCTTGGGCACCGTGGCGGTGGCCATGGCCTCCACGAACTCGGCTCCGGCCCGGATGATCCCCGAGTGCTCGGCCTCGGGCCCCACCATGAAGCCGGAGACGTCCTGGACGAAGAGGATGGGGCGCCGCTGCCGGTTCATGGTTTCGATGAAGTAGGCCACCTTGCGGGCGCTCTCCGTGTAGACGATGCCCCCGAAGGTGGGCTTTCCCCCCCGGGGATCCTTGATGAGCCCCCGGGCGTTGGCGATGATCCCCACCGGTACGCCATCGATGTGGCCGGTTCCGCAGATCATCTCCCGGGCCCGATCGGACTGGAACTCGTCCAGGTGACCCCCGTCCAGGATGCACTCCAGCACCTCGTGGGTATCGTAGGGCTGGCGGTGGTCGTCGGGGAGGATTTCGTAGAGCTCCGTCGGGTCTCGCAGGGGTGCGGCTCCGCCTTCGGGAAGGAGCAGCGCCGGCGGCTCCACCGGGAGCTCACCCACCAGCTCCCGGAGCTTGGCCAGGCAGGCCCGGTCGTCCGGGACCCGGTAGTGGGCCACCCCGGAGATCTCGGTGTGGACCCGGGCACCCCCGAGCTCCTCCTGCCCCACCACCTGTCCGGTGGCCCCCTTCACCAGGTTCGGGCCGCCCAGCCCCATGAAGCTCGTCCCCTCCACCATGATGATGGTGTCGGAGAGGGCGGGAAGGTACGCGCCTCCTGCAATGCACGGCCCCATGACCGCGGAGAGCTGCGGGACCCGGAGGTAGCGCCGCATGATGGAGTTGTAGTAGAAGATCCGCGCCGCGCCGTACTGACCCGGGAAGACCCCCCCCTGGTAGGGGAGGTTCACCCCGGCGGAGTCCACCAGGTATATGATGGGAATCCGGCAGCGCATGGCGATCTCCTGCGCCCGGAGGATCTTCGTGATGGTCTCCGGCCACCAGGAGCCGGCCTTCACGGTGGCGTCGTTGGCCACCACCACCACCTCCCGGCCCTGCACCCGACCCACGCCGGTGACCACCCCGGCGCCCGGGGCCTGCCCTTCGTATTGGTCGTGAGCCACCAGGAGCCCCACCTCCACCCAGGGGGTGTCGGGGTCCAGGAGGTGCTGGATCCGCTCCCGGGCCGTGAGCTTACCCTGGTCGTGCTGCCGCTGGATCCGCTTCTCCCCCCCACCCTTCCGGAGGGTGGCCCTGAGCTCTTCCAGTTCCTGGCTGAGCGCTCGAAGCCGGGAGCCCGGGCGGACTTCCCGGGTGGCGGTGCCGTCGGGCATCAGACGCCCTCCGTAGCCCGGTCTTCCCGGAACCACTCGCGAATGTAGTCGATGGCCGCCGAGGTGGGGGTTCCGGGTCCGAAGAGCCGACCGACGCCTCGGGATTCCAGCTCCTTCACGTCATCCTCCGGGATGATTCCGCCGCCGGTGAGGAGGATGTGGTCCGCACCCTGCTCCCGGAGCAGGTTCTGCACCCGTGGGAAGAGGGTCATGTGGGCCCCGGAGAGGACGGACATGGCCACCACGTCCACGTCCTCCTGGACGGCGGCGCTGACGATCATCTCCGGGGTCTGGTGCAGGCCGGTGTAGATCACCTCGAAGCCGGCATCCCGGAAGGAACTGGCGATAACCTTTGCCCCCCGGTCGTGTCCGTCCAGGCCGGGCTTCGCCACCAACACCCGGATCTTGCGTTCCCCGTCACTCATCTGCGTCGCTCCATGGAAGGTGGACCTCCCGCTCATGTTCATGCATAGCTCATTCGGCAGGTAGCCCCTAAAAGTATGAAGGACCGTCGGTCCGGTCACCCGCTGGCCTTGTCGCCGGGCCCCCGATGGGAGAGACGGCGAAGGTAGTCGGGTAGATGCAGCACCGACGGGATGCGGTCCACGGGGTGCTCCAGGCGTCCCGAAGGGTCCAGGAGGAGCGCCTGGAGACCCGCCCTCCGGGCCCCCACCACGTCCACGGGGTAGAGGTCCCCGACGTACAGGACCTCGCGGGCAGGGAGCCCCAGGCGCCGGATCCCTTCATGGAAGATGGCGGGATCGGGCTTCTCCACCCCCACCTCCTGGGAATCCATCACGAACTCCACTCGACTCCGGAGGCCGGTTCTCTCCAGGACCGACTCCATCCGTCCATCGGCATTGGAGATCACCCCCAGCCGATAGCCCTTGGCCAGAAGGAGGTCCAATGCCTCGCCGGTCCCCGCCTCCACCCGGGTCCAGAGGTGGGACCGCCGGTGTTCCTCCACCAACCGTTCCCCTACCCGGTCCAGGGCGTCCTCCGGAATCCCGCTTCGACGGAACAGGGTGAGGAAATACTCTCGCCACAGGTGGGGTTCGGTGCCGGTGGCCCCCTCCTGGACCCGGTCGGACAATTGATGCCGGGCGATGAGTTCGGCCTGCTGGAACCTCTCTTCCTCTCCCTGGACACCCACCTCGGCGTAGATGCGGAAGATCCGCTTCCGGTCCGCGAAGACCAGGGTATTGCCGGCATCCAGGAGGATGGCACGGGGGTGCGGGGACTCCACCGGTTCGGACGGCGACCTGGGGACCATGGGACCGGGGAAGTTGGGGGGCAGAAGGGAGACGGGGGGCTGGGGGGAGGACCTACACCATGAGGGCCCGAGCCGCCAGGAGAGGCGCCACCAGTTCCACCTGGCCCTCGACCTCCATTCCGGTTCGGATCTCCTTTTCCGAGGGATGCCGGAGGAAGACCCTCCATGCCAGGGCCGGCTCCATCCGGACCCGGAGGGTGGGATGCCCCACCGTCCCCTCCAGAAGGCGCCAGCCGCCCAGGGGATCGTTGGCTGAAACGCTCCCGCGCTCCACCACCCAGGCCCCTCCGTGGTCCCCCGGGACCTCGATCTGCACCCGGGTCCCAGCGGGCAGGTCTTCCCGGGCGTAGGCCGCCGGGAGGGCGTGAGCCGCCACCGCCAGCAGGGGCCCCAACATCCACGGGGCGGTGAGGGGGAGGGCACCCACCGCATCCCGGATCTGCTGCTGATGATGCCACCGCTCCACGAACTCCCGACCCACATCCATCCAATTGGAGGATTCGGACTGTCCGGCCCAGGCCACGGGGAAGCGTGCGGGAACATCCGGGTCCAGGGACTCGAAGAGTTCCCCCACCCGAGGGCCCGTCACTTCCAGAAGCTCCAGGAGGACCGCCGGACTCAGGCGCTCCACCGCCCGGATCCAATCGGCGTTGAGCTGGTTCAGCCAATGCACCATGCCGTCGTAGTCTTCCGGCGAAGCCGGCGACTCCGGAGCGGAATGCCCGTCGCGCTGGAAGGAGAGGCGCCGAAGATCCCCGTCCAGGAGGTGGGCCGCCACATCCCGGACACGCCACCCCCCCGGAGTCGCCTGGATCATCCAGTCCTGCGGATCAAGGGGTCGAAGAACCCGGATCAGATCCTCATGGAGGGGCGTGAAGAGATGCGCCGTGGGAACGGGACGGGGAGAGCTGAGGGACACGAAGCCTCACTGGGGTTGGGCCGGGAGGACCCGGAGGGAGACTCCGGGTCCTCCCGGTGAAGATCAGAAGAAGACCGGTTCCCGGTACGCTCCGAAGACCTCCTCCATGGCGTATCGGATCTCGTAGAGGGTGCAGTAGACCCGGGCGCAGTCCAGGATCCGGGGAACCAGGTTCTCTCCGGTGCGGGCCGCCTCGGTAAGGGCGGAAAGGGTGCGCTGCACTGCGGCGTCGTCCCGCTCCTCCCGCAGTTTGGCCATCCGGGCCCGCTGCCGCTCCTCCACATCGGCATCGATGCGAAGGGTATCGATCTCGATCTCCCCCGAACCCTCAGTGAACTCGTTCACCCCCACGATGACCCGCTCCCGACGCTCCATCTCCTCCTGCTGTCGGATGGCCGCGCTCCCGATCTCCCGCTGGAACCAGCCGGCCTCGATCCCGGGAACCACGCCCCCCACCTCGTCGATGCGGGCGAAGAGTTCCTCGGCCTCCGCCTCCAGTTCGTCGGTGAGGGACTCCAGGTAGTAGGAACCGGCCAGGGGATCGATGGTGTTGGGAACACCCGTCTCGTGGGCCAGGATCTGCTGGGTCCTGAGCGCGATGCGCACCGCCTTCTCCGTGGGAAGGGCCAGGGTCTCGTCCATGGAGTTGGTGTGGAGGGACTGGGTCCCACCCAGCACTGCCGCCATGGCCTGGTAGGCCACCCGGACGATGTTGTTCTCCGGCTGCTGCGCCGTCAGCGTCACCCCGGCGGTCTGGCAGTGGGTCCGGAGGCGCCATGACTCGGGGTTCTTCGCACCGTACTTCTCCTTGAGCTGCCGGGCCCAGATCCGACGGGCGGCCCGGAGCTTGGCGATCTCTTCGAAGAAGTCGTTGTGGATGTCGAAGAAGAAGGATAGGCGCGGGGCGAAGGCGTCCACGTCCAGCCCCCGGGCGATCCCCCGCTCCACGTATTCGAAGCCGTTCCGCAGGGTGAAGGCCAGCTCCTGCCCGGCCGTGGACCCGGCCTCCCGGATGTGGTATCCGGAGATGGAGATGGGGTTGTACTTGGGGGCGTGCTCCGAACACCACTCGAACATGTCCACGATGGCCCGAAGCGCTGGTTCCGGAGGGAAGACCCAGGCGTGCTGGGCCTGGTATTCCTTCAGGATGTCGTTCTGGACCGTCCCCCGGAGCTGGTCCGCCGAGACCCCCTGCTTCTCCGCCGCCGCGACGTAGAAGCAGAAGAGAATGATGGCGGGGCCGTTGATGGTCATGGAGACGGAGACCTTGTCCAGGGGGATCCCGTCGAAGAGGGTCTCCATATCCGCCAGCGACGAGATGGCCACCCCGCACACCCCCACCTCCCCCAGGGACCGGGGATGATCCGAGTCATATCCCATGAGGGTGGGGAAGTCGAAGGCCACCGAGAGTCCCGTCTGGCCGTTCTTCAGGAGGTAGTGGTACCGCTCGTTGGTCTCCTCCGCGGTGGCGAAGCCGGCGAACTGGCGCATGGTCCAGAGCCGGGTGCGGTACATGGTGCTGTAGGGGCCCCGGGTGAAGGGGTATTCCCCCGGGACGTTCAGCGCCTCCTCGTAGGGGTCGGTGTCCTCCCGGTCCAGGGGCGTGTAGAGGGGCTTCACCTCCCGGCCGGAGACCGAGGTGAAGGAGACGTCCCGCTTCCGGACGCCCTCGTATCCTTCCTCCCACCGGGCCACCTCCTCCCGGAGGGCCTGGAGCTCCTCTTCCTTCCTCAGGAGTTCACGCTTCAGGGCCTCGGCGTCGAGGGGCAGATCCTTCTCGATGGTGGACATTCACACTCTCCTGGGGGGGGACGATGGTCTGTACGGAAGATGCTCGGCTCGGCAGAGGGGGTCAACGCGAGCCCACGCGGTACCCCACGTAGAAGGCCCGGTCCGCCACCGTGTTGCCGGTGAGGTCCAGGTGCTCGGAGCCGGTGAGATTCCGGACATCCAGGTAGAGGAGGCCCGCCAGCGCCGGCACTTCCAGGCGGAGGTCCATCTCCCGGTAGGTCTCTTCCCCACTTCGCCGGGCCTGCACCGTCCGGACCGTGAGGAAGGCGTCGTCGGGAAGGCGGTAGGTGTACCCCACGATCCACTGATCCCGCAGGGGACGCAGGGCATACTTGGACTCCACCCCATCCTCCACCTCGGCGGAGACCGAGAGCCAGCTCCCCCCGGTGAACACCGAACTCCCTCCCCCCAGAGCCCACCGGGCCTCGGCCTCCAGTCCCCGGAAGCGGGCCACCGCCACGTTGCGCGTCTCCCAGAAGGCCTCGGAGCCCGGGGGACGGGCCCAATCGATGAGGTTCCGGGAGGTCCTCCGGAAGGCGGCCACATCCAACTGGAAGTCATCGTCGTCCACCCAACGGAACCCCACCTCCCAGGAATCGGATTCCTCGGGGAGGAGGTCCGGCGACGCCTGGTGGGCCGGATCCGTATAGTGCCGCTCCGTCCAGGAGGGACCCCGGAAGGAGCGCCCCCATGACGCCCGGAGTCGGAGGTCGTCCTCCACCGGGATGGCGATGGCCAGGGAGGGGGAGACGAAGTCCCCCCATCGGTCGTGCTCGTCCAGGCGGAGTCCGGCGGAGAGGTCCACCCCCCCCTGGGTGGCGAAGGCGCCTTCCCCAAAGAGGGCCCACCGCTCCTCGTCCCGGGTCCCCAGGCTGTTGCTCTCCAGTCGATCCCGGCCCATCTCACCGCCCAGCGCAACAGAAAGGCGATCCGAGAGATGGATCCGGCTGACCAGCTCTCCGCCCAGCTGGGTCGATTCGTGCTGATTCCGGTAGACCGCCGGGTCGTTCCGGATCAGAATGAAGTCATCGGTGTGCTCCCTCCAGGTGAGGCGGGGCTCCAGCTGGATGCGGCCGGCCCCCTGGGGCCGCCAGCCCACCGACGCCGTGGTGGCCCGGGTGGATTCGAAGGAGGGGAAGGGCGCGTAGAAGTCATCGGCCCCGAAGTCTCGTTCCCCCCGGGCGGCATCGGCGACCAGGCGCCCCGAGAAGAGGGGGAAGCGAAGGGTGGCGCTTCCCAGGAGCTGCTCCCAGTCCGTCCCCTCCCGGTGCCCGTCGGAGGACGCCATCTCCCCGGAGACCTGGAGGGACGCCTGGCTTCCAAGGGGGAGGCCTCCCTGCCCCGAGAGGGTGCGGGTATCGAAGGTCCCTCCTTCGGCGCGGAAGCCCCACGACGCGTCGTCCCGGGTGACCACGTTCACCACGCCTCCCACGGCATCCCCGCCGTAGAGGACGGAGGCCGGACCCCGGAGGATCTCGATTCGCTCGACCCGGTCCAGGGGGATGGCCAGGTTTAGGTCGAAGTGCCCGGTCTGGGGATCACTCACCCGCTTTCCGTCCACCAGGACCAGGACCTGTTCGAAGCCGGCTCCCCGCAGGGAGAGGTCGGACTGGGCGGGAGAGCGGGACCCCAGTTCCACCCCCACTCCCCACCGGAGGGCGTCGGCCACGTTCCTTGCCGGAAGACTCCGGAGCTCGTTTCGATCCAGGATCTGGATGGACCGGGTGCGGAGGGGAAGGTC
>REED01000109.1 GCA_007695225.1 Gemmatimonadales bacterium
GTGCCCAGGACTCACCGCCCGGGCTCGACGATCTCCATGACGGACCCCAGGGGGATCTCCTCGCCTCCCACGAGGAGGACCGGCCCCGCCGATCCAAACCGGACGCCCTCCACGAGGGCCCGGGTGAAGCTCTGCACCTGCACCGGGGCGCCGTCGGCGTCCTGGACCTCGAGGCGGTATCGGTAGGGTCCCGGAGGCAGTCCCTCCACCGCCGCGGCGGGCTCCAGGTCGTGTCGTCCCGGGGCAAGAAACCCGAGGGACTCCCGGCCCACCTCCACCCCACCGGCGTCCAGGATGACCAGGGTGGCGGCGCCTCCCTGACCCCCCACCCCCACCGTGATCCGGGGCGCGACATCCTCCTGGAGGGTCATTCCATCTCCGGTGGCCAGGATCTCCTTCCCCAGGAGTTGGGCGGCGGTGGCATGGTTCTGGGCCTGGGCCAAGGCCTCGGTGGCCGCCAGTCCGGCCTGGCCGGTCTCGTTCAGTTCGATGAGCTGCTCCACCTGGGCGAACTGGGCCAGCTGGGATGCGAACTCCTCGGCTTGCATTGGATTGAGGGGATCCTGGTTGCTGAGTTGGGCCACCAGGAGCTGGAGGAACTCCTCCTTCCCCATGGCACCTCCCACCCGAGATCCGGATTCCGGTCCCGCGCCGGCCATCGCCATTCCCATTCCCCCGACATCACTGATCATTTCGCCTCCTCTCGAAGTCCCGGGAGAACTCCTCCGCGCCGGGCTCCTCCCGACGGGATCCTCCCTCTCGCCGATCCTGCTCCCCGCCCTCCTGGCGGGCGCCTCCATCTCCCCTTCTGCCCTCGTGGGAGGTCTCCGGGTCCCGACCCGGGGCGGTCGCCTCAACGGGCTGCCACCGCACCCCCAGACGTTCCGGATCCAGTCCTCGGTCTGAGAGACGGCCCTGGAGCTCGCCGAGGCGCAGCCTCAGCGACCTCACGTCCCGGAGCTCCGGGGTCCCGATCTCCGCGGTCACCCCCCGGCCCCGCATCTGGAGGTGGACGTCCGTACCGCGACCGTCCACGTCCGATAGCTCCAGCTGGAGGGATCCCCCCGGTCCGGCGGCCGCCTGGATCGCCCGGACCTGCTCGGCCCGGAGGAGGGTGGAGACCCGACCCGTCGCGGCCACGGGCGCCGGGGGCGCCGGAGAGCGGAGGACCCCCAACTCCAGGGGGACTCCCCCTCGGGGGAGGATGGACTCGGGGAGGGGTTTCGATCCCCCCACCGTTTGCCGGCGCTCTCCGGACTCTCCCTCTCCATCCGTGGTCTCGGAGGAATCGGCCTTCCGAGCGGCGCCCTCATGAGAAAGGGGGCCCCCGACGCCCTTCTCCACTCCGGAGAGGTGCGGGGCCAGCCCCGGCCGGGAATGGACCGCTTCCGCCCGCAGGGGCAGTTCCGCTCCGGCCGGGGGGGCGGCGGGAGCGCTGAGGGTCCGTCCCTCCCCGCCCACCTCCGAACGGGTTACGTCCCGAAGCCGGAACTCCCCCACGGGGGAGCCGGGGCGGGCTACGCCGGCCACCTGGGCCACCTGGGCCACCCGCGCCACTCCGGCCGGGCCGGAGGGACGGGCCCAGGGGGGCGCCGGTCGGGAGGGGCCGGGTTGTCCGGGGCTCCCCGAAGCCTTGGGCGAGGGGGATCCGGAGGCACTCCTCGGCAACTCCAGGTGCCCGGGGTCCTTCATCCCCAGGGTGCGGAGCCCCTCTTCCCGGGCCACCACCTGGAGTCGACGGAAGCCCTCCAGGTCCTCCCATCCTCCATCGATCCGGACATCCACCGCCTCACCCCGGGTATGGGCCGAGTGCCGCGTCCAGGTCACCTTCGGGCCCGGTTCCGTGCGCCCCTGGGCGAAGAGTCGGTCCTGCCGCTCCTGGGGTCGATGTCCCTCCACCACCTCCACCCGGTGTCCGAACTCGGCCCACATGCGGTCCACCACCCGCTCCACGACCTGGACCAGCTCCGGGTGCACCCCCTCCACGTTCCGGAGGGGAGGCGCCAAGCCCACGGTAGCGCCGGGCGCCGGCGGAGGCGCATCGTCGACGGCCTCCCCAGGGGAGGGGGCCTCGCCTGGGGGGGCGGCGGCCGGATCGTCCTCGACGCCGGACACGGCCGCCGGCATCATGGCCATGCGGACCGAGAGTCCATGGTCCCGAGCCCGGGCTCCCGGAGCGCTCTCCTGGAATCCACTCCCGGGTCCGGCCCGGATTCCGGAATGCGGACCGTGGCCCTCCGGGCTGGCCTCTGCTTCTCCGGAACCCGGACCCTCCTCTGCGGGAGACGCGTCCGCTGGGGCATCGAGCGGCTCGCCCGCGAGGGGATCTCCCAGCAGTTGGAGGAGGGTCGCCAGGAAGCCGGCGTCTCCCGCCGAACCCACGCGGGGCCCTCCGCCTCGTCCGGGGACGACCCCCGGCTCAACCGCCTTCAGGTCGGTAGAGAGGACCCGAGGTCCGGTGGGTGGAAGAACGAAGGTCATCGTTCCTCCTCCAGGATCCGGGCCCGGTAGTGGCGGCTGAGGGCCGTCTCGTCCGAGCTCTGCTGCTCCCGGCGCTTCCAGGCCTCCAACCATTCCGTCCGCCGGCGGCCCTCCAATCGGGAGAGCACCTCCCGGTCTCGGGAGGCCTCCTTCAGCGCCGACACGCGCTGGGCCACCGTCTCCACGGCTTCGCTCTCCAGGGAGGAGGCGTCCTCCACCCGGCTCCGGATCTGCTCCAGGACGGCCAGGTGGTTGCGGAGCGCACCCGCCGGGCCCATGGCCCGGGAGCTTGAGAAGGCCTCACGCTCGCTGACCAGTACGGCCTCCAGGCTTTCGCGGCTCGACCGTGCGGCGGTGGCATCCTGTCGGGCCCGGGCCAGCTCCTGGGACCGGGCCTCCTCTTCTCGACGGCGGTGCTCCAGCACCGGGGCCAGACGGAATCGGAAGGCCTTCATCGGGTCCCTTCCGCAGTCCGGTCGAGCTCCACGATGCGCCGGAAGACCTCGGCGACCTCGGCCGGGTCGTCCACCTCCTGGCGGAGGAGCGTCTGGAGCGGCTCCCGGAAGCGGATGGCTCGGTCCAGGAGGGGATCGCCGCCGGGCTCATAGGCGCCCACGGCGATGAGATCCTCCTTCTCCCGGTAGGCCGCCAGAAGCTCCAGCAAACGGTTGGACGCCCGGATCACCTCTCGATCCACCACCTGGTCACGTACCCGACTGGCGCTCTCCAGGACATCCACCGCTGGATAGTGCCCAGCGGAGGCGAGCTTCCGCGTCAGGACCACGTGACCATCCACCACGGAGCGGACGTGGTCCGCCACGGGCTCCTGGAAGTCGTCGCCCTCCACCAGCACGGTGTAGATCCCGGTGATCCCTCCCACGGGGCCATTCCCGGCCCGCTCCAGGAGACGGGGAAGCTGGGCGAAGACCGAGGGCGGATATCCCCGGGTGGTGGGAGGTTCCCCTACGGCGAGGCCCAGCTCCCTCCAGGCCATGGCCACCCGGGTCACCGAGTCCACCATGAGGAGCACCTCCTTCCCCTCGTCCCGGAAGGCCTCGGCGAGCGCCGTGGCCACCAGGGCGCCCCGGGCCCGGACCAGGGCCGGCTGGTCTCCCGTGGCCACCACCACCACGGATCGGGCCAGCCCTTCGGGGCCGAGGCTCTGCTCGATGAAGTCCCGGACCTCCCGACCCCGCTCCCCCAAGAGGGCGATGACGTTCACGTCGGCGGAACTCCGACGGGCGATCATCCCCAGGAGGGTGCTCTTCCCCACTCCGCTCCCGGCGAAGATCCCCATTCTCTGGCCCTGCCCCATGGTGAGGAAGCCATCCAGCACCCGGACCCCGGTGGAGAGCACCTTCCGGATGGGGCGGCGGGTGAGGGGGTTGGGAGGTTCCGCCACGATGGGGACCATCCGTGACGCCCCAATGGAACCCAACCCATCCATGGGCCGCCCCAGGCCGTCCAGCACCCGTCCCAGGAGCCCGGGGCCGAAGGCGACACCGGAGCTCTGGCCCTGGCGCTCCACCGCGGCCCCGGGGCGCACACCCTCCATGGAACCCAGGGGCATGAGCAGGACCTGGTCCCCCTTGAAGCCCACGATCTCGGCGGCAATGGCCTCCCCCCGGCCACCGGGGTGGATGCGGCAGAGGTCCCCCACGGCTCCATCCAGGCCCACGGCCTCCACCACCAGCCCCACCACCCGGGTGACCCGGCCATGGAAGACAAAGCGGGGCACCGCAGCAACCCGCTCCGCCAGGGCCGACGCGGACTCAGGCATGGGAGAGTTCCTCCCAGATCCGCTCCAGACATGTGGTCACCCGGCCGTCCAGGATCCGCTCCGGGGCCTCCACATAGACATCTCCCCGTCCCAGATCCGGATCCGCCTCCCAGCGGAGGGAGCCACCGCGCCCCAAGGAGGGAGGGGCGACCTCGCCTTCTGCCGGTTGGACCAGGGCCGAGAGGTCCTCGGGGTTCAGTCTGACCTTGAGAGGCACCTCAGAGGGAAAGAGGGAGAGGGCGGACCGGACCAGCTGGGCCACCTCGGCGGGATCGGTCCGGATCTCCCGGTCCAGGAGACGGCGGGCCACGGCCAGGGCCAGGACCAGGACCCGTTCCTCGGCCGCCTCCCATCGGGCCTCGGTCAGGGCCTCGATTCCGGTCAACGCCGTCTTCACGGCGTCCAGGGCGTCGCGGAAGCGGGCCTCGGCCCGGGCCTCCCCATCCGTCCGGCCCGCTTCCAAGCCCTCGTCATACCCGGCCCGGAAACCCGTCTCCCGCTCCGCCTCCAGAGCCTGTCCATCCATGAGGGGTAGGGAGGAGTCCGCCAGATCCTGGAATGCGCCATCCCCACCCCCGTGCCCGAAGTCCTCCCAGTTCCAGACCGGGACGAGCCCGGGATCGTTCAACACCCGGCTTGCCGGGCCTTCAGACCACCATGACATCGTCTTCCCCCCGTGAGATCACGATTTCTCCCGATTCCTCCAGGGCCCGGACCGCGGACACCACGCGTCCCTGGGCCTCCTCGACCTCCTTCACCCGCACCGCCCCCAGGAACTCCATCTCCTCGAGGAGAGCATCCCTGGCCCGACCGGTCATGACCGAGAGCATCTTTTCCTTCAGAGGCTCGCTGGCCACCTTCAGCGCCAGGGCCATCTCCCGGGTCTCCACCTCTCGGAGGATCCGGGCCACCGCCTGGTCGTCCAACTGCAGGATGTCCTCGAACACGAACATGAGCTCCTTGATGTCCCGGGCGAGCTCCGCGTCCAGTTCAGCCATCCCGTCCAGGAGCTCCCGGTCCATTCCGCCCACCAGCTGGTTCAGGACGTTGGCCACCGCCTCCGGACCTCCGCTCACCATGGAGCTCTCGGCAAAGGAGAGCTGACTCCCCGAGCCGAGGATCCGCTCCACCACCTGGAGGATGTCGGGGAGGACCTTCTCCATCCGGGCCATCCGGAAGAGGATGCGGCTCCCTATCTCCGCGGGGAGTTCCCGGAGCACCTCCCCCGCCTGACGGGGCGGGAGGTGGGCCACGATGAGGGCCAGGGTCTGGGGGTGCTCGTTCCGGATGAGGGCTGCGACCTGCTGGGCATCCGCCTTCTTCAGGGGGGCCAGCGTCAGGGTCTCGGAGAGCTGGGCCTCCACCCGCTTCAGGATCTGGTTCGCCTTGGTCTCTCCGAAGGCCTTCACCAGGAGACGCCGCGCATAGGCGGTGCCGCCCTCGGCCACGAAGTGGGCCGCCTGCTCCATCTCTTTCCATTCGGCCAGCACCGCGTCCACCATCTGGGGATCCACCCGCTCCAGGCGGGCGATCTCGAAGGACACGCTCTCCATCTCCTCTGGGGAGAGGGTCTGGGTGATCTCTGCGGAGGCCTCCTCTCCCAACGCCATGAGGAGGATGGCCACCTTCCTGGCTCCGGGAAGATCCTGCACGGAGCCGGGGCGCTGGAGCTTCATGGACGATGAGGCCACGTCACGCCTCCTTCATCCAGGAGCGGACGAGCTTCGCGGTGATCTCCGGGTCCTCCACCACCACAGGGGCGCGGCGTACCCGAGAGGAAAGAGGAGGAGGCGGCGACGCCCCGGTGGGATCCCGGCCGGCTCCGACAGAGCCCTCGGCGGGTTCCCCGTCGGGGCCGGTCCCGGCCCCCAGCGACTGGGGGGTGACCCCTCCGGGGAGGGCGCCCGCCGTCCCCTGCCGCGCCAGCGTTCGGAGGAGGGTGAATCCGAGGCCGAAGGCCAGGAAGAGGCCCACGAGCCCCAGGATGGGACGGTGGAGCCGCTCCACCCACTCCAGGACCCCCTGGGGGCCCGGGGAATACAGTCCGCCCGTCACCGGCAGAGGGGAATCCAGGAAGGGGAGGTTCGTCACGATGATCCCATCCCCCCGCTCAGGGAGAATCCCCACCGCCTGGGCCACCAGCGCCTCGATCCGTTCCATCTCCTCCGGATCACGGGGTGTCTCCACCAGCTCGCCGTCGGGAGAGGTGGTGAGACGATGACCCACCAACACCGCCGCGGTGAGGCGCTGGACCCGGGCTCCGGCACGGGCGAAGCTCTCCACGCTCCGGGTGGGCTCGAAGGTGTTGCTGGTGATTACCTGAGCCGCACCCTGCTCTTCGTTGCCCGGGACGATCTCCGAGCGATCCGCCTGTAGGGTGGCGGTTCCCTCGGCCTCCACGGTCCGCACGGTCCGCTCCACCCTGTCGAAGTCCAACTCGGCAGTCACGCGTACGGACAGGTTCCCCTCCCCCACCACCGCTACCAAGAGGTCCTCGGCCTTGCGCTCCAGGTGGCGCTCCACCTCCCTCCGGATCCGGAAGTGGCGGTCGGTCCACCCCTCCATCTCGTCTCCGCCCTCCACCTCGGTTAGGAGGCGGCCGGTGTCATCCAGGATTCGGACCTTTCCCAACTCCAGCCCATCCACGCTGCCCGCTACCAGCGAAGCGATCCCCGCCGCCAACGAGCGATCGGGAGAAGCCCCGTTCTGGAGGCGCACCACCACCGAGGCCTCGGCTCCCCTGCCGGTGCGCCGGAGGACCGCCGATTCCTGCAGCCCAAGGTGAACCTGGGCGGACTCCACCCCCCGCATCCGGGCGATGGTCCGCTCCAGCTCGCCCTCCAGGGCTCGGCGGAAGTTGATCCGCTGTGTGAAGTCGGTCATGCCCCAGGAAGGCTGATCGAAGAGTTCGAAGCCGGGGCGGCCCGACATGGGGATACCGCCCCGGGCCAGGGCCACACGGGCCCGGGCCAGCTCCGACTCCTGGACTGAGACCCCGGTGCCCCGTCCCTCAAGGCGGTACCCGATCCCTTCCTCTGACAGACGTTCGGCCATCTGTCCCACCTCGTCGGGGCTCCCGCCCTGGGCCAGAACGACCCACTCCGGCCGGGTGGCCCAATATGCCAGGGCCAGGACGAGCACCACCGTCCCCACGCCCACCGCCACGAAGGGGAGGCGGGACGGGCCCGACGGCCCACCTACGCGCTGCACGAGGTCCATCACCATGTCGCGATCCTCTCCTCAGTTCTGCATCTGGATGACGGTGCGGTAGGCCTCGGTGAGGCGGTTCCGGATCTCGATGAGGAGCTCGAGGGCGATCCCTGCTTCCTCCACTGCGGCCATGACCTGGTGGAGCTCCACCGGCTCTCCCCGCACGAAGGCGGAGATGGCATCCTCGGAAACGGACTGGAGTTCGGAGACCTCGCCCAACATCTGCTTCAGGGTGTCGGCGAAGCCCCCCTCTCCCGGGGCGGCCACCTCCTGGCCACCGGCCATCTCGGCGTGGAGCGCCCGCTGCATGGCCCAGGCGGCCCGTCCGGCGATTCCCCCGCCCCCTCCCAATGCGTCCACGATCAGACCTTCACGTCCAGGCGGACGCCCCGCATCGGAGCCGCCTCACCCTCGGCTGCAGGCGCCCGACCATAGGTCAGGGGCCCCATGGCGCGGGTGCGGGTGAAGTGGGCCCGCTCCTCCCCGGTGAGGAGGGCCCATAGCGCCGGGTCCACCCCCCGCGGCGACGCCTCGGGCACCCCTGGGTCCAACGACGAGGGGGCTCCGGCAGAATGATGGGGAGTCGAGGGGACACGGGCCCCCGGAGTCTCCCCGGCTGCGGGACGGGGGTGCGCCCCACCCCCCTCTCCCGGGGGAAGGGGGGATGTCCGAGGTGCGGCTGGCACGAAGCCGGTCAGGGAGCTGGGCAGGATGGACATGGGACGTCTCCAGGGATCAGATCTCGAGGGAGCGACGGAGCACGGACTTCATGGCCTCGAAGACGGAGGCGTTGGCCTCGAAGAGCCTCCGTGCCTCCAGGAGCTCGACCAGTTCCCGGGTGGTGTCCACGTTGGGGTAACGGACGTAGCCCTGTTCGTCGGCGTGGGGGTGGCCTGGATCGTAGACCAGGGGGCCCTCCCCTGGATCCTCCGCGACCCCCACCACCCGGACCCCGTCGTCGCCGGGGCGGCCGGGGGCCGAAGTCGGTCCCCCCGGTGCCCCGGGAGGAATGGCCGGAAGGGCGGGGATGGCCGGGCGGGCCACCCCGCCGCCGCCCGGCGGTCCCGGTTGGGCGGCCAGCTCCACGACCTGGCGCCGGTAGGGCATCTCTCCCGGAGGCGCCGTCGTGCCCGCGTTGGCGAGGTTCAGGGCGATGGTGTCAATCCGGGCCTTCTGGGCACGAAGCCCGGAGGCCGGGGCCGAGAGTCCCTTCAGCAGGCCCCGCACGCCCCCCTGGGGAAGGCCGCCGATGCTCATCGGCCTCCGCCCCCGACGCTGGTGCGGATCTGCTGGTAGACCTTCTGCAGCATCCGGCTCGCCGCCTCGAAGCGGAGCTGGCCATCCGCCAGGAGGATCATCTCGTCCTCGAGGGAAGGGCCCTCCTCCACCCCCTGGGCCCGGCCCATCGCGTCTTGGAACGCCTCGCCCCCGGGGGTGGAGGCGTTGGCCACCCGATGGGCAACGCCCCGGAGCTCCGCCGTGGTCTCGTCGAGACCCGCCTTGAGCACCTGGGGGTTGGTCTCCCTTCCCAGCAACCGGACCAGCATCCTCCGCTCCTTACTTGCGAGTGGAACCACACGATGGCCCCTGGAAGGGCAAGGGCCGTTCCACTCGTGACACGGAGGGTGGCGTGGAGTTGACCAGCAGCCACAAATGATTGTGCTGGAATGCCTTATGTAAAAACCGACAGGCCTCAGCAGGCGCTGGACCAGGCGATACGCAGGCGGATTCCGGGAGCGGAGAATGCCGGCCGGGCGATTCTTCCGGGTGGAGGTAGGGGGGAAGTGCCGGGTGGAGGGCGCCGCCCCGTGGAGGGGGGCAGGGGCTTTCGAAAGGGGAAGAGACGTGCGGGGAGGCACCGGAGCGTGGGGCCCGGGGGGGCGATGGGCGGGAGGCCGGATCCGGTTCCGGCTCCGGCCTCCCCCGCGAGCGCTTGGACCTCAGTCCGGACGGTTCAGCTTGCTCCGAAGCGTCCGGACATTGATCCCCAGGAGATCCGCGGCCCGGGTGCGGTTGTCCCCCGTGGACTCCAAGGCCCGCCGGATCAGGATCTCCTCTGTGTCCGCCAGGTTAAGGGTCTCCAGGACGACCGGGAGGGCATCGTTCCCGGTCCCGTCGCCGTCCTCCCCGTTCCTGCCTCGGCGGGAGGGAGAGGGAATCTCGGCAGAGCCCGGCCCCGCCCCTCCCCGGGGAACGCTGAGGCCGAAGCGGGCCGATTCAAAGTCCTGGGGCTCCAGCACCTCGCCGGGAGCCAGGATCACGGCCCGCTCCACGGAGTGGGAGAGCTCCCGGACGTTCCCGGGCCACGAATACTCCTGGAGGAAGGCCAACGCCTTGGGAGAGACGGAGCGGAGGGGTTTCCCCAGATCCGCAGCGATCCGGCGGGCGAAGTGGACCGCGAGCTTGGGGATGTCCTCCCGGCGCTCCCGGAGGGGCGGCACCCGCAATGGCACCACGCTAAGGCGATAGTAGAGATCCTCGCGGAAGCGGCCCTCGGCGATCTCGGTGGGAAGGTCCCGGTTGGTGGTGGCGACCACCCGGACATCCACCCGGATGGGCGTGGTCCCCCCCACCCGCTCGAATTCCTGTTCCTGGAGTACCCGGAGCAGCTTGGCCTGGAGATCCACCCGCATCTCCGAGATCTCGTCCAGCAGAAGGGTGCCCCGGTGGGCTCGCTCGAAGGACCCCTTCACCGTCTGCACCGCCCCGGTGAATGCCCCTTTCTCGTGGCCGAAGAGGAGGCTCTCCACCAGCGTCTCCGGGAGGGCCGCGCAGTTGACGGAGATGAAGGGACCGTCCCCCCGGTCACTGAGATTGTGCACCGCCCGCGCCAGCAGTTCCTTGCCGGTGCCCGACTCTCCCTCCAGGAGCACGGCCGCACGGGAGGGCGCCACCGTCCGGATGGTTTCCAGGACCCGGCTCAGGGACTCGCTCTCGCCGATGATCTCCCGCCCGCTCCGAAGCTCCACCACCTCCCGGCGGAGCTGGGCGTTCTCGCTCTGTAGCCTCTGGAGCTCCAGGGCCTGGTCGATGGCGAGTTGGAGTTGCGCCGCACGGATAGGCTTGGTGATGTAGTCCAGGGCCCCCGCCTTGATGGCGGTGACGGCGTGCTCAATGGAGGCGTACCCGGTGACCATGATGAGACCGGTTTCGATCCCCTCCTCCTCCAGGAGCTGGAGGAACTCCAGCCCCGTGGTTCCGGGCATCCGGTAGTCGGAGATGATGAGATCCACCCCTCCTCGCTGGAGGACTTTCATGGCCGCCTCCACGTTCCGGACCGGGATGGGGCGGTGGCCGCCGTCCCGGACAGCCTCCTCCATGACCTGGAGGGGGGCCGACTCGTCGTCCACGATGAGGATGGTGGCCATGGAAAGGCGCCCGGCAGGAGGCTGGCGTCGCGGCCCCGTTCAAGTTCCAGGACCCGGCGACCGATACGGAAGAGGAAGAGGAGAATCTAGGAAGCGGGCCCTGGACCGGGCAAGCTCGGGTCCTGGCAAAACCCCGACGGGGAGATCCCTTGCGCATTCCCAACATCATCCTGCAGCAGCGGACCCTGGAGGGAATCCAGTCCAACCTCCGGGAGGTGGACCGGGCTGCCCGGGAGATTGCCTCGGGGAGGCGGATCTCCGCACCCTCCGACGATCCCGCCGCAGCGCGCTCCATCCTTCGCACCAACAGCTCACTGCAGGCCAACGAGCAGTTCGCCCGGAACATCTCCAGCGCACGCACCCTCCTGGACCTGGAGGACGTGGCCCTGCAGCAGATGGGAGATGTCCTTTCCCGGGGACGGGAGATCGCCCTTTCCCAGGGGGGGAGCACGGCCAGCACCGAGAGCCGCGCCGTGGCGGCCCGGGAGGTGGACGGGCTCGTGGAGTTCCTTCGCGACCTGGCCAACACCCGCCTCGGAGAGCGCTACATCTTCGGAGGGGTGGACGCCACCTCACCGCCGATTCCGGCGGATGGGGATCCGCCGCCGCCCCTCCCCGAGGGAGAGTTGGCCGTGGAGATCGCCCCCGGCCGGACCACCCTGGTGAACCATTCTGCCTCGCAGATCTTCGGGGCCACCGGCGCTTTGGAGGCGCTGGAGGACCTTGCCCGGGCGCTCCGCGACGACGACGGGGAGGTCATCCGAGCCGGCGACGGCGCCCTTTCCTGGGCCCACGCCCAGGTGCAGGTGCTGGTGGGAGAGACGGGGAGCCGGATGAGTCGACTGGATCTGGCAGCCTCCCGACTGGACGCCATGGACCTCACCCTCGCGGAGTATCGTTCGGATCTGGAGAACGTGGACTTCGAGGAGGCAATCTCCCGCATGGCCAATCGTCAGGCGGCCTACCAGGGAGCCCTCCTGGCCACGTCCAAGCTCTTGAGCGTGAACCTCGTGGATTATCTCCGATGACTCACTCCCCCCATCCCTCCTTCCCCGGCCCCCGGGGAGTCTCTGCCCAGACTACGCCCCCGGACGCTTCCGTCCGTACCGACGGCTCCCTTCCCCTGGACTTTCCGGGAGGGCTCCCCGGCTACCCGGGGCACCGCCGCTTCCGCCTGGAGCCGATCGGGGAGGCCGCCTGCTGGCTCCAGGGCCTGGACGAGGGGGCCCCCACCTTTTTGGTGGTGGATCCGTTTCGGACGTGCCCCGACCTCGATCTCCGCCTCCCTGCGGGCCTTCCGCAACTGGTGAAGGCGAACGACGACTCCAGCCTCCGGATCCTCGCCATCGTGACTCTACCCAGGTCACCGGAGTCTCCTCCCACCATGAACCTCCAGGGCCTCCTCCTGATCAACCCCGACCTTGGGGTGGGACGCCAGGTCATCGTGCCGGATTCGGGCTACGGGGTCCGCACGGCTGTCCGGCTCCATCCCGCCGCCTGACGGCCCTTCCCACACGCCGGAGCGGGATCGCCCCGGATCGACCCAGCGGTGCAACGGAAGCGGCCGGAGCCCAACTCGGCTCCGGCCGCTTTCCCGTCCTGGGTCTAGCGACCCACTCAGGCCACGGCGGCGTGGCCGCCTTCTCCCGGGTCGCCCTTTGACGTCCGAGCCAGCCCGATGATCTCGTCCGGGTCCAGGATGAGCCCTACACCTCCGTCCCCCAGAATGGCGCCTCCGGCGACCCCCGGCGTTCCGGCCACCTGGCCGGTGAGGGCCTTCACCACAAACTGTTGCTGCCCCAGGAGCTCGTCCACCAGGAGGGAGGTTTTCCGACTCCCATCCCCCACCACCACCAGGATCCCGTCGGTGGGGTTCTCCTGGCACCGCTCGAGCCGGAAGAGGCGGTGGAGCCGGGCAATGGGGATCAACTGCCCGTGGAGCATCACCATCTCGCCCCGATCGGATACGGACCAGAGGTCTTCCTGGGCCGGCCGGAAGCTGAGTTGGATCTTCATGGTTGGAATGATGTAGTGCTCCTCACCCACCCGGACGAGCATTCCGTCGGTGATGGCC
>REED01000193.1 GCA_007695225.1 Gemmatimonadales bacterium
TGGGGGAGCGGGACTGAATGGAGACGATGTTCTGGTTGGGTTTCGGGGGCGTCGCATACGCCTACTTCGGGTATCCCCTCCTCCTTCTGGCATGGAGCCGCATCCGTTCCCGTCCGGCGGATCCGGGCGGGGCCGGGCTCCCCCCGGTTTCCGTGATCCTACCGGTCCACAACGAGGAAGGCCAGCTTCCCGGTCGCCTGGACAACCTCCTCGCCCTGGAGTATCCGGAGGACCGGGTGGAGATCCTGGTGGTTTCCGACGGCTCCTCGGACGGAACTGCGGCCATCGCCGCCCGCTACCAGGAAGCCGACCCCCGGGTGCGCCTCGTGGAGCTCCAGGAGCGCGCCGGGAAGGGGAACGCCTTGAATGAGGGCGTCCGGGCCGCGAGCCACGACGTGGTGGTCTTCACCGATGCAGGCATCCTCCTGGAGGGGGGGAGCCTGAGGGCCCTCGTCGCTCCCCTCGGAGATCCCACCGTAGGCTGCGTATCGGGAGAGGACATCATCGGCGGCTCGGGGGGAGAGGCCCTCTACGGCCGCTACGAACTCCTCCTCCGGCGACTGGAGGGCCGGATCCGCTCCATCGTGGGGGCCAGCGGATCCATCTATGCCCAGCGCAGGGAACTCTGTCCCGAATTCCGGGAGGGGATGGCACCGGACTTCCTCTCGGTACTCCACACCGTGGAGCGGGGGTACCGAGCGGTGAGCGCGGAGGACGCCCGGGGGGAGATGCGGGCGGTCTCGGGCCACGGAAGGGAGTTCAGCCGGAAGGTCCGGACCCTGATCCGGGGGATGACGGCCCTGAGGGCCTTCTCCCATCTCCTCAACCCCTTCCGGTACGGTAGCTTCAGCTGGATCCTCTTCTCCCACAAGGTGATGCGCTGGCTTGTGCCCTTCTTCCTGGTGATGATGCTGGTGGGGAACGCCGCCCTCCTCGACAGGCCTTTCTACCGGGGGCTGGCGATCCCCCACGGCCTCTTCTACCTCCTGGGAGCGGGCGCTCTGATGGGGCTCCCCCTCCTCAGGGGCCTTCTACCTGCCCGGATCGCCGCCTATTTCGTCAACGTGAATGCCTCCATCGCGGTGGCGTGGTGGCAGTTCCTGCGGGGGGAGCGCAAGGAGATCTGGACGCCCACCCGACGGTGAGGCGCGCTCCACTCCTGTCAAAGAGCCCTCCCCTGCTCCGGGTCAGAGGCAACCCCGGGTCAGAGGCAACCCCGGGGCAGAGGCAACCCCGGGGCAGAGGCAACCACGGGGCAGAGGCAACCACGGGGTCAGAGACAGCCCCGCTCCCGGAGCGTCTGCTCGATGGGCTGGAAGCGGAAGTCCTTGAGGAGGGCCCCGAGACGGGGGTCGACCCGGTCCAACCCCCGGTAGTGCCGCAGCCGTGTAAGCCAGGGGATCCCCTGAACCACGGGGTGCTCCGGATCCAGCTCCCAGGGATGGAGATAGAAGGTGGTGGGCTCCTTCCGGTCCGAGGCTCCCTGGAACGCCCAGCGGGTCATGGCGTAGGGGAACTGCCGGAAGGTCCCTCCTCCTCCTGCGGGGAGGTTGGCGCCTCCCAAGCGGAGGGTGGCGGGGGGAACCTCCATCAGAGGTCCGGCCTTCAATTCCAGCCGGTGCACGTCCCGGCGCCCTCCGGGATACCCGTAGCCCGTCCGGCGGACCGGGTAGAGAGAGGAATCGTAGCGGTACCCCTCTTCCACCAGGATCTCCAGGGCCCACTCCCCTCCCGGGACGATGGAGAAGCTCGGTGCCCGGAATCCGTTGACGGCCTGTCCCGTCAGGTCCTGGAGGAGGGTCCGGGAATCCCGGACCTGGGTTCGGAACTCCCGGGGGCTGAGCTCGGTCACCCGCCGGTGGTCCCAGCCATGGGACGCCACCTCGTGTCCGTTGTCGGCCAAAAGGCGAACCAGGTCGGGGTGACGCTTGGCCACGATACCCAGCACGAAGAAGGTCCCGACGGTTCCGTCTCCCTCCAGGTTCTCCAGGAGACGGGGAAGGACATGGGGGAGTCGGGTCTCCAGGGACCCCCATGACGAGCGGGGAAGGAAACGCTCGAACGCGGAAGCGTGGAAGTATTCCTCCACGTCCACCGTGAAGTGGTGCCTGAGTTCGGTCATCGCGCCGAGGTTGGAGCCGGAGCCGCTTTACAGGGAGAGGTGATCTGACCATGATCTGGAGCAAGTCCCGTGCCCTCCCTGGAGAACGATGCACCCCTCAATGCGTGAAGCTTCGGGCGGAGCCCATCCAGGGGAGGACCGTCTCCGGTGGTTGGCCTGGCTCCTCCTTCTTTCCAGCCTGGTGGTCATTGTCCGGGTGACGCTGGCCCCCGGCACCGCCCAGGATCGGATCCCGGAGGACTTCCTCTGCCTCCTCTGCGGTCAGGCGGGACTCGCCAATCTCCTCCGGAACGTCCTTCTCTTCTTCCCCCTGGGAGTGGCCCTGGGGGTCCTGGCCCAGGCTCGGTCCTGGCAGGCCCGGGCCTGGATGGGGGCCGTGGCACTCTCCATCCTCATCGAGGCGGCCCAAACCCAAATCCCCGGTCGGAACCCCCTCCTCATCGACATTCTCTCCAACGGCTCCGGGGCCGGGCTGGGCGTCCTGGTGGGAGCCGCAGTCCGGGCACGGGTGCGCAACCCACCCAGTGGCCGGTTGCCGCTGGCGGCAGACCCGCGTCTCTGGATGGGGGTGGCCCTGGGGATCCTTTTGACCACCGGATGGCTCCTCTCGCTCTCCCCCCCACCCCCTCCCCACTACGTGCAGTGGACGGCCCGGCTGGGTCACCTGGAGGTCTACGAGGGCAGCCTCAGGGCGGCCCGACTGGAGGGTCGGCACCTGGAGCCCGGCCGGCACCCTGACCCATCCTTCCTCTCCCGTGGATTGACGGCGGGCGGCCTCCTGGAGCTGGAAATGGAAGCCGGCCCACCGCCCCCCGGGACCGCCCCAGTGCTCAGCGTCTTCAACGATCGACAGGAGGAGCTCTTCCTCCTGGGCGTCGCCGGGGAGGACCTGGTGGTGCATCTTCCCCATCGGGCTACCCGGTTGCGCCTGACACATCCGGACATCCGGGCCTGGGATGCCTTCGCCGGAGTCGGAATGGGCGCCGGGGTGGAGGTAGGGTTTCGGCTCCGGTCGGCGGAGGCCTGCTTCACGGTGGACGGGGCCGAGCGCTGCGAGGCGCGTCCGTCCCTGGCGAAGGGGTGGGCCCTCCTCCTCTTTCCGCCCCGCGTCGGACGGGGGGGGCGGGGGGTCCTCTCCACGCTCTGGCTCTTGGCCCTTGCCTTCCCTGCGGCCTTCTTCGCCCACTCCGGGACGGGAGGGATCCGCAACGGAGCCCTCCTGGCGCTGGCCTCCCTTGCCATCCCCCTCCTCCCCCTCTCCGGGACCCCCCTGGTGCCCTGGACCGCAGTGGCGCTTCTCATGGGTACGGGGCTCGGACTGGGAGCCCATTGGTGGCTGGGGATCGGGAGCGGCACGGCTCCTGCGGGTGGACAAGACGGCGACGAAACAGAGGGCCACCGCAGTGGTTCCGGAGGCCTCCAGAGTCCCAAACGAGGGAGACCATGACGTTCAATTCCATAGCGGGTGGCTCGGCTTCCCCACGGGGTCCGGTGGGAGCCGGATTCCTTTTCCTGACCGTGCTCCTGGGGGGATGCGGGCCCGAGGTCGGCCCGGAGGACCAGGCGGTGAGGATGGACCCCTCCCTCCCCTCGGATCTTGATGCCTGTGTTCCAGCAATCCCGGAACCGGAGGTGGAGGAGCTTGCCGGAGGCCTCGAAACCCCATGGGGTCTGGCACAGGCGCCGGACGGTCGGATCTTCGTGACCGAGCGCCCCGGGCGGATCCGGGTCGTGGGAGACACCGGCCTGGACCCCGAGCCCTGGGCCACCCTGGACACGCGCGAGGAAGCAGAGCTCGGACTGATGGGGATCGTCCTCTCGCCGGGCTTCAGCGACGACGGCGCCCTCTACGTCATGGGGCACTTCCTGGCGGATTCCGAGCAAGCGCTTCCGTCGTGGATCACCCCGGTGGTCCGTCGTGTGCGGGCCCGGCTTCCAGGGCATGACGAAGGGACCCGGTTCGTATCCCACATCTACCGGCTGTCTCGGGCCTCCGGGGGAGAGATCGAGCGCACCCGGATCGTCTCATCGATCCCGGCTGGTCAACTCCATGGGGGTGGGGCCCTGGCCTTCGATCCCTCTGGTGCCCTGCTCTATTCCGTCGGGGATGCCCAGATGCCATGGAGCGCCCAGGATCCGCAGCGGGTTCCCGGCAAGATCCTGAGGCGGCGTTCCCTCTCCGGTGAACCCGGAAGCCCGCCCCGGCTCCCCGACGAGATCGTGGCCCTCGGGATCCGGAACAGTCAGGGGATCGCGGTCCACGAAGCTTCGGGGACGGTGCTCTTCATCGACCATGGCCCCACCGGACTGGTACCTGAGGCGCGTCGCCAGAACCGCGACGAGCTGAATGTCCTGACGGAGTCGGGGAACTACGGGTGGCCCGTGGAATCGGGAGCCATGGAAGAAGCGCGCTTCCTCAATCCGGTGGTGGACTGGAGTCCCGCGGTGGCCCCGGCGGGACTGGCCATCGAGGGAGCAGCGGCGGATGATCCCAACCGGATCGTGGCCTGGGTGGCCAGCCTCAGGGGTCAGGCGCTCCATCGCGTGGAACTCCGGCGGGAGTCCGAGGGGGAATCCTGGCGAGCCTTCTGTGAGGACCGCCTCCTGGAAGGGGAATATGGCCGGCTCCGGGCCGTCCTGGTGGGGGAGGAGGGCGAGGTCTACGTGGCCACCAGCAACCGGGACGGGAGGGGCCGGATCCGGGAAGGGGATGATCGCCTGCTCCGGATCCGCTTTCCCGGCGGCCACCTTCCCGGCGGCTACCCGTGATCTCCGACCCGGGCGCCCGCTCAAAGAAGATGGGCGTCGCTCCCCAGGCGGCCCCCCCGAAGCTCCGGGAGATTCCGTGCTAGAGGTGCGAGACGTATTCGAGGACGACTTCCACCAGATCCACGAGGAACTGCTCGTGAGGCTCGACCCCAGGGTGGCGCGGAGCCGGTGGGAACGTCTCTTCCACCACCCCTGGCGGGACTCCTCCCGGCCGGTGGGGGTCGCTCTCCAGGATGCCGGGCGGCCGGTGGGATTCCTGTCCCTCCTCTTCTCTCCGCTCCCGCCGGAAGATCCGGGCTCCACCATCTGCAACCTGTCCAGCTGGGTCGTTCTGGACGAGTACCGTGGGAGTTCGCTCCGCCTCCTGGGACCGGTCCTCTCACACCCGGAATGGACCGTAACGAACCTCACTCCCACCGAGGAGGTGGGGCGTCTCTTCCAGCGGCTGGGGTTCCGGACCCTGGAGACCCACCGATGTCTCCTCCCCCTACGGCCCGACCTCCTCCTGCGGCCCGGCCGAGGCATGGAGGTCCGGGCGGTGGACCCCGCCGATCCCGGGGAGCTGGAGGGCGCTCACCGGTGGCTGGTGGAGCAACATGGGGGGATGGCGCATTACCTGGCGCTGGAGGGCTCGCAGTCCCGGGGCCTGGTGGTCTATGGGCTTGGCCGGGTGCGGGGCCTGCCGGCGGTTCGGCTCCACCATGTCTCGGATCCGCTGCTCTTCCGGGAGGCCCTGGGTCCGGTTCAGCGGTTGCTCCTCCGGAAGCACGGAGCTTGCATGCTGGTGTTCGACGGACGGATTCTGGGGAGCCACACGCCCCAGGGGACACTCCACCGTCCCCTACCGGTGGAACGCCTGTTTCGATCGAATGACCGGACCGAGACGGAGCTCACTGAGCTCTTCTCCGAGATGATCCTCCTGGACCTGTGACGCCACGAACAGATGAGTGATGTGATGAAGGAAGCCATGGACCCCGGGGCGCCGTCCCCGGTGGCGGAAGGAATCGTGGGCGAGGCCCTCCGGGAGGTGGAAGGGCTCCTCCCTCCGGGCATCGTCCTGGGTACGGACCCGGAGGCACCCCTTGCCGCGCCTGAAGGACCCCTGGATTCCCTGGGAATCGTGAACCTGGTGGCTGCGGCGGAAGAAGCGGCCGCCCATCACGGGTCCGGTCCCCTGGGGCTCATGGAGGCCCTCTCCCTCCCGCTGGAAGAGAGCCCTTTCCGCACGGTGGGGACCCTCCAGGCCTGGGTGGAGGCAGCACTGGCGGGAAAAGGATGAGTCGCCCCCTCCGGGGCCTCCTGGTCTCTGACTTCCACACCGGAAACCTGGCCAACCTCCTGGCGCGGGACGAGTCCGCCCCCGAGGTGGAGGCGGAGTCCGCGCCCTTCGGACAGGTGGCACCGGTGCTGCTGCAGGGCGCCGGAGGGGGAGGGGAGGGGATGGACTTCGCCCTGGTCTGGACCCGTCCCCAGGGGGTGATCCAGGGATTCGGCGACGTCCTGGCCATGCAGGCCCCCCCGATAGAGGATCTCCTCCGGGAGGTGGACGACTTCGTGGCCCAGCTCCGGGCCTTCGCCGAGCGGACAGGGACCGTCTTCGTGGCCACCTGGCCCCGGAATCCCGACGACCGGGGACTGGGACTCCTGGACCTGAGCCACCCGGAGGGGCCCGGCCGGGTTCTGCACCAGATGAACGCCCGGCTCATGGAGGGACTGGCAGGGGTGCCGGGCATCTACCTCCTGGACTCGGATCGGTGGGTGGCGGAGGGGGGGACGGGCGCCGTCGATCCCCGGCTCTGGTTCCTGGCCAAGGTCCCCTATTCCCCCGCCGTCTTCCGTGCGGCGGTAAGGGATGTGAAGGCGGGACTCCGGGCGGTCCAGGGACGTACCCGGAAGCTCCTCATCGTGGATCTGGACGACACCCTCTGGGGGGGGATCGTGGGGGAGACCGGGTGGGAGGGGCTCCGGCTGGGGGGGCACGACGCCCAGGGCGAGGCGTACCTCGACTTCCAGAGGGCCCTCAAGGCCCTGACCCGCCGGGGGGTGATCCTGGGGATTGTGAGCAAGAACGACCCGGAGATTGCCCTCACCGCCATCCGGGAGCACCCGGAGATGATCCTCCGGACCGGGGACTTCGCGGGTTGGCGGATCAACTGGCAAGACAAGGCGCAGAACGTCGTGGACCTGGTCTCCGAACTGAACCTGGGACTGGACGCGGCGGTCTTCATCGACGACAACCCGGCGGAGCGGGGGCGGGTCCGGGAGGCCCTTCCCGACGTGGCCGTCCCCGAGTGGCCCAACGACCCCCTCCGCTACGCGGCAGAGCTCCGGAGTCTGACGCTCTTCGACCAGGCACAACTCAGCGCCGAGGATCGGAAGCGGAGCGGTTCGTATGCGGCGGAGCGGGAACGGAAGCATCTCCTCACCCGCACCGGGTCCATGGAGGAGTGGCTGGAGCGGCTGGAGCTCGAGGTCCGGGCCCGTCCCCTCGATCCCTCCACCCTGCCCCGGGCCGTCCAACTCCTGAACAAGACGAACCAGATGAATCTGCGCACCCGGCGCCTCTCGGAGGGAGACTTCCTGGCGTGGGGTCGGGAGGGCTCCCGGGAGGTTTGGACCTTCCGGATCCAGGACCGGTTCAGCGATGCCGGGCTCACCGGACTCCTCTCCATCTCGGCAGAGGGAGAGGAGGCGAAGATCGAAGACTTCATCCTGAGTTGCCGGGTCTTCGGACGGGAGGTGGAGAACGCCATGATCCACCTGGCCGTGGAGCGGGCCCGGGAGCTGGACGCCCGGACACTGACGGCGGAATACCTGGAGACGGAGCGGAACGGCCCCTGCCTCTCCTTCTTCCGGGACCGATCCGGGCTCACTCCGGCGGGAGGGGCGAAGCCGGTCTTTCGCTGGGACCTGGCCCGCCCCTACCCGGCCCCCTCACATATGGAGCTGACCCTGGAAGGGGCGCCTCAGCCCCAACCGTAGAGCCCCTCGTACTCGTCGGTCATCCGCTGGATGGCCGGCATGCCGTGCGTTCCCCATCCTGTCTCCATCACGGGCTCGAAGGGGGATCCACCGGGGGCGCGTCACCTGCGACGGCCCCGGAAACCGAGAGGGTGAAGTCTCCTCCCACCTGGACTTCGGGGTCCCGCCCGAGGGGGATGAACCAGTTCCGGGTGCCGGAGGACACGTCCAGGGCGTGGACCCCGCCCGCCAGGGCGGCAATCTCCGCGGGAGCGAGGGCCGACGACCACCGGGTCACGTGGGCCACCGCGCCCGAGTACCAGTCCCCGAGTCCATCCCCCCGGACGCCCAAGCGGGGCGTGCCGCTCGCGTTGGCGGCCTCATCGATTTCGATGGAGCCGGTGGTGATCTCATTTCCGTTGGACCACAAGCGCACCGTGGTGCCGGACCGGCGCACCACCAGGTGCTGCCACTGCCCCTCTACGGCCGGTGCCCCACCGCCGGCCCCTCCCAGGATGCCCCCGGACGTCGCCCCTCGGACGGAGATGCCCCAGTTCATGCCGAGACCGGGATTGAGATAGACGTTGACCCCGGTGTCGAAAGCGGACACCGCGCCCGAAAAGGCAAACTGGAAGTCCCCGCTCAGGTCATCGGGCCGGACCCACATGGCCAGGGTCCAATCCCCGTCTGGGAAGTTGAAGTCCCCGGAGGGGTCGCTGGTGATGTCCACCCGGTGCGATGTCAGGGCGCGGTCGAACACTCGGGATGCGCCTGTCGCCGTCGCCTGGAAGGTGACGGTGTCTGCGGAGATGGAGGCCTCGAGTTCCTGGGCCCCGGTCCCGGGCCCGAGCACCCATTCCGTGCGGGCGATCCCCGAGGCGTCGGTGATGGAAGGCGAAGGGGTCGCGCTCCCTCCGGCCTGGGGCGCCCATGTCACCGACACGCCGGGTACGGCTCGGCCGAAGGCTGACAGGGCGCGCACGCGTAGGGAGTCGGGGAGCTGCAGCCCGGCAGGTGCGGTCTGCCCGTTGCCGGCGGTGATCTCCAAAGAGGCGGCGGTGGGATCGGTGACCACCACCTCCGCCAATCCGCTGGCAGGGCCGCTGGCGACCTGGATCATCACGGTTCCCGGGGACTCCCCTGTGACCTCACCATTTCCGACCACGGTAGCCACGGCGGGGTCCTCGCTGCTCCACACGACGACGGCACCGGGGACCTCGTTCCCCGCGCCATCCAGGACCGTGGCCGAAAGTTGCAGGGTCTCGCCCGGCTCGATGGTCCCTCCGGGGGGCGTGATGGTGATGGACGCCGGCTCCCCGACCTCCACCACGACCCTTGCCGACCCCTCAAGGGAGCCTGCCTGGGCCAGGATCTCCGCCGTCCCGAGCCCAACAGCCAGCACACTGCCCTCTGCGCCCACCCGCACCACCGTTGAATCCGAGGACTGCCATGTGACGGGCACGTCGGGAATCCTGGATCCGCGTGCGTCCAGCACACGCCCGGAGAAGCTGGCGCGCTCACCCGGTGCCAGGGAACGGGCCGAGGGGCTCACCACGAGACTCACGGGAATCTGGGTGACCTCCACCGGGATGGAGGTGGAGACCCCTTCCGCCGAAGCGGTGATCTCGGCGGCGCCCGGGCCCAAGGCCCTGGCGATACCTGAAGGAGAGACGGAGACGATCCCGGCAGGAGCGGTGCTCCATTCCACCGCCTGCTCCGGGAGCGTATCCCCCCGGAAGCTCAGGACCGTGGCGTCGAGGGCCAGGGTCTCACCGAGACTCTCGAAGGTGTGGGTCACCGGGGAAATCTCGATGTGCTCCACCAGCGAACGGACGGACACAGACACCGTGTCCGGGACCGGCCCTGCTGCAGCCACCACCCGGCCGATCCCCTCGGCCACTCCCCGGAGCCGACCCTGGGAATCCACCGAAAGAATTTCCGGGTCCAGCGCGCCCCACGCCGGGACCAGGCCAGGGGTATCGGGGCTCGCTGAGACCCCCGCGGTGAACACCTCTCCGATACCCATCCGGGAGGGCACGCCCGTGATGGTAAGACCTGAGAGCCCCTGGAGCTCCAACCCTCCCCGGAGAAGGGTCAACCCCAGGTCGACCCGCTGTCCCGGCAGGAGCGTGACCTCCGCCGAGCGGGCGCTCCAGAGGACCACCCGCTCTTCGCCTGCCATCCCGGCAATCTCCACCTCCACGTGGGCGGAGACCCCCTCAGGCGCTTCCACCGGGACCTCATAGGGCCCCAGGACCCGGTTCGGGTCCTCGGAGAAGGCACCCACCACCTCTCGTCTGATGGACCCATCCTCCCCCAGCACCCGGACCGTGATGATCCGGGACTGGACCGGATCCGCAGTCCCGAACCCTCGGGTCTCCAACGAGACCCCGAGACTGGCAGGGCCAGGTGGGAGATCGGGGGTGGAGGGAGAGGTCCCGTCCCCACACCCTCCCATCACCAGGATGAGAGCGAGGGCGCCGGCTCTTGGGAGATGATCTCGGATCATGGAGGAAGCTCGAGTGCAGGGGCGGACCGGATGGACCGGTAAGAAAACGGATTCCTTTGCGTTGCAGGCGATTCAGGCAAGCAAGAAGTGGTCCTCATGATCCACAGCGTCCACAGCGTCCACCCCGGGCCCGGGCCGCGACGGCTCATCCCCCGCCCGGCAAAGACTTCCCCGTCCCGGAATAACCTTCCGCTTCGGTGCCTGGACAGGTACCGGGCAGTCTCGTCGGAATTCCACTGCAACCAACTGTTGGAATAGAACATACCCCCATGTGTGGCACTTATGGCACACACCCTGCTCTGCGCTGTGGCGACATCGCAACGAGGCAATTCAGGGGTCGCCCCGTGCGATGACACAGTTGCAGGGTGCCCGCTCCGTGATGAGACCCCGTCCGGAGTGGGCCGAGTTCGTCGCTGCCCATAGCAAACCCTCCGAAAGGGGGGGACGCAGAGCCACGGAGCTACCGCATCCCCAAAAGGATGCCACGCTTGCCGGGCCGCCAGCGACTCGACAGGAGCCATCGGTCGAGCGTTGGCGGTGTTGTGTCCCCAACCCGTCCTCGACCTCGAACCCGGGCCCCCGAAAGGGGCCTGCCACCAGTCAAAGACGGGAATTCCCACATGTCTCACTCGAAGCTCATCTCCCTCCTCCCCTTCAGTCATGGGAGCCTGCTGTTGCTCCTCCTCCTTCTGGCTGGCTGTGGAGAATCGGGCACCCTCACGCAGGTGGATAACACACCACTGCAGCTCACCCTGACGCCATCGGAAGTGGTCATGAACAACCATGACACCGTCCGGATGGAAGTGGGGCAGCGGCTCCCGGATGGACGGGTCATCCCCCTGGATGTCCCCGTGGTATGGGCCAGCTCGAGTCCCACGGTGGCCAACGTCAATGGCGTGGGACTCCTGCAGGCGCGGCTACCCGGGGAGGTCACGGTGAAGGCCACCACCCAGTGGGGAGAGGTCTCCGCCCGGGTGACCATCCTCCCCGTCTCCGCCGACCTCTCCCTGGAGGTGACGGACCACCTGCGGGTGGCGGCCGGCTCCGAGGAGCCGCACGAGCTCCGTGCAAGGATCGTGGACTCCGCCGGTCGACCGGTTCCAGGGGTGCGGGTCGATTTCTCCATTGAGGGGCAGTCCGTCTCCCTGGCTCCTGCTTCACGGTCCACGGGAAGCGATGGCTACGCCTCGACCCAGGTGCAGGTGGGGAGCCAGGCAAGTGAGTTCGACCTCCTGGTCTCCTCGCCGGGGCTGCAGGTGCCGGCCGCCGGCGCTGCGGTCCCAGGCAATGACGGGCCATCCGCCTCCTCCACCCCACCGGGGCAGCTACGTAAGCAGGTGCGCCTGGAGGTGAGCCCCTCCCATCCCGCGTCGCTGGAGGTCGTCCCGGGGAATTCTCACATGGCCCAGGGGGACGAGCGCTCCTTCGCCGCAGTGATCCAGGATGAGTTCGGCAACACCATCGAAACCGACGATGTCAAGTGGAGGACCGGCAACAGCGGCGTGGCCACCGTATCCTCCGCAGGACGAGTGAAGGCTGTGGGGGGCGGCTCCACCGACGTGACGGCCGAGTACAGGGAGGGTCGCCATCGGGTCGAGGGGGCCGCTCCGGTCACCGTGGCTTCCATCGAGGCTGAACCCGAGCCCGAGCCAGAGCCGAAGTCGGAGCCCGAAACGGAGTCGGAGCCGGAGTCGGAGCCCGAGCCGGAGTCGAAGCCCGAAACGGAGTCGGAGCCGAAGCAGGAGCCAGTGACGGATGACCAGGGCGAGGCCGTCTCACTCCACGTCTCCGCCCCCCGAACATCCTTGACTTCGCTGGGCGAGACCGTTCAGCTTGCAGTTGAAGCTCGTGACTCAGATGGAAACGTCGTCGTCGCCCCTTCCCTCAACTGGACCTCGTCCGACACCAATGTGGTCTCCGTCAACTCCTCCGGTCGAGTGATCGCCAACGCCGTCGGTACCGCGCTGATCGCCGTCGTCGTCGCATGCTGCACCGGGGATCAGGTCTCCATATCCGTCACCCAGGAAGTGGCCAGCGTCGACGTGTCGCCCAGCAGTGCGTCCATGGAGGCCGGCAGCACCCGCCAGTTCACCGCTGAGGCGCGGGATGCGAACGGGAATCCGATCCCGGCCGTGAGTTTTGAGTGGAGCTCAACCCAGCAGGCCGTGGCGAGTGTGAACTCAAGTGGCGTTGTGTCCGCCCTAGCAGACGGCTCGGCGGGCATCCGGGCCGAGGCTTCCGGGAGAACGGGGGAGGCTTCGGTTTCGGTCGGTTCGACTTCGATAGGGACAACCGGTAGCAGTCCCTTCCCGAACGAGCCGGCAGGCTACGTCACCCGCTTCAACGACGGGTTCGACTATCCCGGCGTTTCGTTGAACGATCCGTGGTTTGAGATCAA
>REED01000134.1 GCA_007695225.1 Gemmatimonadales bacterium
ACACACACATCGACCGGGAATACGTCCGGCAGGTCCACCGCCGGTTCCATCCCCGGGCCTGAGCCGCCGCTCTCTGCCCCCCTGGTAAACCCCCGCCAAGCAGGCCCTACTTTCTCGAGCCCGCCCGGTTCCGAATGCTCTCCGGAAGCGCTTCGGGAAGGGGATGTCCCGCCCGAGCGAAGAGATCGGCTTGGTCCGTGGCCTCCCGGAGGAGCCGGACCGCCTCGGCCAGGACCGGGTCCCTGCGAGCCTGCACCTCAAGGGAGCGATCCGTCCGATCGAGCCGCTGATAGAAGGCCACCTCGAGCCGCCAGCGCAGGTAGGCCTCCGTCTCCTCGTTCAGAGCGGATGCCGGAAGTCCGGACCGGAGCAGCGAATCACGGAACCCGGCGAACGCGGCATCGGGGAGTTCGGCATCCAGGTCACCGGACTGACGCACCCCCTGGGACGCCTCGAAGGCCGCCTCCTGGATACGAAGGGTAAGAGGAATCTCCGCCTCCACCGAAGCCGAGATCAACTCCTGTTCCCGGGTGGAAAGGGTGTCGTTGGCCACCTCCACATCCGGGAAGACTCCGCCTCCCCCCTGGAGTTTGCGCCCTGCCCGGGAGGTGAATTCCGGGACCTCGTCCGACTCGATGACCCGTCCTTCCCGATCCCGAGGCCGGTTCAGCGAACGTCCCTGGGGCGTATACCATTCCCCGGAAGTGAGGCGGATGAGTCGACCTGCCGGAAGGGGAAGTACGCTCTGCACCGATCCCTTCCCGAAGGTGCGCTCGCCGATGACCAGGGCCCGGTCATGGTCCTGCAGGGCCCCGGCCACGATCTCGGAGGCGGAGGCGGAGAAGCGATCCACGAGCACGATGAGGGGAACGCCGGGGAGCTGCGCGGCTCGGCGGGCGTAGGCTGACTCCTCCGAAACGGCGGCGTTGTTGCCGGGGTTACGGGAACGGGTGGTGACCAGCACCGAACCCCGGTCCAGGAAGAGGTCGGCAAGGGTCAGGGATTCGTCCAGGTATCCTCCGGGATTCCGTCGGAGATCCAGGATCAGCCCGCGACTCCCATCCATCTCCTTCAGGACCGAGTCCACTTCCGCTGCCGAATTCCGGGCCACCCGATCCAGGAGAATGTACCCCAGGTCGTCAAAGATGCGCTCCGATGTCACCGCCGGGATGTGCACCTGCTCCCGTCGGATATCGTGAGGAATGGGCGTGGAGATTCCATCCCGTGACACCATGACCCGAACCGTGCTCCCCGGCTCTCCCCGGATCCGGTTGGATGCGTCCTCCACCGTCCAACCGTTGGCCTGGTCCTCGTTCACCCCCACGATGCGGTCACCCACCTGCAGCCCGGCCCTGTCGGCCGGCGTGTTCCGGAACACGGCCGTGATGGTCACGGCCTCGTTCAGTTCGGTGATCTGCACCCCGATTCCGGCGTAGTTGCCCGTGGATTCCTCCTGGAAGGCCCGGACCTCATCCGGAGTGAGGACGGTGGCGTAGGGGTCATCCAGGCCCTGGATGAGGCCGTCGATGGCCTTCTCCCATAGAACTGAATCGGCATGGGAGGTCAGGGCAAAGTCCCGGATGGCCCGGAGAGTCGCCTCGAATACCCTGGCCTCACTGGAGATGCCGTCCTCCGGGACCCTTGGATCGAAGCGGTCCGCCTGGGAGGAGCGGGTCGGACCAGGGCGGCCCTGCTGGGCCTCCACGGCCAGGGGAAGGAAGAGGCCGATGGCTACGAGAGCCACCAGGAGGGAACGCAGCCGACTTGAACGAGAGGGCGACACAGGGCGATCCTACGTCTGGAGAAACGTGGTCCGGTCTCAAGGGTTCTACTCCGCGGGCTTGGCAGCCGTTCCCGGTCCCCCAAACCTTGGGGGGAATCGGACCGGATGTCCCCTTCCCGTTCCATGTTATCTTGGCTTCGAGCGCGACGCGAGTCGCTCCTCATCCTCCATGGCCTCCGACCTCGACTCACCGTGCCCGCACAGCCTCCCCTTCGCCTCTCCATCGCCCAGATCCGTCCCCGCAAGGGAGCTGTCGAATCCAACCTGGAACGAATCCGGAAAGAGATTGAAAGGGCCTCTGGAGGCACCGATCTCCTTCTCTTCGCCGAGACCATCACCTCGGGGTATTTCGTGGAGGGCGGAGTCGAGGAAGTGGCCCGCACCCCGGCCGAGGTCGCGGGATCGCTGGGCAGTCCGCCACCAGACGCCCCGGATGTGATCCTGGGCGCGTACGAGAGAGGGCTCGGGGCCACCCACTTCAACAGCGCCCTTCACCTGACGCCCTCGACGGCGCAGGGAAGAAAGGGGCGTTGGGAAGTGGTCCATGTCCATCGGAAGGTCTTTCTTCCCACATACGGGCTCTTCGACGAATCGCGCTTCGTCCAGGCGGGGACCCGCTTTCGGTCCTACGACACCCGGTTCGGACGGATGGGAATCCTCATCTGCGAAGAGATGCTCCACTCCCTGCCTCCCACCATCCTGGCCCTGGATGGCGCGGAATTCCTCCTTGCCCTCTCGGCCTCACCCGCCCGGGAATACCGGACGGGGACGGGGCTTCCCGGGAGCCTGGCGCGCTGGGATGTGGCGGGAAGGGCCGTCTCCATGGAACACGGGCTGCCCCTGGCCCTTGCCCACCTGGTGGGGAGCGAGGGCGGTCGGATCTTCGCCGGCGGAAGCGCCGTCTACGGGCCCGGAGCCCGTGTCCTGGGACAGGCCGCGCTCTTCGAGGAGGACCGACTGGAGGTGACCGTCTCCAGGTCGGCCAGCCGGAGGGCCCGGGTGCGAGCACCCATGCTGGAGAATCTCCGGCTCCTCCTTCCTCATGTCATCGAGGAACTGGACCGAGCGGCCCGCAACGGCGTCTCGGATTTCCAGACCGTGGGCGAGCGAGAGGAACCCAACGGGAGGCAGGGAGTGGCCTGGGCCGCGGAGCAGGGGGGGGACCCGGACGAAGGTCGAGAAGGGAATCGGGACGCCCGCGGGGACATTGATCCCTCCGACGCGTCGGCCCTGGAACTGGATCTTCCCCTGGTGGAGAGGGCACTGGTCTCTTTCCTCCGGGACGAGATCCCTCGTCGACGGGGGTTCCAGAGGGTGGTGGTGGGCGTGTCGGGAGGAGTGGATTCTGCCGTATCCCTCCACCTGGCAGCCCGGGCCCTTGGTCCGGAGAACGTCCACGCCTTCTTCCTGCCCTACGCCACCTCCAGCCCGGACAGCCTCCTCCACGGGAGAGAGGTTTGCCAATCCCTGGGGATCGAAGCTCGCACCATCGAGATCACCTCGGGTGTGGATGCGTATATCGAATCCGCGGAACCCGACCTGAGCCCACTTCGCAGGGGCAACCTGGCGGCGCGATTCCGGGGAATGGTTCTCTTCGACCAGGCCGCGCGGCTGGACGCCCTCCCCCTCGGCACGGGCAACAAGAGTGAGCGCCTCCTGGGCTACTTCACCTGGCATGCCGATGACTCCCCCCCCATCAACCCCCTGGGGGACCTCCTGAAGTCCCAGGTCTGGGCCCTGGCCCAGCACCTCGGGGTCCCGGAATCGGTGGTGGACAAGCCGCCCTCGGCGGACCTGGTCGAGGGGGTTCACGACGAGGATGAGCTGGGCGTGGATTATCCTACGGCCGACCTGATTCTTCACTGGCTCCTGGAAGGGGTTCCTTCAGGGGAACTGAAGAAGGCGGGATTCGATCCCTCCGCCGTGGACCGGGTCCGGAGTCGGCTCCAGGGGACCCACTGGAAACGGCGTCCGCCTACGTCGGCTCTCATGAGCTCAACGGGAATCGGAGACTTCTACCTCCGGCCCGTCGATTTCTGACCCTGGTCATAGACTCCATTCGCCCCAGTTTTGACCCCTGCCCGAAGTTGGGCCCGCAATGAACCCTGGATGCAGCATCTCACCCATGCCAGCCAACCCCACGCCGCGCCTCTGATGATCCTCGTCCTGGACAACTACGACTCCTTCACCTGGAACCTGGTCCAGTACCTGGGCGCCCTGGGGGCCGAGCCCCAGGTGGTCCGGAACGATCAGGATTCAGTGGAGGCTCTCCTGGCCCTGAATCCCCAGCGATTGGTGATTTCTCCCGGGCCCTGCACCCCGTCGGAGGCCGGAGTGAGCATCGCGGCCATCCAGCGGTTCAGCTCTGCCGGGATTCCCATCCTGGGGGTCTGTCTGGGTCACCAGGCCGTGGGCGAGGCCTTTGGAGGCCGGACCATCCGGGCCCACCGGGTGATGCACGGGAAGGTGGATCCGGTAGAGCATGACGGCACCGGGATCTTCAGGGGGCTCCCGTCCCCACTGGAGGTCACCCGCTACCACTCCCTGGTGACGGACCCGGAACAACTCCCTCCTGTCCTCCTCCCCCTGGCCTGGTCCACCGATGCCCAGGGGAATCGGGAGATCCAGGCCATGCGCCATGCAGACCTTCCCGTGTGGGGTGTACAATTCCACCCTGAATCCCTCTTCTCACACGGGGGGATGAAGCTCCTTCGGAACTTCCTCGAAGAACTCTGAGGGATCCCGTCTCCATGGTGTCTCCCCTCGGCCTTGCATCCGGGACCGGAGTGGGGATACCTTCCATGGCGTGGATCTTGCAACTGCCTCTCCCGCCTACCTTTTCGGAGGACTCCGGTGACCACTCCCGTTCTGGGCGTGATCCCCGCGCGCCTCGCCTCGACCCGACTTCGACAGAAACCCCTGCAACCCATCCTCGGTCGGCCTCTCCTGGAATGGGTCTGGAGACGGGTATCGACCATGGGGCTCTTCCATCGGGTGGTGGTGGCGACGGATAGCGAGGAGGTCCTGACCCTCTGCCGGTCCCTGGGGGCCGACGCCCGGATGACCGACCCGGACCATCCCTCGGGAACGGACCGGGTGGCGGAGGTCCTCCGGATGCCCGAGCATGCCGCCTACGAAGTGGTGGTGAACATCCAGGGGGACGAGCCCCTGGTGGAGGAGGCCCACCTGGCCGAAGCGGTACGCCTGATCACCGAGGGTCCATGGGAATTGGCCACATGTGCCACTCCCCTTCGATCCGGGAGAGCGCTGGAAGACCCGGGCGTCGTGAAGGTGGCCCGGGGAATGGACGGTCGGGCCCTCTACTTTTCCCGGGCCGGAATCCCGTTCCAGCGGGACGGGGTCCCGTCAGAAGAGACGCTCGCTGGCCCACCCTTCCTCCGGCACCTGGGGATCTACGCCTACCGACGGGATGCCCTCCTCCGATGGGTGGCCCTCCCCCCCTCCCCACTTGAGGAAGTGGAGCGGCTGGAGCAGCTTCGTGCCCTGGAGGCGGGGATGGCCATGGGGGTGGCGGTGGTGGACCGGGCCCCCCCTGGGGTGGACACCGCAGCCGATCTGGTGAGAATGGAAGGGTTCCTCGAACGGGGCTACCGGCCCCTCCCATCCACGGAAAACTGATGACCGAAGCGAAACGATCGACCAAGTACATCTTCGTCACCGGGGGAGTGGTGTCTTCCCTGGGGAAGGGGATCGCCTCCGCCTCTCTTGGGCGACTGCTCAAGGAGCGGGGCCTCCAGGTCACCATCCAGAAGTTTGATCCCTATATCAACGTCGACCCGGGAACGCTCTCCCCCTTTCAGCATGGAGAGGTATTCGTCACCGACGATGGAGCCGAGACGGACCTCGACCTGGGCCACTACGAGCGGTTCATCGATGAATCCCTCTCCCAGGCCAACAACATCACCACGGGCCGGATCTACCAGACGGTGATCAACAAGGAGCGCCGGGGGGACTACCTGGGCTCCACCGTCCAGGTCATCCCCCACATCACCGACGAGATCAAGAACGCCATCCGGCGCCTGGCGCCGGAGAACGACGTGGTCATCACCGAGATCGGGGGAACGGTGGGGGATATCGAATCCCTCCCCTTCCTCGAGGCCATCCGGCAGTTTCGGCAGGAGGTGGGTCCCGGGAACGCCATTTTCATGCACCTCACCCTGGTCCCGTACATCGCCGCCGCCGGCGAACTCAAGACCAAGCCGACCCAGCACTCGGTGCGGGAACTCATGGAGATCGGGATCCAGCCCCAGGTCCTCATCTGTCGATCGGAGCGCCACCTGGACGAGGAAATCCGCCGGAAGATCGCCCTCTTCACAAACGTGGAGCCCCGTGGCGTCATCGAGGCGCTGGACGTGGACTCCATCTACCAGGTGCCGCTGGAGTATCGGCGGCAGGAGTTGGACGATTTCGTCCTCGAACTCCTTGGGGTGGATGCCCCGGCACCGGACCTCTCGGCCTGGAGTCGGATGGTGGAGACCATCCAGCGACCCTCGGGCAGCGAAGTGCGAATCGCCGTGGTAGGGAAGTACACCGACCTGGTAGACTCCTACAAGTCGGTGCAGGAGGCCCTCATCCACGGAGGGATCGCCCACGATGTCGGGGTGGAGATCGACTGGATCTCCTCTGAGAGCTTTGAGGCGCAGACTCCGGAGATGTCCCTCGAGGAGTACGATGGGGTCCTCATCCCGGGAGGCTTCGGCGAGCGGGGGGTGGAGGGAATGCTCCAGGCGATCCGATGGGCCCGGGAGTCGGGACGCCCGTTCTTCGGCATCTGCCTTGGCCTGCAATGCGCCGTCATCGAATTCGCCCGAAACGTGTGCGACATGGACGAGTCGGATTCCCTGGAGTTTGCCGCCAACTCCCCGGATCCCGTCATCTGCCTCATGGACTCGCAGCGTGAGGTCACGGACAAGGGAGGGACGATGCGCCTGGGCGCCTATCCCGCGGTCCTCACCCCAGGATCCCGTGTGGAGGAGATCTACGGATCCCGGGAGATCTCGGAACGGCATCGACATCGCTACGAGGTGAACAACCACTACCGAGCCGGGCTGGAGGCGAAGGGACTCCGGTTCTCCGGCGTCTCACCGGATGGAAAGCTGGTGGAACTCGTGGAGCTTCCGGATCATCCCTGGTTCATCGGTTGCCAGTTCCATCCGGAGTTGAAGAGTCGACCCACCCGTCCCCATCCCCTCTTCGCCTCCTTCATCGGAGCGGCGGCCCGCCGGGCGGAAACGGAGCGGTCGGGACAGGAACTCCGGGTCCCAGCGGGGCAAGGGCGCCCATGACCCTGTTCCGAGAGTTCACCCTCATCGCCGGCCCCTGCCTTCTCGAGGAAGAGGAGCTGAACCTGCGCGTGGGGGAAGAGTTGGCCCGGATCGCCCTGGAACTGGGGATTCCGGTGGTGTTCAAGGCGTCCTTCGACAAGGCCAACCGCTCCCGGGTGGACGCTCCCCGGGGGCCGGGGCTGGAGGAAGGACTCCGGCGCCTGGAACGGGTGAAACGGGCCACGGGACTGCCCGTCCTCACCGATATCCATGAGCCGGATCAGGCCCGGGCCGCGGCAGAGGTGGTGGATGTCCTCCAGATCCCGGCCTTTCTCTGTCGCCAGACCGACCTGATCCTGGCTGCAGCCGCGACGGGGCGGGCCCTGAACGTGAAGAAGGGGCAGTGGATGGCGCCGGAGGAAATGGCCGCGGTGGTCGAAAAAGCTCGGCGTGGTGGTGGAAACACCCTGGTGGTAACGGAACGGGGGACGTTCTTCGGCTACGGCAATCTGGTCGTGGACATGCGTTCCTTCCGGCGCCTACGAGAGGCCACGGGGGCGGAGACCGTCTTTGACGGCACCCATTCGGTGCAGCGTCCAGGAAGGGCCGATGGCGCCAGTGGCGGAGACCCGGAGCACATTCCTGCCCTGGTCCGGGCGGCGGTGGCCGCCGGGTGCGACCACCTCTTCCTGGAGACCCACCCGGACCCGGGGTCTGCCCCCTCCGATGCCACCAACATGCTACCCCTTCATCGGATGGAGTCCCTCCTCCGACAGGTTCTGGGGATCCGCGCCGCCACCGCGGACGCGGTCCTGGGAGCGTCCCGTTGAAGATCGTGGGCGGGAAGATCGCCGGCGGGAAGGCCCCCGACGGGAACGCCGGCAGGGCAACGTCGGAACGGATCCCCGAGGAGGTCGCCCGCGACGTGAAGCTGGTGATCCTGGATGTGGATGGGGTCCTCACGGACGCCGGGGTGTACATAGGGACGGACGGGGTGGGCGAAGTGGTGGAACTGAAGCGGTTCGATATCCAGGATGGACTGGGTATCCACCTCCTACGGGCAGCCGGGATCGAGGTGGCCCTTGTGTCCGGCCGCGTGTCCCGTGCCACCGAGGCCCGGGCCCGGGAGTTGGGGCTGGAGGAATGCCATCAGGAGGCCGGTGCTCGAAAACTCCCGGTGGTCCGGGAGATCATGGGCCGGATGGAGCTGGACTGGCCCCAGGTGGCCATGCTGGGGGATGACCTGCCCGACCTCCCGGTGCTCCGGAAGGTGGGGCTCCCGGTGGCCGTGGGGAATGCGGTTCGAGAGGTTCGACAGGTGGCCACCTGGACGACCCGAAGGGAAGGAGGGCGAGGAGCGGTCCGGGAGTTTGCCCGGGTCCTCCTGGAGACCCGAGGTGAGTGGGACGATCTGGTGGAGGCATACTGTGCGGCCCGAAGCGACGACTGAGCCCCGAAAGGCGGATGGCGCCGGCGAGAACCCGTCTCATCTCGAGGCGGACGCCGTCCCGTCCTTCCCCTTGGTGGAGGCCGGCCGGCGGATCCTCCTGTCGGAGGCCGACGCCGTGGCCGGGGTGGCCCGGCGGCTCAACCCCACCTTCGCCGAGGCCGTGGAGATCCTCTATCGGACCCAGGGACGAATCATCGTCACCGGAGTGGGGAAGAGCGGGATCATCGCCCGGAAGCTCGCAGCCACGTTCACCTCCACCGGCACCCCCGCGACCTTCCTCCATCCTGTGGACGGCCTGCACGGGGACCTGGGCATCGTGTCCCGGGAGGACACCGGGATCTTCCTCTCCAAGAGCGGGGCTACCTCCGAGTTGGCGGGGCTCATGCAGTACATGGTGAGGCTGGGGCTCCCCATCGTGGCCCTCACCGGGCGTCCGGACTCTCCGTTGGGACGCAACGCCACGGTGGTTCTGGACTGTGGGGTCACCCAGGAGGCCTGTCCCATGGACTTGGCACCCACCTCCTCCACCACCGCCACCCTGGCCATGGGCGACGCCCTGGCCATGGTCCTCCTGGAGCGAAAGGGGTTTCGACCCGAGGACTTTGCGCGCTTCCATCCCGGGGGCTCCCTCGGACGTCACCTGACCCTCCGGGTGGAAGACGTGATGGTCTCCGAGGACTATCCGGAGTTGGGTACCGAGGCCACGATCCGGGACTGTATCGTGCCCCTGGCCCACATGCGGGGGACGGTGCCCATCGTGGATGGCGACCGAAGGGTGACCGGGGTCATCACTACCGGCGACCTGACCCGCCTCATGAACCGGGAAGAGGATTTCCTCGGGATCCGGGTTCGGGATGCCATGACCGTACACCCCCGGACGGCTGAGATGGGCCAGCTGGCCGGCGCGGTGGTCCGGGAAATGGAGGAATTCGGGGTCATGGCCCTCCCAGTCGTGGACGGCCAGGGCCGTCTCCAGGGGGTCGTGCACCTCCACGATATTCTCAGGTCAGGTGTCGTATGAGGCTTCTTCACAAGAACCTGAGTAGGAAGTCCCCATGTGGGATGGACCCATGCCGGATGGGCGTGGCCGTGCTGGCCCTCCTCTCCGTGGGGATCATTTCCAGCGCCTGCGAGAACGAGGCGCCGGTGGCCACGGTGCCGGCCGAATACCTCCAGTTTGATGCGGACGGAGTGGTGTTCCAGATGACCCATCGGTTCACGCAGGAGGGCGTTCTCCAGGCCATGGTGATCGCCGATACCGCCATCCAGTGGCACGACTCCACGGCGGTGGCCCTGCGGGTGGTGGACCTCCGGGTCTTCGACGAGGACGGATCGGAGCGGGCCCAGGTCACCTCCCGTCGCGGCACCCTGGACACCCGGACGGAACGGATGACGGCACAGGGGAACGTGGTCATGGTCATCCCGGCCGACGATCGGACCATCGAGAGCCAGGAACTCCACTATGACCCCCGCGGTGAGAGAATCTGGAGTGACTCCGCCTTCGTGATGCGCCATCAGGGCCGGGTGCTCCGGGGGACTTCCTTCACCTCTGACCTGGAGTTCAGGAACTTCGTCATCCGGGGTTCGGGGACCTGATGCGATGACCAGGAATCTCCTCCTTCTCCTTGCCCTGGGGATGGGTATGGGCATGGGCCTGGCGGCTCCTGCGCCGGCCCTGGGTCAGGAACTGGGATCCCAGTGCGACCTGTTGAGCTACCGGATCATCTCCTCCCGGGAGACCGCCCTGGGGTCCCGGGTCACCTGGCTGGGCCGTCCCTATTTGGCCTGTCCCAATGGGCTCCGGATCCGAGCCGATTCCGCTGTGGTCTATGAACAGACCGGTCGGAACGAACTGATCGGGAACGTCCGCTTCGACACCCCGGAACGAGAGCTCCGGGCCCGAAACGCGGACTATTTCGAGCGGGATGGTCGCCTCTTCGCATGGGGAGATGTCTTCCTCCGGGAACTGGAGCGGGGCACCGAGGTCCGGGGGGATACCCTCCTTTACCTCGAGGCGGGCCCCCAGCGACCGGAGGACAACCTCACTGTGTATGGAGGCCGTCCCCAGGCCGTACTCCGACCCGACCCCGCCACGGCAGAGGAGCCGGAGGGCGAGCCCTATCTCGTGGTGGCCAATCGCCTCCGATTCGAGGGAGAACGGTTCTTCTGGGGGGATGGCCAGGTGGAGCTGGAGCGGGGGGAGCTACGTGCGTCCTCCGATTCTCTGGCCTTCGACCAGGAGGGGGGCGAGCTCATCCTCATGCGAGGGGCTCGGGTGGATCGGGGTGAAGTCATGGCGTCAGGGGAACTCCTGAACCTGGCCATCCGGGAGGAGCGACTCGAGTCAGTGCGGGCCCGTCAGGATGGGCGCATTGAAACCGCTGAGTTCACCCTCACCGGGGATGATGTCCAGGTTAGTCTGGACGAGGAGGAGAACGTCCGGACGGTGAGCTCCATGGGAGTGGAGGGAGGCGCGCGGGCCACCCTCTTCTCGGAGGAGGTCCGACTGGAGGGAAACTCCATTCAGATCACTGAAGCGGAGGAGGGGGTGAGGGTTATCCGCTCCACAGGTCAGGCCCGGGGCGAAACCGTTCGGACAGACGAGACCCCGGTAGACCCTGAATCGGGAATTCTGGATCGTGACTGGATCGAGGGGGATGAGGTGGTGGCCCGCTTCGTGGAAGTTCCTCCACTGGAACGGCAGGAGGGGGTAGGGGATGAGCCCCAGTATCGCCTGTCCACCCTGGAGGCCACTGGCAATGCCCGGACCCTCTACCGTTCGCCACCGGAGCGGAATGACCAGCCCGCTGACGCCCCCGGAGCACCCATGCCGGAGGAGCCCGTCGCAGAGGAGCCCGATGTAACGGAACCCGTCCTGGCGGAACCGATTGAGGAAACCCCCGAGGTGCCGGACGATGGGGAGCCGGAGGAGGGCGCTGAGGCATTGCGGGAAGCCTGGGCGATCTCCTACGTCCTTGCGGACCGAATCGTGGTTCACATGCTGGAGGGAGAAGTGGATCGACTGGAGACCGAGGGAAATGTCCGGGGAATCCAGTTGGAACCCGACCGAAGGACGCCGGCAACCCAAACCCCGACCCCACGGGATGATGGAGGAACCCCATGAATCCGGATCCAGACGTGAAGGATGTCGAAGTGGCGTCGGAACGGGATGAGGGGGTGCTTCAGGAGGTGACTCCTACCCCCGAGAACTCCACCCGCCAAACCACTGCGGGAAGTACGCTTCGGGGGGAAGGGCTCACGAAGATCTACCAGCGCCGGCGAGTGGTGGACTCGGTGAACCTGGAAGTCCGCCAAGGCGAGATCGTGGGTCTGCTGGGTCCCAACGGAGCTGGAAAGACCACCACCTTCTACATGGTTGTGGGCCTCATCCCCCCCGATCGGGGGAAGGTGTTCCTCGACGATCGGGACATCACCAAGGTGCCCATGTACAAGCGGGCACGCCTGGGCGTTGGATACCTGGCACAGGAGCCATCCGTCTTCCGGAAGCTCACGGTAGAGGAGAACGTCCTGGCCATCCTGGAGACCCTTCCCCTGAAGAGGAAGGAGCGAAAGGAGCGCCTGGAGGCCCTCCTTGAGGAACTCTCCATCACCCACCTTCGGAAGAGCAAGGCCTACTCCCTGTCCGGTGGGGAGCGAAGGCGGGTGGAGATCACCCGGGCCCTGGTGCAGCAGCCCAAGTTCATGCTCCTGGACGAGCCCTTCGCCGGGATCGACCCCATCGCCGTGAACGACATCCAGCAGATCGTGGCATCCCTGAAGCACCGGGGGATCGGCGTCATCATCTCGGACCACAACGTGGAGCAGACCCTGGATATCGTGGACCGAGCCTACATCATGTACGAGGGACGGATCCCCATCTCCGGATCCGTCTCCCAGCTGGTCTGGAACGACGAGGTCGCAGAGATCTACCTGGGCCCAACCCTCACGCATCGTATGCGGGGGCGATACCCCCGACCCGATGAGCCGCTGGAGATGACCGAAGTCGAATCCGAACAGGTCGCGGAGTTGGCCAGCGAGGTCTCCATTCCCCCAACGGAGGGCTCCCCCAGATGAGTCCCCTCTCCAACCGCTTGTTCCAGAGCGCAGAACTCCGCCAGGAGATGAAGATCAACCCTCGCCTCTACCAGGCGATGGAGTTGCTCTACATGC
>REED01000152.1 GCA_007695225.1 Gemmatimonadales bacterium
AGGTGGAGCGCCTGGAAGTCGGGCCCGACGAGGTCCGGAGCCTCCTGGGCCGGGCCCGGGTTCACCCGGAGAAGATCCGTGTCAGCGACACGGTCGGGGTCTCCACCGGGATGTTCTACACCCCCATGGGGGGCGACATCATGTTTGTCGAGGCCAGTGTGGCCCCCGGGGAAGGGGGTCTGGTTCTCACCGGCCAGCTTGGAGACGTCATGAAGGAGTCCGGGCGGGCGGCCTGGACCTTCGCCAAGGCGCACCATGCCGACTTCGGCATCCCGCCCGAGCTCCTGAAGGGGGTGGAGGTGCACATCCATGTGCCGGCGGGTGCCGTTCCGAAGGACGGCCCGTCGGCCGGGATCACGATGGCCACGAGCCTCGTCTCGGCCCTCTCGGGGCGGAAGGTTCGCCGGGAGGTGGCCATGACCGGAGAGCTCACCCTCACCGGGCGGGTCCTCCCCATCGGGGGGGTCAAGGAGAAGGTCCTGGGAGCCGTCCGGGCCGGAATCACGGAGATCCTGGTGCCCCACGAGAACGAGGCCGACCTGGAGGACATCCCGGAGCAGGTGGCGAAGGAGCTCACCATCCATCTGGTGCAGGAGCTGGATGACGTCCTGGGCCACGCCCTGGCGGAGGGTCCGGCCAATCCCCCCCCCCTGGGCCGTCCCCGGGAGGAAGGGGCCGAGATCCCGGGGGTGCGGGTGGAGTAGCCTCCCTCCCCAAGACCTTGCCTGCTTTTCTCGCCCTCGCCCGCCCAGCGAGGTCCCTACGCTCCCAGGGGTCCTCTCGCTGGGCGGGCGAGGTCTCCGCTGGGCCCTCAGGGCCCGGAGAACACGCCTTCCGGGACCTCGGTCTCCACCCGGAGATGGGGGAAGAAGATGCGGATCTGACCTCCCGATAGGCGGTTCTCCGCCAGTTCGATGGGGCCCACCCGGCGCCAGTCCACCCAGTCGGAGGGTGAGGGGTCGGCGTCGGCGTTGGAGAAGTGATGCCAACGCTCCATCCGACCCGACTCCGGGTTCACGAAGGCCTGGTAGCGGTTCTGGGGGGTGAGGCCGGTGCCGTCGTCGAAGGAGAGCTCCACCACCTCCCACTCCCGTCCCTCTTCATCCGTCTCCTCGCCCAGATAGCGCAGGTGGACCCCGGGATCCGTCCACTTGAAGGGCATGATGAGCCAGTAGGCATCGTTGATGTGGGCGCGGTGGGCACCCCGGAGAAGCTCCTCCCGTCGTTCCCCGGTCACCGCCTCCCCGCCCACCCATGCCTCTCCGGCCTCCGGATTGCTGGTGTCGAACACCGCCACAAGCTCCCCATCGGGGGTGGGGTACTGGACCCGGGCCATCCCGTCCCAGCGATCCCAGCGGTGCGACCGGATCAGGGGCGGCTCGTCGGGAGCCCGGCGGACCGCCCAGTCGAACTCCAGGTAGCGGGCCCGCTCCCAGCCGTTTTCAGGGGCGATCACCGACATCATACGCTGGTGGATCCGGGTCACGTCCGGATCCTGGAAGGTGTGGGGGGAAGGACCGGCTTCCCCGGCATCGGCGGGCGGGGTAGCTTCCCCACAGCCGATGAGGAGGATGGAAACCGTGCAGAGGATGAGGGTACGCATGGTCGGCTCAGGTTGGAAGCTCCCACATGAGGGAGGGTCCTGTTTCGCCCCAGCCCGGGGCCGACACAGGGATCCTCCCGACAGACTGGAGCAATGTACCCCCGTCGCAGCCGTGGGGGAAACGCATTCAAGTGAAGGATGGAAGAAGGTCGTGACTCTCTCCGTGCCGTCGCCGCGCAGAAGATTCGCCCAGGAGGTGGATCGTCCCGATGACCAGGTGGACCTGGCGCGGGCCGCCCTCCTGGTGGCGCAGGAGGAGTATCCACAGCTCCCGGTGGAGCCCTACCTGAGCCGTCTGGACGCCCTGGCTGAAGAGGTGAAGGGACGCCTCTCCAACGAGACCGCGCCCCTCGTAGTTCTCCAGGAGCTCCTCGACGCACTCTTCCATCGGAACGCTTTCCGGGGGAATCGCGAGGCGTATTACGACCCCCGGAACTCCTTCCTCAACGATGTGCTGGATCGGAAACGAGGAATTCCCCTGACCCTGGGGATGGTCCTCCTGGAGGTGGGATGGCGACTGGAGCTTCCCATGACCGGGGTGAACTTCCCCGGACACTTCCTGGTCCGGTTCGAGGGCGAGGAGGTCCGTCTCCTCGTGGACCCCTTCGACGGCGGTCGGGTCCGATTCGAGGACGAGGCCCAGGATCTCCTGGACCGGGTCTATGGGGGGATGGTCCGGGTACAGCCAGCCTTTCTTCGGGCCGCGAGCCGACGGGACATGCTGGTCCGGCTCCTCACCAACCTGAAGGGAGTGTATCTCAATGCGAGGGATCATCGCAGGGCCCTGGCGGCGGTGGAGCGGATCCTGGTGATCCATCCCACCTCCCCATCGGAGATCCGGGATCGGGGGACCCTCCTGGCCCGTATGGGTCGCACCGAGGAGGCCCTGGAGCAGTTGGAGTGGTACCTGGACTACGCCCCGGAGGCAGCGGATGCCGGCCGGATCCGGACGCTGGTGGAAGAACTCCGCACCACCGGCGGGGAATCAGAGGGGATGGGGGGGAGGCGAGGATGAGTCGAAATGGAGAGGCAGATCGGGAGGAGGAGCTTCACCAGCGAGCCACGACCTCGGCGGTGTGGATGGACCGGTCCCGACGGTCCCGCCTCCGAGTGGAGGGTAGGGCCCCTGCCCGGATGCTCACCGGGATCGTCACCGGACGAATCCCCGCCCCCCCGGAGAGTTTCCTCGAAGACCCCCTCGAGGAGGACGGCATCCAGGTCCGCAGGGGGCAGCGCTTCCCCTCGGCCATTCTGACCCCCAAGGGGAAGATCGTCTCCGAGGTCTGGCTCCATCGCCTGGAGGCCGGTGAGGAAGGGGCCTTCCTGCTGGACCTTCCCGCCGAGGGGCTCGAAGGCCTCTTGGATCACTTCCGGCGCTACCTTCCGCCTCGTTTCGCCCGGGCGGTGGATGTCTCGGAGGAGTTGGGCCTACTCACAATCGTGGGCCCGGAAGCCCCCCGGATTCTCGCTTCACTCCTCGGGCTCGAAGCCCTTGGCGAGAAGGGACTGGCCGGAATGGAGGAGGGGGAGGAATGGGTCGTCGCACCGGTCGGCCCCCGTCCGGACGCTCCAGCTCCGACCTCCGACACCGCCCCCCCCGAATCCCCCGGTCCCGACGAATCCATGATCGGCGGACTCCGGGTGGTGAGGAACGGGGAGGTGGACCCCCCGGCCTTTGACCTCCTGGGCGAGGTTCGGACCCTCTCCCGCCTCCGGGAGGAGCTTTCCCAGGCGGGTGTCGGGGAGGCTGACCCGTCCCTCTGGGAGATCCTTAGGGTGGAGAAGGGGCGTCCCGTATTCGGAAGGGAGTTGGATCCCGAGATCATCCCCCCCGAAGCCGGACTCCAGGAGCGGTGGATCGACCACCAGAAGGGGTGTTATACCGGCCAGGAAGTCATCGTCCGGATCCGGGACCGGGGGAGAGTGAATCGCCACCTGCGGGGGCTCCTGCTTGGAGAGGGGAGGGGGGCCGAGCCGGGAACACCCCTCTTCATTCCCGGGCGGGATCGCCCGGCGGGAGAACTCCGGAGCGTCGTTCGGTCCCCCCGTTTCAGGCAGGTCGTGGCCCTGGGCTACGTCCGCAGGGAGGTGGATCCGCCGGGAGAGGTGTACATTGGCGGGCCCGGGGGTCCCCCGGGCCAGGTGAGAGCCCTCACCGATCACGGATGGGTTCTGGTCCCTGGGGATGCCGGGGAGTGACCTCCATCCACGTCCAAGAGCCCGGTAATGGACGCTACCGCCGACACCCCTGAGCTCCTCACCGCCCTGCGAACCTTCCTCCAGTTGCCGGACGACGAGGGTCTGGCTGGGGCGCTGGAGGCCCTCCGTCCCCAGCAACTCCTGGAACTCTGGTACGAACTGGAGCCGGAGGAGCGGGACCGGGTCCTGGGCGCGCTGCCCCCCGAGGACGCAGCCGAGCTCATCTCGAATCTCTCGGGAGAGGAGCAGCCCGAAGCCCTCCAGGCCCTGACCCTCCCCCAGGTGGCGGAACTCCTGGAGGAGCTCTCCCCCGACGACCTGGCCGACACCCTCCAGGCCCTGGAGACCCACGATCCTGGTCAGGCCCAGGACGTGAAGGACCTCCTGAACCCGGAGACGCTGGCGGTGGCGTCGACCCTGGCAGGGTACGACGAGGAGGAGGCCGGGGGACTCATGACCCCCGAGTTCATCTCCATCCGTGCCACCATGACGACGGAACAGGTCCTGGCCTTTCTCCGGAAGGCCTCACCGGACGCCGAGACCATCTATTACCTCTACGTGGTGGACGGAGAGGGGAAGCTCCGGGGGGTGCTCTCTCTCCGACAGCTCATCGTGGCTCCAACCGGAGTCCGGGTCTCGGAGATCATGGACTCCGACGCCGTCTTCATCCGTACCGACACGGACCAGGAGGAGGTGGCCCGGGTCATGGCCGACTACGACCTGTCGGTGATCCCGGTCGTGGACGAAGAGGAGCGGCTGGTGGGGATCGTCACGGTGGATGACGTCCTGGACGTGGTGACCGACGAGGCCACCGAGGACATCCACCGCATGGGCGCCGCCCCCATCGACATCGACTACGTCCGGGCGAACCCCTGGCTCCTCTTCCGGAAGCGGGCGTCCTGGCTGATCCTGCTGGTGGTCTCCATGACGCTGACCTTCAACGTCATCAACCACTACGAGGATGTCATCGCCGAAGTGGTGATCCTGGCCGCCTTCATCCCCCTCCTCATCGGGACGGGGGGGAACGTGGGGGCGCAGGTGGCCACGCTGGTGGTGCGGGCCCTGGCCACCCGGGAGCTTGAGCTCAAGGACTACTTCATGGTCTTCTGGAAGGAGCTCAAGACCGGGATGCTCCTGGGGCTGGCCTTCGGGGCCTTCATGACGGTGTACGTCCTGGCCTTCCGGGCCGAACCCCGGATCGCGTTGGCCCTGGGGATCACCATGGTCCTCATTGCCCTCTGCGCCAACCTGGTGGGGGCGAGTCTTCCCTTCCTCTTCCGGCGGTTGGGGATCGATCCCGCCCTCACCTCCTCTCCGGGGATCACCACGGTCATGGACGTGGTGGGGCTCCTCATCTACTTCCGGGTGGTGATCTGGGTCCTGGGACCCCTTCTCACCGGCGGGTGACGGCCGCCACGATGGCCCGTCCGTGCCATCGTCCATTCTCGATGAAGATCCGGTTGGCGTCATGCCCCGCGGCCAGGACGCCGGCGATGAAGACTCCCGCCACCGGGGTCTCCATGGTGTCCGGATCGTGGGCCGGGATTCCCGACGCTTCATCCACGGGGACCCCCATCTGAAGGAGGAGACCAGGGTCGGCCTTCCACCCGGTGAGGGCCAGGACGAAGTCGTTGGGAAGCTCCTCCACCGACCCTGCCACGCCCTCCAGCTCCACGGGCCGCTTCCCTGCGTCCCTCCCGGAATCCTCCTCCGACCTCCGCGCCGGCGCCACCTCCTCCAGGAGGACGGATCGGGGCCGGATCTCCCGGAGGCGATGTCGCCACCGGATCCCGATCTCCCCCTTCTCCACCCGGTTCCGTATGTCGGGAAGGATCCACGGCTTCACCCCCCGGTCGAAGTCCTCCAGGAAGTGGACCAGGGTGACCCGGGACCCGGCGCGGAAGAGTTCCAGCGAGGCCTCCACCGCCGAGTTTCCGCCTCCCACCACCACCACGTCCTGATTCCAGAAGGGGTGGGCCTCGGTATAATGATGGCTCACCTTGGGGAGCTCCTCTCCAGGAACCTCCAGGAGGTTGGGCCCGTGGAATCCCCCCGTGGCCACCACCACCCGCCGGGCCCGCACCCATTCCTCCCTTCCGGTCTCCTCGCCGGTCCCATCTCCGGCCCGGGCGCGGAGGTGGAGCCGAAAGTCCCCCGCCTCGCCACGGATACCCAGCACCTCCCGGTAGAGACGGGTGGGAAGACCGAAGTATTCCGTCACCCGACGGTAATAGGTGAGCGCCTCCAGCCGGGTGGGGTTCCGGCCGACGGTGACGAAGGGAAGGCCCTCGATCTCCAGCTTCTCCGGCGTGGAGAAGAAGGACATGTAGGGAGGATACCGGACCAGGGAGTCACAAAGGGGGCCCCGGTCGATGAGGAGTGTGGAGAGCCCGGCCTGTCGGGCCGCAGCTCCCGCAGCAATGCCGCAGGGTCCGGCACCCACCACCGCCAGGTCCACCGGCTCGCCGGGCGGGGGCTCGCCGTCGGGGGAGATGGGGCCGGGGCCGTGCGGGGAAGGTGGGGAGGGGGGTGCCATGGCAGTTGGGTGCAAATGGGGGGTCCGCGGTGGGTTATCCAAAAAGCCCGTCCGAAAGGGCGCTTCAGGCGAGGGGAGCGGGCCCGGTGTGCAACGACTGTCGCAGGGGGGCGGGACCTTCTAGCTTGCCCGCCATGCAAGAATCCCCATCGGAGCCCGACAACCCCACAGGTCCCCGCCCGTTCCGGGGCCGGGGGGGTGGACCGGGGTGGATCGTGGCCGCCGCCTTCATCGGCCCGGGAACCGTCACCACCGCCACCCTGGCCGGCGCCGGATTCGGGGTCACCCTCCTCTGGGCCCTCACCTTCTCCATCGGGGCGACCCTCATCCTCCAGGAGATGGCGGCACGTCTTGGGGTCGTCACCGGGCTCGGCCTGGGGGAGGCGGTGCGGCGGCGTTTCACCACCCCGGCCCTCAAGGTCGGAGCCATCCTCCTCATCGTCTCTGCCATCGCCCTGGGGAACGCGGCGTACGAGACCGGCAACCTACTGGGGGCCGCACTGGGGCTCGAGGCCATCCTGGCCGGACGGCCCAACCTTTGGGCCCTCCTCATCGCAGGTGCCTCCGCAGCCCTCCTCTGGACCGGGAGCTACCGACTCCTGGAGCGCTTTCTCATGGGCATGGTGGCCCTCATGTCGGTGGTCTTCATCACCACCGCCGTCATGGTCCGGCCGCCCCTGGGCGAGCTTCTTCGGGGCCTCCTGGTTCCTGTGTTGCCGGAAGGTGCCCTCCTCTTCACCGTGGCCCTCATTGGGACCACCGTGGTGCCCTATAATCTCTTCCTTCATGCATCCACGGTGCGGGAGCGATTCCAGGGCCCCGAGGGACTGCGGGCGGCAAGGCGGGACCTGACCATCTCCATCCTTGTGGGGGGCGCGGTGAGCCTGGCCATCCTGATCACAGCGGCAGGGACCATCCATGGGACGGGCGCAGAGGTGGCCGGGGCCGCCGACATGGCCCCCCAGCTGGAGCCTCTCCTGGGTCGCTGGGCGGGGGTCTTCTTCGCGGTGGGCTTCTTCGCAGCCGGCATGACCTCGTCCATCACCGCGCCACTGGCGGCGGCCTACGCCACGGCCGGAGCGCTGGGGTGGGAGGCGGACCTCCGGGCGCCCCGCTTCCGCCTGGTCTGGGGGGGCGTCATCGCGGTGGGCGCCCTCTTTGCCGCCACCGGGATCCGGCCCGTGGAAGCCATCCTCTTCGCCCAGGCTGCCAACGGCATGCTCCTTCCCTGCATTGCCGCGTTCCTTCTCCTGGCGGTGAACGACCGCCGGTGGATGGGGACCCATGGGAACGGCCTCCCCTCCAACTTGCTGGGCGCCGCCGTGTTCCTGGTCACCGTGGTCCTGGGCGGCCGCGCCCTCCTCTCCGCCTTCGGGGTCCTCTGACCTCCCATTGCTCCAGGCGGGGATCTCCATCATCGTGAAATCAGTCGGGCACCCGGACGCGCCGTGCGTCCGCCGGTCTCCCCCACACCCCCCTGGATCCGGAAGAAGAGGCATGACCCGCGTCGAGTCGGAAGCCCGAAAGGCCCTGAACCGCTTGATCCGCGCCCTGGAGAAGAGTCGACGGGAGATGGAGTCCCTGGCTGGGGCCATCCGCCATGCCGAAGGTGATGACTTTCCCGTGGAGGCCTATCGGGAGGCGGAGGACCGGATGGACCGTCTGGTGGAGTTCGCGGAGGAGGAAGGGCGGCGCCTCCAGGCCAAGATCCTCCAGTCCGGTGGCCTTGAGCCGGGCCGGGTCCGCCGCTCCTCCTCGTGATTCCGTTGGCAGACGCTGGAGGAGCCCAACGAGGCGGCCGCGCAAACGCCCTTCCGAGCGTCCACCCCAGCGACCCCCGCAGCGCCCTCGAGGAAGAGGCGGCGCACCTTCGGGAGCGCCTCCTGGCGTGGATGGCGGGAGAGGCGGAGGGCGTGGAGGTGGAGCCGTTGGCGCTGGAGGTCCTTCGCTACCAGGCCCGGGCGAACCCCGTCTACGGGAAGCTCCTGGAGCGCAGGGGGGTGGACCCGCTGGGGACCTCGGACTGGCGGGACTTCCCTCCCGTTCCCACCCGTGCCTTCAAGGAATTGCCCCCGGTGGCGGGTGAAGGGGAGCCGGCGGCCCTCTTCCGGACCTCCGGAACCACCGGAGGTACCGAGCTCCGGGGAGAGCACCGGGTGCTGGACCTGAAGCTCTATCATGCGTCTCTCCTGGCTCAGGCCCGTAGGCACCTCCTCCCGGACGGCGAAGCGATCCAGGTCCTGGCCCTGCTTCCTCCCCCCGAGCTCCAGCCCCACTCCTCCCTGGTGCACATGGCCGGGGTGCTGAGCGAGGCGTGGGACGGGGGTCAGGGGGTCTTCCTGGCGGACGGCGAGTGGCGCTTGGAGCGGGACCGGGTGGCGAAGGCCCTGGCCCGGGCCGAGGCGGCGGCGGTGCCCGTCCTCCTGATCTCCACTGCCTTCGGGCTGGTCCAGTGGCTGGACGGTGGGCCGGATTCGGTGGCTCTTCCTCCGGGTTCCCGGATCATGGAGACGGGGGGGTTCAAGGGGCGGAGTCGGCGGGTGGAACGGGGACAACTCTACGGCGAGGCGAGTTCGGCCCTGGGGGTACCGGTGGGGCGGATCGTGAATGAGTACGGAATGACCGAACTCCTCTCCCAGTTCTATGAGCCGATCCTCGTCGAAGGTGGGCCCGACGACCCGGAGGCCCGTCGGTTGGTGGGGCCCCCGTGGGTCCGGACCCGGGTGCTGGATCCTGGGGACCTCTCTCCGGTTCCCCCGGGAGAACCCGGCCTCCTCTGCCATCTGGACCTGGCGAACCTCTTCTCCGCCGCCCTGGTCCTCACCGAGGATCTGGGCATACAGAAAGGAGATGGCTTCCAGGTCCTGGGCCGCACGCCGGGGGCCGAACCCCGGGGGTGCTCCCTCACCATGGAGGACTACCTGACCGCAGGTGGAGGGGGAAGATGACGGAGCTGTCCCGGCCGGAGGCGGACCGACTCCTGGATGGGTTGGAGAACCGGGGGTGGGAGGCGCTTCAAGCCCTTTCCGTCGAGGAGCGCTTGGTCCGACTGGGGAGGGCGGGAGGGCGCTTCCTGGATCCGGACGACCCCCTCACCCAGGAGGCATTGGAAGGTCTGCCGGAGGATTCCGCTCTCTCCCCCGAGGGGAGCCGGGAGCTACTGGAGGGGATGGCCCGGGACTGGACGGCCCATCGGCTTCGGACGGCGCTGATGGCGGACTTCCCCGATCCGCTGGCTCTGGATGGATTCCGACCCGGCCCGGGCGGGGACCGGGTCCGGGCCGTGCCCCCTCGCCTCCTGGTCCAGATCGGTGCCGGAAACGTCCCGGGCACCGGGGCCACCGCCCTCCTCCGGGGCCTCCTGGTGGGGGCGCCCACCCTCCTCAAGCCCGGGACCGGAGACAGGGTCCTTCCCCGTCTGTTGGCCCGGGCCATCGCCGAGGAGGCCCCGGAATTGGCCCCTGCCTACTCGGTGCAGGAGTGGGTCGGAGGGGCAGGAGGAAGCCTGGAGGAGCGGGCTCTGGCGCGGGCGGACCGAGTGGTGGTCTACGGCGGGTGGGAGGCGGTTCGATCGGTGCGGGAGCGGATGCCGTCCGGTGTGCCCCTGGTGGAGTACGGCCACAGGGTGAGTGTGGGGATCGTGACCCGCTCGGCCCTCTCTACCGCCGCCGCCCCGCTTCTGGCGGAGGCCGCCGCGGCAGCCATCTCGGCCTACGAGCAGCGGGGGTGCGTTTCCCCCCATGCCATCTGGGTGGAAGAGGGGGGAGAGGTGGGGCCGGAAGCCTGGGCGGAGCAGGTGGCTCAGGCCCTGGAGGCCCGGTCCAGAGAGGTCCCGGTTCCGGGATCAATGGACCCCGAGGTCGCCGGGCGGATGCGTCAACTCCGGGATGCAGCGGAGCTTCGGGAGGCCGCTGGGAAGGGGAACCGGGTCATGGGAGGGCCGGGAGCAGGTTGGATGGTCCTCTTCGAGCCCCTCTCCCGCTTCGAGCCCTCGTGCCTGGGCCGAACGGTGCGGATCCATCCGGTGGCGGACGCCTCCAAGGTCCCCTCTCTTCTCGGGCCCGCTCGTCGGATCCTGCAGAGCTGCGCCCTGGAGGGAGCCGAGAGGGACCGAATGCGGGTGGCCGGGCAGCTGTCGGAGATGGGTGCGACCCGGCTCACCACCTTTCGCCGTCAGGCATGGCCGCCGGCCTGGTGGCGCCACGACGGGGAAGGACCGCTCCGGGCCCTGGTCCGCTGGGTGGGGCTGGAGGCGGACCCCTCTCGTTGACCCCGCCCGCCGGCGAACGGATCCCCACCGACGGGCGGGACCTTTTGGCCCACCTCGGGTCAGCCCGGGTTCAGCGCCGGATGTCGAGCAACGAGTAGGCCCCGATGGTGAAGCGGAGGTGGTGCACCGCCCCATAGCGGGAGCCGTCGGACACTTGCCGGATGGGAGAGCCGAAGGAGATGTGATCGGCCACCTCGGCGCGGATCCGCACGGGAGAGCCGTCCCATCCCCAGCGGAAGGGTATATCCGCTCCCACGCCCACGATGGCCGAGGGGAGGATGCGGGAACTCCCGTCGTGATAGGCGTCGGCCTCGGGAAAGAAGGTCTCCTGCCTCGTCCCCAGATCGTACCAGATCCCCCCCAGCCCAAGGGCCACATAGGGAAGGACCTGGTCGGGATCCTCGGGTTCGATGATCCGGAGGAGCGCCGAGACGTCCGCCGAGAGGGCGTCGATTCTCCGGGGCCCTCGCACCCACTCCATCTGGGGCTGCTGGTAGGCCCCCTGGTATCGGACGCCGATCCGTCCCGCCTCGCCGTACCAGCGGTCCACGTGGAGCCCGAATACGAAGCCGAGTCCCGGAGAGATGTCTCGAGGGGGCTGGCCGTCCAGGGCCTGGGCCCCGGAGTTCAGATCGGTGAGGAAGGCTCCGCCTCCCGTCCACCCGGCCCCGTAGCGATGGACCTGGGCGTCGGCGGGCGCGGCGGCGGCCACAACGAGGGCGAGTGCCAGTGTGAGTGCCAATGCGGGGGCGCTCAGGGCCCCCCTCCACCGGGAGCCGTTTCCGGAGGAGCGTTCGCCGGAAGGGTTCATCTCGGAATCCAGGTCAAGGGATGAAGAGAAGGTCCGGTCTCTGTCCCGGCCGCTCATGGGAGGGCCCGGATGTGGGAGCTGCGGATGTCCACCACCACCACACCGCCGGCGTCGGTCACGGCAAAGAGCTTGGCCACCACACAGTCCGAGGCCGAACAGTTCCGTCCCTGCCCGTCGTTGTCGGTGGGAAGGGGGGGCGTGACCCGCATGGGCCCCGTGATGGCATCCCGGAGCGGAATCCGTCCCCGTTCCGTGTAGTGCACGGTGTCCAGGATCCGGATCATCCGGTCTCCGGTCACCGTGAAGGCCAGGGTCTGGTTCGAGGAGGGCTCAAGGCCATTCTGGCCCGGATGGTCCGCGTAGAAAGCGGCACCGCCGCCGCCTTCGGCGCTTTCAGGGATGGACCCCTGGAGGCGAAGGTTGCGGGAGAAGACGTAGGTTCCGAATGCACCACGGGCGATCCCCAGGCTACCGTCTCGATTGAGCTCCAGAGCCCGGATTCGCTCCGAGGCATTGTTGACGAGGTCCTCGACTCTGAGACGATTGGAAATCGTTCCTGCGGCGGCATTCCAGATGACCACCCGGGCGTTCGCTGCGAGCCCACCGTCTCCGAACGCGACATGGCCACGGTCCCGGGATGTCGCCACGTAGGTAGTGTCGGCGAAGGAAACCTGGCTCAACATCCAGGTGGTTCCCCCACCGATCCAGTCCGGGTCATCCGGGTCCATGAACGCGATGTCCGAATCGGTCTGGTCGCGCATGTACCTGAGGGCGGAAAGCGGCAGTTGCCTCCCGCTGCGAATGATCTCCGACGGCTGGCCGGGTCTGTGGTCGAAGACTTCCATCGTGCCATCTCCGAACCCCACGATGCTGTCGATGTGAGCTACCGCCACGAATTCTTGGAACGGATCAAGGTCAAATGGCAGGCGAACAAGGATTCTTGTCTCAGCCTCGGTCCAGCCAGTCCGGTTCTCAATGATCTGAACCGTTCCCAGTGGATTGGACGATGTCGGACGGGTGGAATAGAGGATCCGGCCCTGAGCATCCTGGGCCACGAACTGGGGGCGATCGCTGAAGTCAATGAAAGGGATCCGGTCGACGATAATGGAATCCGGGTCTAACGGCACTTCGTAGAGTGCAGCATTCCTGATGTGGATACGCTGGTCTACTACCTCCCGGGGAGCTCCCACGAGACTGACCCTTGAGATGGACGTCCCCCCCGAGTTCGCCACCAGGAGGGTGTCGCCCGTCCGGTTCA
>REED01000065.1 GCA_007695225.1 Gemmatimonadales bacterium
GGGACTTCACCATGGAGGGTCCGGACCGGATCGTGGTGGACCTCCTGGGCGCCCGTTCGGAGCTGGCTGCGGAGGCCTTTCGAGCCCTGGACCGAGGTGGAATCCGGGAGATCCGGGCTGCCCACGTAGGTGAGGACGTGGTCCGGGTGACGCTGGAGATGGACGCGCTGGTGGGGTATGCCGTTCTCTCCGGTCCGGGGTTCGTGCGGATCTCCCTGGAGAACCTCTGGGACCGCTTCGAGCCCTGGCGGGCCGAGGCGCCCGACCCTGCCCCTGGGCTCGGACCCGGAAGTGGCAATTCCCAGGCCGTGGCGGCTGCAGGCGTCCCCGTGGGTCGGTCCCGGGCGCCCTCCTGGGCCGGCGTTCGTTCCGAGGACCTCTCCCGGAGGATCACCGTCTCCTTCTCCGAGACTCCCCTCCGCGAGGTGCTCTTCACCTTTTCCGAGTTCTCCGGGCGCTCCATCATTCCCGGATCGGGCATCACCGGGAATGTGAGCGCTGAGATCCGGGATCAGCCCTGGGACATCGCCCTCCAGGCCATCCTGGAGTCCCAGGGGCTCGCCGCCGAGGAGGCGGCTTCCGGGATCATCCGGGTGGACCGCCTGGACGAACTGGCCCGTCGCGCCGACGTGGAACCCCTTGTCACCCGGCCCTTCCGGATCTCCTTCGGTCAGGCCCAGGACTTCCAGGACCCCATCCAGACCCTCCTGAGCAATCGGGGCCGGATCTCCGTCTCCCGATCCACCAACACGCTGGTGGTGACGGACATCCCCCGGGTGCTGGACCAGGTGGAGGATCTCATCAGCGGGATCGACATCCAGACCCCGGAGATCACCATCTCCGCCAAGATCATCTTCGTGAACCGGACCGATCTCGAGGAGTTGGGCGTCGTCTACGACCTGAAGGACTCCCGGGGGAATCAGTTCGGCGCCGCCTTCCCGGCTGTCCGGGCGCTCCCCGATGGGGAGTTCGAGACCCAGCCCACCGGCACGAACCTGGTCTCCCTGGGCGGAAATTCCATCGCGGCGCTGGGGAACGCGAACCAGCGGGTAGTGGGTCCCTCTCTGCAGTTCCTCACCTCCCTGGTCCTGGGTCGCCATACCCTCCTCTCTTTCGTGGAGGCGCTGGCGTCGGTGAACCTGTCGGATATCCAGGCCGCGCCCCAGATCCGGGTTCTTGAGAACACCCAGGCCCGTATCCTGGTCGGGGAGCGGACCCCCATTCTCCAGCAGCAGGTGCAGACGGGAGAGATCTTCTTCCAGCCTCCCACCATCCAGTTCCAGGAGACGGGGATCGTGCTGGAGGTCACCCCCCAGGTCACCACCGGGGACCTCATCTTCATGAACATCCGGGCGGAGCGGTCCGGGGTGGAGTTCACTCCGGATGTGGGGGTTGGGCTCCTCTTCAACACCCAGGAGGCCGAGACCGCGGTCCTGGTGGAGAACGGGGAGACCATCGTTATCGGTGGCCTCACCGTGACCGAGGTCCAGGAGCTGAGGGTGGGGGTCCCTCTTCTAAAGGACCTTCCGTTGGTGGGCCGGTTCTTCCGCCTCACGCGGGAATCCCGGAATCAACGGGACCTGATCATTCTGGTCACTCCCGAGATCAACCGGCGCTGACCGCCCGAGAGGAGCCGGACCATGGGGAACCGAGTGAGATATCTGCGTAGAGGGATGGGACGACGTAGCCTTCTGGCCATCGTGGCGGTGGGGGTGGGGCTGGGCGCATGGGCCTGTGATGGGTCCAACGCCTTCCAGCCCGTGACCACCGCGCCCCGGATCGTGGAGTTGGAGGCCCCGTCGCCGTCCCCCTCGGGCGAGGCCCTGCGGGTCACGGTCCGGGCGGTGGGCGTGGCCCCCCTGGACTCCCTCAAGGTCATGCTCCGGGTTGGGACCTTTTCGGGCGAGAGGAGGGCGCAAGCCGAGACGGGACAGGTGGATCTCTCGGCGGAGTTCAGCTTCGAGATCCCCCTTCAGGTCACCGATACCCTGGCGACACTGAGCGCTCTGACGGTGGACCGCGAGGGGAATGTCTCGCCCCTGGTGGAGCGTCGAGTCCGTATCCTCGACGCAGCGCCGCCCCAGGTGACGGCCACGGTGACCCCGGCGTCCCCGGAGCTGGGCGGGGAGGCCCGCATCCATGTCGCAGCCACGGACAACATGGGCCTTCAGCGGCTGGGTGTTCGGGTGCTTTCCCCGGACTCGGTGGTCCTCTTCGCCGATTCCATCGACGCTTCGGGGCGCAGTGATGCCGCCTCCTTCATCTGGTCCGTTCCAGAAACCCTTCCCCCCGGCGGCGGCTATGTCCTGGTGCCTTTCGCCCTGGACCTGGACGGGAATCGGAGCATCCTCGATACCCAGGCGCTGGCCCTGGTGGACGCGCTTCCGCCGGTCATCGCCTTCCTGGCTCCGGCCAGCGGGTCCTTCGTGGTGGCCGGTGACTCCGTGCTGGTCACGGTGCGTGTCGGAGACAACAACGGGGTAGAGCGGGTGCGCATCCAGGGACTGGCCATCCAGGGGGATTCAGAGCTGGGGACTGAGGTTCGAGTGCCCCGGTTCGGGTCGAGGGAGGCGGAGTTCCTCACCCTTCCGAGAGACACCACCATCTCCCGGTACCTGGTGTACACACCGCCGTCCGAGGAAGGCCGCCCCCAGGTGGCTTCCGAAACCCTGGGCATCGTGGTGACGGCGTGGGACGCCTCGGGACAGGAGTCCACCGGGGAGCGTCTCATGCAGCTCCGTCACGATGTGAACCCTCCCCAGGTGACCATCCTGGACTACAGTCAGGACCAGCTGGTGGAACCCGCTTCCATCGACACGGTGCGGGTCCGGGTCTCGGACCTCCAGGGACTGGTGCAGACCGGGGTGCGTTTCGTGACCCTTGAGGCGCAGCAGATCACCGGAAGTGCGCTGGACGGGACCCTTTCGGTCCAGGCGCTGGCAGCTCCGGTGAACTTCTTCCCACAGGACCCGCCGGTGATCCAGCCCCGGACCCTGGCAGGGGTGCTGGGTCCCATCTCCGCGTCCAGCGCGCCCCGAGGTGCCTACTATCTCATCGCCACGGCCCAGGATACCATCGGGAACATGGCGGCGGACACGGTGCGCCTCTTCTGGGAGCCGCCGCCTTCCGGGGTCGGAGGCTTCGGGGCCGCTCTGGACCCGTGGGGGCGAAGCGGATCGGCGCCATCCCAACCGCGATCCTTTCGTTGATTCCCGTCGGCCTCCACCTGCGAGGCCAGGAGGCGCCCGGTCTGGACACGCTCCGGACCGGGCGTCACCTTTTGGATCCGGACGCCCCTCCTCCTTGCCGGCCTCGGCTGCAACCCCAGACCTACCCGCCATGAGCTTCCTGCGCCTTCTCTCCTTTCGCACTGCCGGCGAGTCCCACGGGAAGGGCCTTACCGCCCTTCTGGAGGGAATCCCGGCCGGGCTCGCCCTGGAGATGGAACGGGACGTGGATCCGGAGTTGGCCCGGCGGCAGCAGGGGTATGGCCGGGGTCGACGGATGCAGATCGAGTCGGATCGGGTCGACCTTCTCTCCGGAATCCGCCTGGGGGAGACCCTGGGGTCCCCGCTATCCATGGTGATCTGGAATCGGGACTGGGAGAACTGGACCGTGGCCATGAGCCCCCTTCCACCGGACCCCGAGGGAAATCCCAAGGCCCTCCGCGCCATGTACCTTCCCAGGCCGGGGCACGCGGACCTGGTGGGCGTGCTCAAGTACCATCGTCGGGACACCCGGGACATTCTTGAGCGGGCGTCGGCCCGGGAGACGGCGGCCCGGGTGGCTTGTGGCGCGGTGGCGAAGCGCCTCCTGGCCGAGTTCGGGATCCAGGTGGGATCCTTCGTCCGGTCCATCGGGGCGGTGGAGGCCCGGAACCCCGACCCCTTCCCCCAGGATCTGAACCGGGCCGCCGACGCCTCCCCTGTCCGCACCCTGGATCCCCAGGCCGAGGCGAAGATGATCGAGGCCATCGATGAGGCCAAGGAGGCCGGGGACACCCTGGGGGGTACCTTCGATGTCGTAGCCACCGGGGTTCCGGTAGGGCTGGGGAGCCATGTGGCCTGGGATCGGAAGCTGGACGGCCGACTTGCCGGCGCCATGATGAGCATTCAGGCCATCAAGGGAGTGGAAATCGGGTTGGGATTCGAAGGGGCCCGGCGCCCCGGCTCCCGGGTCCATGATGGGATCCTTCGCGACGACGACGATCACCGCACCGGGGGGTTCGCCCGGGCCTCCAACGGGGCGGGGGGCGTGGAAGGGGGCGTCACCACCGGAACGCCGGTGGTGGTGAGAGCCGCCATGAAGCCCATCTCCACCCTCATGAAGAACCGCCTCCCTTCGGTGGATCTCCGGAAGGGCGATCCGGACGAGGCCGCCACCGAACGAAGCGATGTATGCGCCGTCCCGGCAGCAGCGGTGGTGGGAGAGGCCATGGTGGCCCTGGTCCTGGCTGACGCCTTCCTGGAGAAGTTCGGGGGGGATTCAGTGGAGGAGCTTCGCCGGAACTTCGACGGATACCTCGCGTACCTCACCCAACGTGAATGGGGGGGGCGGGAGGTCATGTGACGGAAGGCTGGCGCCGGATTCTCCTGGTGGGATACATGGGGAGTGGAAAGACCTCCGTGGGGCGCATCCTTGCCGATCGCCTCGAGTGGGCCTTCCGTGACTTCGACCATGTCATCGAGCGCCGGTTGGGCGATGAGATCCGGGAGATCTTCAAGGCGTATGGAGAGCCTGCCTTCCGGGCCTTGGAGTCCCGGATTGCCGTGGAACTCCTGGCCATGGACCAGGTGGTGCTGGCCTCCGGCGGCGGGTGGCCCTGTCGGCCCGGACGGATGGAGCGTCTCGATCCGGGGACCCTTTCCATCTGGCTTCGGGTGTCCCCGGCTGCGGCACTGAAGCGGGTCCGGGCCCAAGGGAACACCCGCCCGCTCCTGCAGGGGCCGGAAGCCCAGGCCCGTGCCCGTGCCCACCTGGAGGAGCGGGAGCCTTTCTACCGACAGGCGACCTGGAGCGTGGATACCGGCGTCGGCTCCGCCGAGGAGGTGGCGACGAGGATCCTCCGTCGCATGGAGAACGAACCGGGGCGGCCCCTCCGCGAGTGAGGACGGGGCCGCCCCTGAACATTATCCGGTGGGCTCAACCCACCGATTCGAATCCCTTTCCGTCGACCCTCGCTCGGGGGCCGTCGGGATGCAGGCAGGACCGGAAATGGCAACGAAGGAAAACGGACGCCGACTCATCATCGTGGAGTCGCCTGCGAAGGCCCGCACCATCGGGAAATACCTGGGGCGGGGATTCGACGTGGCGGCCTCGGTGGGGCATGTCCGGGACCTGCCCACGAAGGAGCTGGGGGTGGACGTGGACAAGGGCTTCGAGCCCAAGTACGTCACCATTCGCGGCAAGGGGCAGATCCTCACCGACCTGAAGAAACGGGCGAAGAAGGCGGATGAGGTGATCCTGGCCACCGACCCGGATCGGGAAGGGGAGGCCATCGCCTATCATGTGGCGGAACAGCTGGGCTTCGAGAAGCATCCGGAGCGGTTCCGACGGGTGGAATTCCGGGAGGTGACCAAGCGGGCCGTCCAGCAGGCGCTGGACAACCCGGGGCAACTGGATATGAAGAAGGTGGAGGCGCAGCAGGCCCGGCGCATCCTGGACCGGCTGGTGGGATACCAGGCATCTCCCTTCCTCTGGAAACCCATCCGTCCCGGGCTCTCCGCAGGACGGGTCCAGACGGTGGCCCTCCGGCTGATCTGCGAGCGGGAGGACGAGATCCGCCGCTTCGAGGCGGAGGAATACTGGTCCATCACCGCCCATCTGGAGAAGGCGGAGCAGCCCTTTGAGGCGAAGCTCCACAAGATCCAGGGACGCTCCTTCACCCTGGGCGACGAGGACTCCGCCACCGGGGTGGTGGAGGATGTGAAGGATCTCCCCTTCACCGCTTCCGAGGTGAAGCGCCGGGAGCGGCGGAAGAACCCGCCCGCTCCCTTCACCACCTCCACCCTTCAGCAGGAAGCGGCCAAGCGGCTCCGCTTCTCCGCCCGGCGCACCATGGGCTCCGCCCAGCGCCTCTATGAAGGTGTGGATCTGGGAGGCCGGGGCGCCGTGGGCCTCATCACCTACATGCGGACCGACTCCACCCGGGTCTCCGGCGAGGCCGTGGCCGGTGCCCGGAAGTGGGTCCAGTCGGAGTTCGGGGACCGGTACCTTCCTTCCAGTCCCCGCCTCTGGGCCGGAAAGCAGCAGCGAGGGGCCCAGGAGGCCCACGAAGCCATTCGACCCACCGACCCCTCCATCCATCCGGATGAGGCTCGTCGCTACCTCGAGGACGGAGAGGCGCGGCTCTATGAGCTCATCTGGCTGCGGTTCGTGGCGGGCCAGATGTCCCCCACCATCTACGACACCACCACGGTGGACTTCCAGCTCACTGGACCGTCGGGACGGGACTACACCTTCCGGTCCACGGGATCGGTGGTGAAGTTCGACGGGTTCACCCGCCTGTATCGAGAGGCCACCGAGGCCGGGGAGCATCGGCGCCTGGACGACCTGGAGCCCCTTCCCGATCTGTCGAAGGGGGACACGGCGGACCTCCGGCGGCTGGAGCCCCGGCAGCACTTCACCCAGCCCCCGCCCCGGTTCTCCGAGGCCTCCCTGGTGAAGGAGCTGGAGAAGAAGGGGATCGGCCGGCCCTCCACCTATGCCCAGATCCTCTCCACCATCCAGGATCGGGGCTACGTGGAGATGGAGGAACGTCGGTTCGTTCCCACTCCTCTGGGCGACACGGTGGTGAAGCTTCTCATCCGGGTCTTTCCCGATCTCTTTCAGGCCGAGTTCACCTCCCGCATGGAGGGGGAGCTGGACCGGGTGGAGGATGGAGAGGCGGACTGGCGGGATGTCCTGGAGGAATTCTATCCCGACTTCCGGGGACAGCTGGAGAAGGGGAAGGCCTCCTCCGACGAGATCGTGAAGGAGATCCTGGCCGCCGAGGGAGAGACCTGCGAGAAGTGCGGAAGTCCCATGCTTGTGAAATGGAACCGATTCGGACGGTTCCTGGGCTGCTCCGCCTATCCTGAGTGCCAGAGTACCCGCTCCCTGGATGGCCCGGGGGAGGCGTCCCAGGACCTGGAGCTGGGGGTGGACCCCCGCTCCGGCGAAACCGTGTTCCTGAAGGACGGTCCCTACGGTCCCTACGTCCAGCTCGGAGAGGGGGCCAAGGGGGAGAAGCCACCCCGAGCCTCCCTCCCCTCAGGACAGAAGCCGGAGGAGACATCGCTGGAGTTCGCCCTCAAGCTTCTCTCCCTCCCGCGCGTCCTCGGGACCGATCCGGAGAGCGGCAAGAAGGTGCTCGCCGGGCTGGGGCGCTATGGTCCCTACGTGAATCGTGAGCGCACCTATCGGAACCTGGACCGATTCGAACAGGTCTTCGAGGTGACGCTCGAGGAGGCCCTGGAACTCCTGGCGAAGAAGCAGGGCCCTGCGGTCCTGAAGGAGCTGGGGAAGCACCCCGAGACGGGGAAACCGCTGGAGGTCCTGGACGGCCGCTACGGTCCCTACGTCACCGACGGGGAGGTGAACGCCTCCCTCGCCAAGGGGGCCGACCCCGAAGAGTTGGAGATGGAGGAGGCGGTGGAACTCCTGGCCCAGGCGGCGAAGCGTGGAAAGGGGCGAAAGGGGAGGAAGGGGGCCGGGTCGAAGGGAGGACGGTCCAAGAGCGGCGGCTCCAAGAGCGGCGGCTCCAAGAGCGGCGCAGCAAAGGGCCGCGGATCCAAGGGAGGAGAAGCAAAGAGCGGCGGATCCCGGGGGAAGAAGGGTGGCTGAGGCCGGGAACGGTTTCGGGGTCACCGTGGTCGGCGGAGGACTCGCCGGGTGCGAGGCCGCTCTCCAACTGGCCGATCGGGGACACCGGGTCCGGCTGGTGGAGATGCGACCGGTCCGGGGAACTCCGGCGCACCAGACCGAGGGGCTGGGGGAACTGGTCTGTACCAACTCCTTCAAGAGCGAGGACCCTTCCAACGCCCACGGGCAGCTCAAGCGGGAGATGGAGGCGCTGGGATCGGTCCTCCTCCGCTCGGCCCGGGTGGCCCAGGTCCCGGCAGGGGCGGCGCTGGCGGTGGATCGCCACCTCTTCTCCCAGGCCATGACCCAGGCGGTGGAATCCCATTCCGGGATCACCGTCGTCCGGGAGGAGGTCACGGCCATCCCTTCGGGGCCCGCCATCGTCGCTACGGGTCCCCTCACCTCCGATGCCCTCTCCGAGGCCATCCGCACCGAGCTCGGGGAGGAGGGGCTGGCCTTCTTCGACGCCATCGCCCCCATCGTGGACCGGGAGTCGCTGGACGAGTCGGTGGTCTTCGCCCAGGGACGGTGGGACCAGGACGCCGATTACCTGAACTGCCCCTTCACCAAGGAGGAATATGACGCCTTCGTTGCGGCGGTGGCCGGGGCCGACGTCCATTCGGGGGGGCATGATTGGGACCAGGTCCCCTACTTCGAGGGATGCCTCCCCATCGAGGTGATGGTCTCCCGGGGGCCCGAGACCCTCCGCTTCGGGCCCATGAAGCCCATCGGCCTCACCGACCCCCGCACGGGGGAGCGTCCCTGGGCGGTGGCCCAGCTCCGCAGGGAGGACCGGGCAGGGCAGATGTGGAACCTGGTCGGATTCCAGACCCGCCTCCGCATCGGGGAGCAGGCCCGGGTGTTCCGGACGATCCCCGGGCTCGAGAACGCCGAGTTCCTCCGCTGGGGGTCCATCCACCGGAACTCCTACCTCAACTTCCCCTCCCGCCTCTCCCGCCACGGGTCCCTCCGGGATCGCCCCGAGGTGATCTTCGCGGGGCAGCTCACAGGGGTGGAGGGGTACACCGAGTCCGCCGCTTCGGGAATTCTGGCGGGGATCAATCTGGACCGGGTCCTCGGGGGAGAGGCCCCCGTGGTGCCGCCCCCCACCACCATGCTCGGCGCCCTCTATCGCTACATGGCCGAGGCCGACCCGACCCACTTCCAGCCCATGAACTCGAACTGGGGGCTGGTGGATCCCCTTCCGCGACGGATCCGGGACAAGGTGAAGAAGCGCGAGATGCTGGCCCAGCGGGCCCAGACGGACTTCACGGCCTGGATGGAGGGGGCGGGACTGGCCGCTCCGGCCCTGCAGGCGCCATGACCCGGACCGAGCCCACCGAGCCATCCACCGAGGCCACCGAAGCCACAGCGACCTCCAAGGCTTTTTTCCGTCACCTGGCCGACGAGCGCCAGCTGGCCCCCCATACCCTGACGGCCTACCGCCGCGACCTTCGGGACCTGGGAGACTTCCTGACGGGGTACTACGGTACGCCCGAATGGCGCTGGAGCGACGTGGATCGACTGACCCTCCGCGCGTTCATGGGATGGGGAGAACGGAAAGGACTGGCCCGACGCACCCTGGCGCGAAAACTCTCCGCGGTACGGACCTTCTTCCGATTCCTCCACGCCGAGGAGCTTCTTGACCAGAACCCCGCCCGTACGGTCCGGTCTCCCCGGGGTGAGCGGCGTCTCCCTGAGCATGTGGGACGCCAGGAGCTGGACCGGGTCTTCGCCCTGGCCGAGACGGAGGCGGCGGCCAACACCCTGCCAGGGACCCGCTCCCTCCTCATCCTGGAGCTCCTCTACGGAAGCGGACTCCGCCTGGCGGAACTCCATGGCCTGGATGTGGAGGCGATGGACGTGGTGGGCGAACAGGTGAAGGTGCTGGGAAAGGGGCGCAAGGAGCGCATCGTTCCCCTTACCCGGTCAGCCGTCCGCGCCCTGCGACGCTATGAGCCCCGGAGGGAGGAGACGGGAGTGTCCTCCCGGAGAGGCCCTCTCCTGGTGAACCCCCGGGGGGAGCGTCTTTCCCGGAGGACCATCCAGAAGACGGTCCGGAAGGTGCTGGAGGAGGCCGGGGCGGGCGCCGGGGTGAGCACCCACTCTCTCCGACACTCTTTCGCCACCCACCTGGTGGATGGCGGTGCTGACCTCATGGCGGTGAAGGAACTACTGGGTCACGTTTCCCTGAATACGACCCAGATCTATACCCACACTTCAAAGGAGCGTCTCCAGCGGGTGTACCGGAGCGCTCATCCCAGGTCATGACGATGACGAATTCGAATGGATCCCGCCCCCGGGTTCGATCCACCACGGTGGTGGCGGTGCGGCGGGGAGACCAGGTGGCCATGGCCGCCGATGGACAGGTCACCATGGGTGATACGGTGGTGAAGGGAACCGCCACCAAGGTGCGAACCCTCAAGGGCGGCCGCATCCTGGCGGGCTTTGCCGGAGGAGTGGCAGATGCCTTCACCCTCTTCGAGAAGCTCGAGGAGAAGCTGGAGCGCTACCCGGGCAACCTCACCCGGGCGTGCGTCGAGTTGGCGAAGGACTGGCGGATGGATCGGTACCTTCGCCGGCTCGATGCCCTTCTCCTCGTGGCGGACCGGGGTCATCTCTTCCTCGTGAGCGGGGACGGAAATGTCCTGGAGCCCGACGAGGATGTGGCGGCCATCGGCTCAGGGGGTGCCTTCGCCCTGGCGGCGGCCCGGGCGCTGCGGAGCCGCACCGAGCTGTCCCCGGCGGAGATCGCCAGGGAGGCGCTCCTCATCGCCGCGGAAATCTGCATCTATACCAACGACAGCATCACTCTCCTGGAGCTGGGCGACGGGAGCGGGGAAGGGGTTTCTGAATGACGGACCGAACGCAGGAAGAAGAGTTGCAGGGCGCCACCGCCGACCAGGTCGAGGTGACACCGGAGGCTGGAGGAGGCGAAGGGGTCGGCAACGGGAACTCGCCGGCGAATCCCCTGGCCCCCGAGTGGCTGGACGAGCTCACTCCACGACAGATCGTAGGGGAGCTGGACCGCTACATCATCGGGCAGGACGCCGCGAAGAAGGCGGTGGCCATCGCGCTCCGTAACCGCTGGCGGCGTCAGCGGGTGGAAGAGGAGCTTCGGGAGGAGATCGCGCCCAACAACCTCATCCTCATCGGACCCACGGGGGTGGGAAAGACGGAAATCGCCCGTCGGCTGGCCCGGCTGGCCGGCGCCCCCTTCGTCAAGGTGGAGGCCTCGAAGTTCACCGAGGTGGGCTACGTGGGTCGGGACGTGGAGTCCATGATCCGGGATCTGGTGGACACCGCCGTGAGCCTGGTCCGGGTCGAGCTCGAGGACGAGGTCCAGGAACGGGCCGAGCTGGCTGCGGAAGAGCGGCTTCTGGACCTCCTTTTCCCCACTTCGGAAGGAGGGGAGATGCGGGTGGAGACCCAGCGGGTCACCCGGGAGGAACTCCAGGACCTTCAGGGGGGTGCGGGTTCCAGGCCCTCGGGTTCGGGGATCAGCTCGGACGCCCCCTCCGGATCGACCGCTCCCGATTCCGATGCCCCCCGGGTCTTCGTCGCCGGTTCCGCCGGCGTCTCGGAGGCGCCACTGGGAACAGGAGCGGACCGCCCCGCCGATGCCTCCGCCGATGCCACGGACGCCGGGACGGGTGCCGGGGAGATCCCCGGCGGTGGAGCCCCTCGTGAGGAGCTCACCCTGAAGGAGCGCAGGGCCCGGACCCGGGAGAAGCTCCGAAAGCTCCTCAAGGACGGGAAGCTGGAGGACCGGGAGGTGGAGATGGAGGTCCATCAGACGGCCAACCTGGACGGGATGATGATCCCCATGGGGATGGACTCCATGGACCACAACTTCACCGAGATGCTCCAGGAGATGCTCCCCAGGAGAACGAAGCGTCGGTCCATGAAAGTCGGGGAAGCACGTCGGATCCTCATCCAGGAGGAACTGGACCGACTGGTGGACATGGATGAGGTGGTGAACGAGGCCATGGACCGCACCGAGGAAATGGGCATCGTCTTCCTCGATGAGATCGACAAGATCGCGGGGGAGCGGGGGGGGGCAGGTCCCGACGTGAGCCGGCAAGGGGTGCAGCGGGACCTCCTCCCCATTGTGGAGGGGTCCAACGTCCAGACCAAGTACGGCCTCGTCCGGACCGACCACATCCTCTTCATCGCCGCAGGGGCCTTCCACGTGGCCAAGCCCTCGGACCTCATCCCTGAACTCCAGGGGCGTTTCCCCATCCGGGTGGAGCTCAAGTCCCTGGACGAGAAGGATTTCGTACGGATTCTCACCGAGCCGAAGAACGCCCTCCTTCACCAGTACCGGGCCCTCATCCAGACCGAAGGGGCCACGCTGACCTTCTCCGAGGACGGGACGCACGAGATCGCCAGGATCGCTGCACGCCTCAATGATCGGATGGAGAACATCGGGGCCCGTCGCCTCCAGACCGTCATGACCACCCTTCTGGAGGAGGTCCTCTTCGCCCTTCCCGAGTCGGGGGTGACGTCGGTGGCCGTGGATCGATCCTTTGTCCTTTCGCATCTGGAGGCCATCGTGGAGGACGAGGACCTCCGGCGGTACATTCTCTGAGCCATGACGGACTTTCTCCCTCCTTCGCCCCTGCGCCACTTCCTCGAGCTCACCGACCTCTCCAGGTCGGAGCTCCTGGAGGTGCTGGCCCTGGGTCGGCGCCTCAAATCCGGGGAGGGGGGAGGCGGAAGGCCCCTCGGGGGCCGGACCATGGCCCTCATCTTCCGGAAGCATTCTACCCGGACCCGCGTCTCTTTCGAGGTGGCCCTCCACCAACTGGGCGCCCATTCCATCTTTCTCTCCGACCGGGATACCCAGATCGGACGGGGCGAATCCATGGCCGACACCGCCCGGGTCCTCTCGGGATATGTGGACGGAATCATGATCCGGACGTTCGAGCACGAGGAGGTGGAGGAGCTGGCGGCCTACGCTGGGATTCCGGTGATCAACAGCCTTACCGACCGGGTCCATCCCTGTCAGCTCCTGGCCGACCTCATGGTCCTGCAGGAAGAGTTCGGGGAAGAACTCCGAGGCCTGCGGGTGGCGTGGGTGGGCGACGGCAACAATGTCGCCAACTCCTGGCTGAACGCCTCGGCCCTTCTGGGCTTCGAGCTCCGCCTGGCGGTGCCGGAGGGGTGCGAACCGGACCCGGGGATCCTCGCCCGGGCCCGGGCTGCGGCTCCGGTGACCCTGACCCGGGATCCGGTGGAGGCGGTGGCCGGGGCCCACGCGGTGAACACCGATGTCTGGGCGTCCATGGGCCAGGAAGCAGAGGTGGAGCGCCGTCACGCCCTCTTCCGTCCCTTCCAGGTCACCAGCGCCCTCATGGAGGAGGCCGACCCCTCGGCCGTATTCCTCCACTGCCTGCCCGTCCACCGGGGAGAGGAGGTGACCCCGGAGGTCATCGACGGGCCCCGCTCCCGGGTCTTCTCCCAGTCGGAGAACCGGCTGCACGGACAGAAGGCACTCCTCCTCCACCTCATGACCTGACCCCAACTTCCCCCCCGCCGAGAACCCGGAGGACCGAGCCCATGAGCGACGCACTCAAGCAGACGCCCCTGCACGATGAGCACCTCCGCCTGAGGGGGAAGATGGTGTCCTTCGCAGGCTATGCCATGCCGGTCCAGTTCCCGTCGGGGATTCAGGCCGAGCACCGGGCCGTGCGGGAGGCCGCCGGACTCTTCGATGTCTCCCACATGGGGGAGTTCCACCTGGCGGGCCCCGACGCCCTGGGGCTGGTGCAGGAGGTGACGGTGAACGACGCCTCCACCCTGGAGGTCGGGCAGGCCCAGTACTCGGCCCTCTGCCAGGAGGACGGGGGGGTCCTGGACGATCTGCTGGTCTACCGGACCGGAAGCGAGGAGTATCTCCTGGTGGTGAACGCGGCGAACCGGGCGGTGGACTGGGATCAGGTGTCCACCCATGCCGGCGGAAGGGAGTTGGAACTCGAGGACCGCTCCGACGCCTATGGCCTCCTGGCCCTTCAGGGCCCTCGGGCCGAGGAGATCCTGGCCCGGGTCACCGATGTGGAACTGGCGGGCCTGGGATACTATCGCTGCGCCCACGGGTCGATTGCGGGGGTTCAGGGGCTGGTGGCCCGCACCGGCTACACGGGTGAGGATGGCTTTGAGCTCTATCTCCCCTCGGGGGAGACGGCCATGGTCTGGAGGACCCTTCTGGAGGAGGGGGCCCCGGCAGGCATCCTTCCTGCAGGGCTGGGGGCCCGGGATACCCTCCGCCTGGAGATGGGATATGCCCTCTACGGGAACGACCTGGACCGGGAACACACCGCCCTGGAGTCGGGACTGGGATGGATCGTGAAGTTGGAGAAGGGTGCCTTCGTGGGTAGGGAGGCCCTCGTCCGGCAGAAGGAGGCCGGGGTAAAGCGGCGCCTGGTCGGGATCCGACTCGCCGATCGCGGGTTTCCCCGCCCGGGGTACCCGGTGGTGGTGGATGGCACCGAAGTGGGATCCCTCACCTCCGGGACGGTGAGTCCCTCCCTGGGCGACGGGATCGCCCTGGCGTACCTCCCGGTGGAACATGCGAAACCGGACACGCCGGTGGCGATCCGGGTTCGGGACCGGGAGATCCCCGGGAGAGTCCAGCGCCCGCCCTTCTACACCGGGGGATCGATCCGCCGGTGAGTTCCGGTCTCCCCAGCCGCCCCCGGCCATGAGCGACGTCGTCCTCATCTCCACCCACCGGCTCCCCCTGGCGGGAGCCCTGCGGGAGGCCTTCCAGGCGGAAGGCTTCCGGGTGGATCTGGTCCCCGGCCCCGACCATCTCCCTGCCCCTCCCTCGGTGGTGAAGCCCGGTACCCCTCCGCCCTCGTCAGAGCGCGACGCTCCGGTCCCGGCGCTCCTGGTCCTTACCGGAGAGGGGGAGGAGGGGGGGGAAGTCTGGCGGGACTCGGTGAGTCCCGGGAGTGAGGTGCCCATCTTCACCGCTCTGCCCGGGGACGGCGGCCGTGTCCGGGGGCGGGAACTGGGCGCGGTGGAGGTCTTCGGCCCGGACCCCTCTCCTGACGAGGTTGCCCTGGTGGGTCGGCGGACCGTGGAGCGGCGTCGGCTTCAGCACCTCACCGGGATCGTGGGGGAGTCGGAGGCGATCCGCGAGTTGCTGGAGCGGGTGGTCCAGATGGCCCCGGTGGATTCCACCGTCCTCCTCACCGGGGAAAGTGGGACCGGAAAGGAGCTGGTGGCCCGGGGTCTCCATGCCCTTTCTCCTCGCCGCCATCGGGGGTTCCTTGCGGTGAATGTGGCGGCACTCTCCGAGACCCTCCTGGAAAGCGAGCTCTTCGGCCATGAGAAGGGGGCGTTCACGGGGGCCATCGACACCCGGAAGGGCTTCTTCGAGCTGGCCCACAAGGGCACCCTCTTCCTGGACGAGATCGGGGAGATGCCCCTCTCCACCCAGACGAAGCTCCTCCGGGTCCTGGAGCAGCGGGAATTCCTGAGGGTGGGGGGAGAGCGACCCATCCAGGTGGACGTGCGCATCGTCGCCGCCACCAACCGGGACCTGAGGCAACTGGTGGTCACGGGTGAGTTCCGGAGGGACCTCTACTACCGCCTCAACATCTTGGACCTCCGGCTTCCCCCGCTCCGGGAACGGAAGGAGGACATCCCCCTCCTGGTGCGCCACTTCATCCGCGAGGTAACGCAGCGCATGGACCGGCCGTTCCCGGGACTCCTCCCCGAGACCATGGAGGTCCTGGTCAACCACGCGTGGCCGGGAAATGTCCGGGAGCTACGGAACCTGGTGGAGAGCATGGTGGTCCTGGCTCCAAACCGGAAGATCGGACCCCAGGACATTCCCCGGGAGCTACGGGCCGGTGAGGGGCGGAACCTCCTTCCCGTCCCGTGGCAGGGAACCCCATCCGCCCTTGGGAGACAGCGGCAGGCCGGGGGCGGCGACGCGGATGGGCGCCGGGGACGCCTGGAGGAGGAGGGACGAGGAGAGCTTCGGCCGGAGCTGGAGTTTGTTTTCCGGACCCTGGTGGAACTCCGGGTGGACATGGAGGAACTCCGTAGGGAGTTCGACGCCTACCGGGAGGATCTGGACCACCGCATGGAGGATGCCGTGGAGATCTCCACGGCCCGGGATGCGCCGAGTACCCTGGGGAAGACTCCTCAGGGGAGCCTTCCCCAGGGGCGCTCGGAAATCCAGATGCAGGAAGGGGAGGCGCGTGAACTCCGCTCCGAAGACATCCCCGGACCTGGGGGCGGGCCTCGGGCCGGGGATGAAACCGACGACCGGGCCCAGGCCGAAAGCGGCGAGATCCGATTCCGTCCCGGGATGACCATGGAGGAGATGGAAGAGGAGGCCATCCGCGCGGTCCTCCGGGAGGTGGACGGAAACCGGCGGCAGGCGGCGGAACTCCTTGGGATTGGTGAGCGGACGCTCTACCGCAAGATCCAGAAGTTCGGCATCGACGCCTGACGAGGGGACGCCTGAAGGGGGGACGCCTGAAGGGGGGTCATCACTCCCCGCTGCGCGCCCGGATCCGGTTTCGCTCTGCCTGGATCTCGGGGAGGGCTCGGTCCCAGCCTCGACTCCGAACGTCCTGGTACTCCACCGCCAGCTCTCCTTCCAGATCCACCTGCGGGGGAAAGGCGTAGACCGCCATCTGGGTCTCCCGGCCCCCGACCCGCTGCTGGGCCCACCCCGGAGTCAGGCCCCGGATCTCTACCGGCCGGTGTCGCACTCCTCGACTCACCAGGGTGAGGGCTCCAGGCTCGAAGGGAAGGGTCTCGGTTTCCGAATAGAGGGCCACCAGGAAGAGTTGGAATTCCTGGTCGGAGCCTGTCTGCTGCCGAAAGATTTCCCGGTGGGAGCGGGCCAGGGCCGAGAGGCGCTCCCAGGTATCGGGAGCGGCGGTGCGGGTCACTGATTCGGAGAGGGGGGTGAGCCTCATCTGCAGCTCTCCCCTGCGGAGGTCCACCGAGATCCGTTCCTGGCGAAGCGTCCCCAGTCCCGGAGGGAGGTCGGCGCCGGCGTCTCCGGCGACGGCCTCCGGTGTGGCGGCCTCCGTGGGGGTTGGATGCAGGGCCGCGTCCGGATCGCGATCACCCACGGCCGGGGCCGGCCGGGCTCCTGGGGTTGCCCCTTCTCCCGGCCTACCGGATTCCGACTCGGAGAAGATCAGTCCGCACCCCGGGACCAAGAGGAGGAGAGGGAAGAGGAGGGAGCCCCACAGCGATCCACCCGTCCAGCGACGCGCCCAGCGGCGCGGACGCGCCTGGACACACACCCAGGCAGGATCCTTCCGGGCACGGGCCCCACGCTGCGCCCGGGCGTTCCCCTCGAGAACGCTGTGTCGGCGGAGAGGGGCGGGGGTGTGCACGTGGAGTTCAGTCGAGGAGGGATTCGATGGCGGCCAACAGATCGTCCCGACCCTCTCCCGTCTTCGAGGAAAAGGGGAGTACCTGGTCCGGATCCAGTCCCAGCTTCTCCACCATGGCCGGGATGTCCCTCGACCGGCGGCTCCAGGTGAGCTTGTCCACCTTGGTGAGGACCACAAGAGTGGGAGTTCCCACCTGCGCGAGATAGGCCAGCATCTGGACGTCCTCCTCCGAAGGGTTTCGGCGGATATCCAGTAGAAAGACCACTGCCCGGGGTCCGTCGGGACGGCCCATGTATCCCTCGATGAGGGATTTCCACCCCTCCCGGACGGCCGCCGGGGCCTGGGCGAATCCGAACCCGGGAAGGTCCACCAGGAAGAAGGCGTCGTTCACTCGGTAGAAGTTCAGCGCCTGGGTCTTCCCCGGTGTGGAGGATACGTGGGCCAGCTTCTTCTGGGTTCGCCGGAGGAGAACGTTGATGAGCGACGACTTCCCCACGTTCGATCGACCGGCGAAGGCCACCTGGGGGAGGTCGCCGGGGAAGGGCGCCTTCGGGTCCACCAGGGTGCCGGCGTATTCCACCGCACCAATCTTCATCACCAGGGCCTTTCCTGTCTCGGGGGGCGGGGTCGTCATAGGGGAGGCATCACTGGGAAAGGCGTAGTCCAGGGTCGGTCCCGGAGTGACTGCCGGAGCCCGATGTCGAGCCGGGTGGAGGCGATGGGTCGGCGTCCAGGGAGAGGGCACCCCCCAGGGCCTCCTTCAGCACCTCGTCCATTCCCTGTACGGCGGAGAAGGCCAGGCGTTCCCTCACCTCCTGGGGAAGGAGGTCGAGTTCAGGGGCGTTTCCCATGGGAACCAGGACCCGTCGGAGGCCGTGTCGAAGCGCTGCCACGGCCTTCTCCTTCACCCCTCCCACGGGAAGGATTCGACCCCGGAGGGTGATCTCCCCCGTCATGGCCACCTCGCTCCGGGTGGGAATGCCGGTGAGCGCCGACACCAGGGCGGTGGCGATGGTCATCCCCGCCGAGGGACCGTCCTTCGGTGTGGCGCCCTCGGGAATGTGGATGTGAATATCCACATCCCGATGGAAGTCGGGGGGAAGGCCGAGACCCCGGGCCCGGGAGCGGGCGAAGGTCACCGCTGCCACCGCCGACTCCTTCATGACGTCCCCAAGGGTACCGGTGAGCTGGATCTTCCCGTTCCCGGGGACCACCGCCACCTCCACCTCCAGGATCTCTCCCCCCGCTTCGGTCCATGCCAGCCCCGTAGCGATCCCTACCCGTTCCGCTCCCCCATCCCGCTCGGAGCGGAGCAGGGGAGGGGGCCCCAGGAAGGCCCGCATCAGGGTCCGGTCCAGGACTCCCCCCTCCGTCCGCTCCCTTCGGCCTTCCGCCACCTCCCTGGCCAGCTTTCGGGCGACCCGGGCCAGGCAGCGGTCCAGGTCCCGGACACCGGCTTCCCGGGTGTAGGTCTCGGCGAGCCACCCGGCATCCTCGGGTGCCAGGGAGAAGCGGTCGGCCTCCAGACCATGGCGCCGGAGCTGGGCCGGGGCCAGGAAGGCCCGGGCGATGGCCCGCTTCTCCGTGTCCAGATAGCCGGGAATGCGAATTACCTCCATCCGGTCCCGGAGGGGCTCGGGGATTCCGGAAAGGGTGTTGGCGGTGGCCACGAAGAGGACCTCGGAGAGGTCGAAGTCCAACTCGAGGTAGTGGTCCTGGAAGGCACGGTTCTGCTCGGTATCCAGGACCTCCAGAAGCGCGGAGGCCGGGTCTCCGTGGACATCCTTCGCCAACTTGTCCACCTCGTCCAGGAGGAAGACGGGATTCCGGGTCCCGGCGCGGCGCATCCCCTGGAGGATCCGCCCCGGGAGGCTACCCACGTAGGTGCGCCGGTGACCCCGGATCTCGGCTTCGTCCCGAACTCCCCCCAGGGAGATCCGGACGAATTTCCGCTCCAGGGCCTGGGCGATGCTTCGCCCCAGCGAGGTCTTTCCCACCCCCGGAGGACCCACCAGGCAGAGGATGGGGCCCCGGAGTTCCCCAACCAGGGAGAGGACCGAGATGTAGTCCAGGATTCGGTCCTTCACCTCCTCCAGTCCGAAGTGGCCGTCGTCCAGGACCTCCCGGGCCCGGGCCACATCGGCACGGTCCGCGCTCCTCTCCCTCCAGGGCAGGTCCAGGATCCAGTCCAGATACCCCCGGATCACCCCCGACTCCGGGCTGGCCGGATTCAGCCGGGTCAGCCGCCGAAGCTCCCGCTCGGCTCGTTCCCGGGCGTGGACGGGAAGCCCTCCCTCCCGGATACGGGTCTCCAACTCCGCCCACTCCCCATCGTCCTCCAACTCCTTTCGAAGGGCATTCATGGAGCCTTCGATGAAGCCCCCGCCCATGGGAGAATCCCGGTCCAGGCGCATCCGCATCTGCCGGTCCATCCGCTCCTCGATGCGGAGGATCTCTGTCTCCCGCTCCAGGAGGGTGAGGAGGCCCTGGAAGGTGGCGGAGAGGGAGTCCGCTTCCAGGAGCTCCTGCTTCTCAGGCGCACCGATGGCCAGGTGGCCTGCCACGAGGTGGGCCAGACGCACGGGATGGTCCGGTCCGCCGAATGCCTCGGTGAGGTCGTCGGGGAGGTCGGGGTGAAGGTGGGCGTACTCCCGGGCCTGACGCTCCACCCGCCGGGCCAGCGCAAGCGGCTCAGGCGCCAGCGGAGAGCCGGCGTCAGGGTAGGGGAGTTCCTGGATTCGGGCCCGCAGGGGTGCGGCCCCTGGCCCGAAATCTGGCTCGGCCCCCGGGATGAACCGCTCCACCGAGGCCCGACGGAGCCCCTCGAAGACCACCCGAAGGGTACCGTCGGCCAAAGGGGAGTGCTGGAGGACCCGGACCACCGTCCCCACCCGGTGGAGCTCAGTGGCACCGGGGTCCTCCTGATCAGGATCGGCCTGGGAGACAAGGAGGAGGAGCCCCTCTCCAGGGTCCGCCTGGGCCGTGGCCTCCTCCAGCGCCGCCACCGACGCGGGCCGACCCACCAGAAGCGGGAGGACCATGTGGGGAAAGAAGACCAGATCCCGGAGAGGAAGGACGGGGATCCGGTCTGGAAGGGAGGGGTGGTCGGGGGCCGGGGGGGAAGGCGTCACGCCTCCTTCTTCCGCGCCTCGTTATGGAGCACCAGGAGGGGAGGCACGCCGCTGTCCACCGATTCAGGGGTGATCACCACCTCCCGGACGTCGTCCCGGGAGGGGAGGTCGAACATCACGTCCCGCATGATCCCTTCCACCACCGCCCGGAGTCCACGGGCCCCGGTCTTCCGTTCGATGGCCTTCCGGGCAATGGCCCGGATGGCGTCCGAGTCGAAGGTGAGGCCGATGTCCTCCAGTTCGAACATCTTCTGGTACTGCTTCACCAGGGCGTTCTTGGGCTCCTGTAGGATCCGGACCAGGGCGTCTTCGTCCAGTTCTTCCAGGGAGACCGAGACGGGGAGTCGACCCACCAGCTCGGGGATGAGCCCGAAGCGCTGCAGATCCTCGGGCTCCACCTGGCCCAGGAGGTCTTCCCGCTTCGGGGCAGCGCCGGGGAACACGGTCTCTTCCGGGACTTCCTCGCCGAATCCGATCCGCCGTCGTCCGATCCGGCCTTCCACGATCTTCTCCAGCCCGTCGAAGGCGCCCCCGCAGATGAACAGGATGTTCCGGGTGTTGACCTGGATGTATTCCTGCTGGGGGTGCTTCCGGCCTCCCTGGGGTGGGACCGATGCGATGGTTCCCTCCAGGATCTTCAGCAGGGCCTGCTGGACCCCTTCGCCGGAGACGTCCCGGGTAATGGAGGGGTTCTCTGACTTGCGGGAGACCTTGTCGATCTCGTCGATGTAGATGATGCCCCGCTCACAGTCGGTGACGTTGTAGTCCGCCGCCTGGAGGAGCCGCACCAGGATGTTCTCCACGTCCTCGCCCACGTAGCCCGCCTCGGTGAGGGTTGTGGCGTCGGCAATGGTGAAGGGGACGTTGAGGGTCCGGGCCAGGGTCTGGGCCAGCAGGGTCTTCCCCACGCCCGTGGAGCCGATGAGGAGGATGTTGGCCTTCTCCACCTCCACGTCGTCCAGGACCCCCTGGTGGTTCACCCGCTTGTAGTGATTGTAGACGGCCACCGAGAGGGTACGCTTCGCCTCCTCCTGGCCGATGACATACTCGTCCAGGATACCCTTGATCTCCCGGGGCGTGAGGGAGGGGACCTCGGTCCCCACCTGGGACCGGTCCTCCTCCTCCGCCAGGATCTCGTTGCAGAGGGCGACGCACTCGTTGCAGATGTAGACGCTGGGACCGGAAATGAACTTCCGCACGGAGTCCTTGGACTTCCCGCAGAAGCTGCAACGGAGGTGCTTGTCACTGGACATGGACGTTCTCCTCGGCCCCTATTTGTCCTCTTTGTCCGACTTGACGTCGGTGTCCGCATCCGACGGCGGACCCACCGCGTCCCGGCGGGAGAGCACCCGGTCGATGAGACCGTATTCGGCGGCTTCATCCGGGCTCATGAAATAGTCCCGGTCCACGTCCCGGGCGATCCGCTCCACCGTCTGCCCGGTGTGCTCCGACAGAATCTGGTTCAGCCGCGCCCGGATCCCAAGGACTTCCTTCGCGGCGATCTCGATGTCCGCCGCCGAACCCTGGTACCCGGAGGAGGGCTGGTGGATCATGATCCGGGAGTTGGGCAGGGCGCTCCGCTTGTCCTTGGCGCCCCCGGCGAGGAGGAGGGCCCCCATGGAGGCCGCCATTCCCACGCAGAAGGTGGACACCGGCGCACGGAGGTGCTGCATCGTGTCGTAGATGGCCATGCCGGCGTACACGCTCCCCCCCGGGGAGTTGATGTACAGGTAGATGTCCCGCTCCGGGTCCTCGGCATCCAGGAAGAGGAGCTGGGCCACGATGATGTTGGCCACCATGTCGTCGACGGCGCTCCCCAGGAAGATGATGCGATCCATGAGAAGCCGCGAGAAGATGTCGTAGCTCCGCTCTCCGCGGCTGGTGCGTTCGATGACGTATGGGGGGTAGACGGGCATGGAGCGGATGATCCTTTTCGTTCGAGAGCGGATGGACCGGGGGTGTCCCCCGGTCAGGTGGCGTCCACGATGGTGGATTCGGACTTGAGGAACTCGAATACCTTTTCCTCGGTCAGCTCCTGCTCCAGGCGCTCCAGGCGACCACTCCGCTGGAGGCGGGCATAGACCTCGCCCGGGGGGGTCTTGGAGCGCTCGGCGATCTCTTCCACCCGGGCATCCACCTCTTCCGGGGTGGCCCGAAGATCCCGGGACCGGGAGAGCTCTTCGATGACCAGGAAGCGCTTCACCGCCACCTCCGCCTGGGCGCCCAGCTGGGCCCGTGCCTCGGTCATCTGTTCCGGGTTCAATTTCTGTTCCTCACCCAGGATCGACTGGATATACTGGTCGATCATGGAGACGGGCACCTCGAAGGGATTGGCCCCCAGGAGCTCCTCCAGGAGGCGACCCCGGAGGGAACCCTCCGCTTCCTCGTCCGCCTCCTCCTCCAGGTCGTTGCGTACGCGTTCCCTCAGAGCCTCCAGGGTCTCGAAGTCTCCGACCTGGGACGCAAAGGCATCATCCAGTTCGGGAAGCTCCATTTCCTTTCGGGTGTCCAGGAAGATCCGAAGCCTGTCCGTTTCCCCTCGCCGTTCCTCGGTGGGGAAATCCTCGGGGAAGGTGACGGTGAATTCGCCCTCCTCACCGGGAGCCAGGGTGCGGATGGCCTCCTCCACGTCGGGAATGGCCTCCGATTTTCCCAGGACGAACTCGTAGGCCCGGGGCTCGTCCCCTTCCACCTCCAGGCGCTGGATTCGGACCGAAACCTGATCGCCCTCCTGGGGGGTGCCGGTCTCGACGGGGACCCAGGTGCCCTGCTGTTCCCGGAGCCGGGTCAGGACCTTCTCCACTTCTTCCTCTCCCACCTTCATCCGCTTGCGCTCCACCTGGAAGCCGGCGGTGTTGGCGAGCTCGAAGGTGGGAGCCACGTCGAAGGAGATCTGGAAGGAGAGGTCCGCGTCCCGCTTGTAGTCAACCTCCGACACCTCCCCCTCGGAGATGGGCCGGAGTTCCTGCTCTTCCAGGACGCCACGATAGGCTTCGCCGATGACCCGATCCAGGAGTTCCTGGTCCAGGGCCGGGCCGAAGCGCTTCTCGATCACCGAGGCGGGAACCTTCCCGGAACGGAATCCCGGGAGGCGCACCCGGGACGAGAGCTTTCGGACGGCAGCGGCGCGCTCCGCCTTCACGAGGTCTGCGGGGATGGTGATGCTCAAAGTGCGGCGCCACCGCTCCCCTTCCTCCAGGGAAACCTGAAGGCGGGAGGGATCCATGGACATTCGGCGTCTGTGGGTCAGAGAGAAGTTCGGAAGCCTTCCCGTGCAGTGCCGAGCACCGGAAGGGCGTCGCAAGGAAGTGCGAAAGGGGGGACTCGAACCCCCACGGCACGGGGCCACGAGATCCTAAGTCTCGCGCGTCTACCAGTTCCGCCACTTTCGCGCCTCATCAGGCCGGAAACATAACCGCGGCCGGAAGGGGCATCAACGAGGAGGGCCCCGGCAGGGCCGCCGAGCCAGGGGATCTGAGGATGCCCGGACGCCCGGGAAACTCGACAGCGCAAAGGCGCAAGGGCCCGGGTACCCCGTGGGGGGCACCCGGACCCTTCCTGCCAAAGCGGGTCCGCGGCAATGGCGTCGACCGCAGAGGGTCGCGTCAGCCCGGAATCCGGACGTTCACCACCCGGCTGTCCCCCTGGGGCGTCTCCACCCGGACGGAAACCACGTCGCCGGGGCTTGCCGCCTGGAGCAGCCGCTCCACGTCACCCACCGTGTTCACCGGCTCCCGGTTGATCTCCATGACCTTGAGTCCCTGGCCCAGTCCACGGCGAGCCGCCGGACCGGACGGATCCACATTCCGGATCACCACGCCTCCGGCCTCGGGATAGCCCAGTTGAGACGCGATCTCCTCGTCCAGGGGCGCGACCTCGAGTCCCAGCCGCTCATCCATCCGGGGCTCGGCCCGGGCGGCGGCGGTGGGGCGGGGTCCCAGATCGGTCTCCCCGAGCCGCACGGTGATCTCCTGGGGCTGGCCGTCCCGGTAGAACCGGACCCGGACCCGATCGCCGGGACGCTTCTGGGCGATGATGCTCTGAAGCTGCGACGGCCGCTCCACCGCTTCGTCGTCCACGGAGACGATGACGTCCTCCTGTCGGATGCCCGCTGCGGCGGCAGGTCCGTCCTCGGGGACCCCCTGGACCAGGACCCCGGACGTGCGGGGAAGGCCGTAGTACTCGGCATCCTCGGGCTCCACCGGCACCATGCTCACCCCCAGGTAGGGACGCCGGACCTGGCCGTATTCCACCAGGTCCTCCATGACCCGCCGCGCCAGGTCCACGGGGATGGCGAACCCGTACCCCTGGTAGAAGCCGGTGCGCGATGCGATAGCGGAGTTGATCCCCACCACCTGGCCCCGGACGTTGACCATGGGGCCTCCGGAATTCCCGGGGTTGATCACCGCGTCCGTCTGGATGAAGTCCTCGATGGCGAAGCCTGCCAGTTCCTGCCACTCCTCCTGCTGCCCCAATTCCCGCTGGATGAGCTGGAGGGGACGACCGATGGCGCTGATGATCCCAGCCGTCACCGTGTAGTCCAGCGAGGAGCCTCCGCCGAAGCCGGGATTCCCCACCGCGAGAACCCACTCACCCACCCGGACATCACGGGAGGAGCCGAAGCTCAGGGTGGGGAGGTTCCGGTCCTCGATCTTCAAGACCGCCACATCGGTGGTGGGGTCGCCTCCCACCAGGCGGGCGGTGTACTCCCTCCGGTCCGGAAGGAATACGCGGATCCGCTGGGCTCCGCTCACCACGTGATCGTTGGTGAGGATGTATCCGTCGGGGGAGACGATGAAGCCGCTCCCTCCGGCGGTCTGGGTCCGGGGGCGAGGCGACTCCTGGCCCTCACCGCCCGGGGGAATGTTGAAGAAGCGGCGAAGCTCCTCCGGCATGGCGCCCCCGCCTTGGGTGGCCGTCTGCTGGGGGCGGTCCGCCTCGATGCGCACCACCGCCGGCGTCACGGCCTCGGCGATGTTCACGAAGGCGGTACTCAGGTCCACGGCCGGAGCTACCACATCCTCAGAGACCTGCGGCTGTTCGACGATGGAGGGCATGGCCGTCAGCGAGGTCCACCCCATGAGGGAGGCTCCTGCAATCCCTCCAAGGAAGGCCAGCGCGGTGAACAGAAGAACCTGCGTCTTCGATCTCAGCGGGTCGAACATCACTTCACCTCTCGTTCGTCTCGTTCCGGGCCGTGCCCGACGGTGGCTTCCGGGGCTGGAAAAAGCTCCAACAGCGGCACCACCTGCTCGCCTGTGTTGCAACTACCCTGGGTCGGCCCGGTGGGATCCCCGGGGTCGCCGCAGGCTCGGGACTTCCAACTCTCTGATGAACGAGGGGCCCGGAGGGTTGCCCCCGGGCCCCTCTCTCCGGTCATCCCCGGAAAAGGGACACCGTTCCCTGCGAGGACGCCCCCGGCCATGCCGGAGAATCGTCCCCTGCGTCGTTACTTCTCCTCGTCGACGATCTCGTAGTCCGCCTCCACCACCTCTTCGTCTTCGCCTGCCGCTGCGGGCTCCTCTTCCACGCTGGGGCCCCCTTCCGCGGCGCCGGCCTCGGCGGCCTGGGCCTGGTAGACCTGCTGCCCGGCGGCGCTGAAGGCCTGCATGAGTTCGTCCCGGGCGGAGTTCATCCGCTCCGCGTCGTCTCCCTTGAGCGCCTGCTTCGCCTCTTCCTGGGCCGTGGCGAGGCGGGACTTGAACTCCTCTCCCACCTTGTCGCCCCACTCCGCCGAATCCTTCTCCACCTGGTAGACGAGGGAGTCCAGCTGGTTTCGGGCCTCCACCTTCTGGCGGCGCGCTTCGTCCTCGTCCCGGTGAGCCTCCGCGTCCGTCACCATCTTGTCGATCTCCGCTTCGGAGAGTCCGGAGGAGGCCTCGATGCGGATGGACTGTTCCTTGCCGGTCGCCCGGTCCTTGGCCGAGACCTGCAGGATCCCGTTGGCGTCGATATCGAAGGTGACCTCCACCTGGGGCATGCCCCGGGGTGCCGGCGGGAGCCCGGTGAGCTGGAATTTCCCGATGGTCTTGTTGTCCACCGCCATCTTCCGCTCCCCCTGGAGGACGTGGATCTCCACCGTGGTCTGGTTGTCCTCGGCGGTGGAGAAGACCTCGGCCTTCCGGGTGGGGATGGTGGTGTTTCGTTCGATGAGGGTGGTCATGACCCCTCCCAGGGTCTCGATCCCCAGGGAGAGGGGGATCACGTCCAGGAGGAGAACGTCCTTGACGTCGCCCGCCAGCACACCCCCCTGGATGGCGGCACCGATGGCCACCACCTCGTCCACGTTCACCCCCCGGTGGGGGTCCTTCCCGAAGAACTCCTTCACCACCTCCTGGATCTTGGGGATCCGGGTGGAGCCGCCCACCAGGATCACCTCATCGATTTCCGACGCCTGGAGGCCGGCATCCTTCAACGCCGCCTTCATGGGGTCGATGGTGCGGTTGATGAGATCCTCCACGAGCTGCTCGAACTTGGCCCGGGAGAGGCTCACGTTCAGGTGCTTCGGACCCTCCTGGGTGGCGGTGATGAAGGGGAGGTTGATGTCGGTCTGCATGGTGGAGCTGAGCTCCATCTTGGCCTTCTCCGACGCCTCCTTCAGCCGCTGGAGCGCCATGGCGTCCTTGGAGAGGTCGATCCCCTGGTCCCTCTTGAACTCCTCCACCAGCCAGTCGATGACCCGCTGGTCGAAGTCGTCTCCGCCCAGGTGGGTGTCCCCGTTGGTGGCTTTCACCTCGAAGACCCCATCTCCCAGTTCCAGGATGGAGATGTCGTAGGTCCCTCCACCCAGGTCGAAGACGGCGATCTTCTCGTCCTTGTCCTTATCCAGTCCGTAGGCCAGGGCGGCGGCGGTGGGCTCGTTGATGATCCGGAGGACCTCCAGCCCGGCGATCTTCCCCGCGTCCTTGGTGGCCTGTCGCTGGGAGTCGTTGAAATAGGCAGGAACGGTGATGACAGCCTGGGTCACCTTCTGCCCCAGGTAGTCCTCGGCGGTCTGCTTCATCTTCTGCAGGACCACGGCCGAGATCTCCGGCGGTGTGAAGGTCTTGTCGGCATTGGGAACCTTCACCTGGACCCGGCCCTGGTCGTCCCGGACCACGTCATACGGGACCTTCCCCCGCTCCGACTCCACCTCCCCATAGTTGCGACCCATGAAGCGCTTGATGGAGAAGATGGTGTTGGTGGGGTTGGTGATGGCCTGGCGGCGGGCGACCTGTCCCACCAATCGCTCACCGTCCTTGGAGAACCCCACTACCGACGGGGTGGTGCGACCCCCCTCCGCGTTGGGGATGACGACGGGTTCCCCGCCCTCCATGACGGCCACCACGGAATTGGTGGTCCCGAGATCGATGCCGATGACCTTTCCCATATTCGCTCCTGGTCGGATTCTGGAATCACAGATCTAAAGCCGTTTCCCAGCTTCCCGACGGGTGCGGGGAAGGCCGGGGTCATTGACTTGGGGAACTGCAACCTCCATGCCGGTCCGTGGGGTCCTGGTTCCGGCCAGATCGGCACCTTCCACCAGCCCTGGGTGGCGGCGTTCCGCCGGAACGGCAGGGTCCGGTGGCCAAGGGTTCCTCCGACGCCTATCCTTGGGGGCCTTGGGCCATCTCCTCCCCCCCGCCCCCCTCCGCTTCATGCATCGTCCCTCCCGCTCCGTCCTCATCCTGTGGGGGATGGCCGTCCTGCTCCTCCTCGCCGGTGCCTGGGCGGGACGGGCCCAGGACGGAGTGCCGTCACCCCCGGCGTTCTCGACGGGGGTGTCTCCCGGTCCGGCGGTCCAGGCCCCGCAGGCCTCGCCCCCGGCGACCCGGGCTCCCGCGGCCCGGGAGTGGACGGTGGATTCCCTGGACACCCCCCTGCTGGAGCGCCTTCGTTCCCTCGGGGGTCTCCTCCTCATCGGGTTGCTGGCATGGAGCCTCTCGGTGGACCGGAGGCGGATTCCCTGGCGGGTGGTGGGGTGGGGGCTCGCCCTCCAGTTCGGCTTCGCCCTCTTCATCCTGAAGACTCCCATGGGGGCCGGGCTCTTTGCCCTCTTGAACACGCTGGTGGTGGCCCTCCTGGGATTCACGGTGGAGGGGGCCCGGTTCATCTTCGGAGATCTAGTCTTCAACACCGTTCCGGTGGGGGTGGGGGAGCCAGGCATGGCCCCCATGGAGGAGACGACGGGAATGGTGGCGCAGACAGGCGCCTTTTTCGCCTTCAACGTCCTTCCCACCATCATCTTCTTCTCCTCCCTCATGAGCCTCCTCTATCACGTGGGGATCATGCAGATCCTGGTGAAGGGGATGGCCTGGGTGATGCAGCGGACCATGGGGACCTCCGGGGCCGAAACCCTCTCGGCGGCGGGGAACATCTTCGTGGGCCAGACCGAGGCGCCCCTCCTGGTGAAGCCCTTCGTGGCCCGTATGACGAACTCCGAGCTCATGGCGGTCATGACCGGCGGCTTCGCCACGGTGGCCGGAGGAGTGCTGGCCGCTTTCGTGGGAATGCTGGTGGCCTACTTCCCCGACATTGCCGGACACCTGATCGCCGCCTCGGTGATGTCGGCGCCGGCGGCCCTGGTGGTGGCCAAGATCATGGTTCCCGAGGATGGCGAGCCGGAGACCGCCACCGGACTGGGCGTGGACCCGGAACGCCGGTATGTGAACTCCATCGACGCCGCCGCCGGAGGTGCTGCGGAAGGGCTCCATCTGGCACTCAATGTGGGGGCCATGCTCCTGGCCTTCATCGCCCTGATCGCCATGTTCAACGCCGGGATCGGATGGATCGGCGGCTTCGCAGGGATGCCCGAGCTTTCCCTCGAGGCGATCCTGGGAGCGGTCCTGGCGCCCCTGGCGTGGATGATGGGGGTGTCCTGGGCCGACGCCCCCACGGTGGGGTCCCTCATGGGGATCAAGACGGTGGTGAACGAGTTCGTGGCCTACCTCCAGCTCTCCGCGCTTCTGGGCGGCGAGGCCCCCCTGGAGCCGCGATCCATCATCATCGCCACGTATGCCCTCTCCGGCTTCGCCAATTTCTCCTCCATCGCCATCCAGATCGGAGGGATCGGAGGAATCGCGCCCCAGCGCCGCCAGGATCTCTCCCGGCTGGGGCTTCGGGCCATGGTGGCCGGGTCGCTGGCCGCCTTCATGACCGCCACCATCGCCGGGATGTTGCTGTGAATCATCAGGAAGCGGAACGCACCGAAGCCACCGCCGCGGCCCTCCGGGCGCGGCTCCCCTGGACTCCGGAGATCCTGGCGGTGCTGGGCTCTGGACTGGGGGCGCTGGCGGACGCCGTGGAGGCCCCCATCTCCATCCCCTTTCACGATCTTCCGGGGCTTCCCGCTGCGGGGGTGGGCGGCCATCAGGGTCGGTTCGTGGCCGGGATGCTGGAGGGGCGACGGGTCCTGATCCAGGCGGGGCGCTACCATTTCTATGAGGGCCATCCAGCGGGGGTGGTGTTGGCTCCCGTGCGGGCAGCGGCTCTCCTGGGGGTCCCCACTCTCCTGGTGACCAACGCCGCAGGGGGGGTGAACCCCGACTTCGGGCCAGGCACCCTCATGCTCATCCGGGACCACCTGAACCTCATGGGGCAAAATCCCCTGGTGGGCCCCGGGGCTCCGGGAGAGCCGCGCTTTCCAGACATGAGCGTGGCCTACGATTCCGATCTTCGGGCCCTGGCGCAGCGGACTGCGGAGCAGTTGGGGATTCCCCTGGAGGAGGGGGTCTACGCCGCGGTGTCGGGCCCCTCGTACGAGACCCCTGCGGAGGTACGGATGATCGGGCTCATGGGCGGGGATGCCGTGGGGATGTCCACGGTCCCCGAGGTCATCGTGGCCCGGGCCCGGGGTATGCGGGTGCTGGGGATCTCCCTCATCACCAACCCCGGGGCAGGGATCTCGTCCCGACCCCTTTCCCACCAGGAGGTCCTGGAGGCGGGGGAGGAGGCGGCGCCCCGCTTCCAGCGCCTGACCCGGGGGATCCTGGCGGCGCCAGACCCCACGTGGGGGACCCGGGAGCCCGGAGTCGTTTCACCCTGAAGGATCACCCCGGCACGATCATCCGGAAGGATCATCCCGCTGGGGCGAAATGGTTCACGGGCCCGTGGCCCTTCCCCAATCCCGGAGCCGATGCGATCGCGGCGGAGACGTAGCTCAGCGCCCGGTCCACCGCCTCCTCGATGGAGAGACCCCGGGCCAGTCCGGCGGCCACCGCAGCGGAGAGGGTGCACCCGGTCCCGTGGGTGCTCCGGGTCTGGAGGCGGGGACGACGCCAGACCCTCTCCGTCTCACCGTCCCAGAGAAGATCCACCACCTCTGCTCCGGTACCATGACCCCCCTTCACAAGGGCGGCACCGGCCCCCATGGCCACCAGTGCCCGGGCGGCTTCCCGCTGTCCATCCTCCCCCTCCACAGCGCCCCCGGTGAGGATCCGGGCCTCGTCCAGGTTCGGGGTCACCAGCGCGGAGAGGGGGAGAAGGCGCTCCAGCACCGCGTCCGTGGCGTCCTCGTCCAGGAGACGGTCTCCACTGGTGGCCACCATTACCGGATCCAGGACGTATCGGGTGAGGCTGTGGTCCTCCAGCGCCCGGGCCACAATCTCCACCAGGGCGGAGGTGGCCAGCATCCCCGATTTCACCCCCGAGGGGGCCAGGTCCTCCACCACGGCGTCGATCTGCTCCCGGACCACCTCCAGGGGGATCGGATGCACCGCCCGGACACCGGTGGTATTTTGCGCGGTGATCGCGGTGATGGCGCTGGTGCCGAACACGCCAAAGGCGTGGAAGGTCTTGAGGTCGGCCTGGATGCCGGCGCCTCCGCCGGAATCACTGCCGGCGATGGTGAGTGCCACGGGAAGGGAGGGAGGGTGCATGGAGTCAGGTATCGTTGGGATGGATGGGAGAGTAGGGAAGATAGACCCTTTTCCCTCGACGGGGAGCCCGGGGTGGCGCTGAGCCGGAACCGTGAGCGGCTCCTGGCCCGACTCCGCACCCGTAAAGGGCGGACCCGGGAGGGGCTGGTCCTGGTGGAGGGGCCCCGTGCCCTCGCTGCGGCGCTCTCCGCCGGCGCCCAGGTGCGCTTCGTGGTGATGGAGGCGGGGCTCCATCCAACGGATTCCCTGTCCCGCCTGCTGTCCCGCGCTTCCCCCGAGGTGGTGGAGGTGGAGGCGGGGGCCATGGACGGCTTCGCCGATACCGAATCCCCCCAGGGAATCCTGGCCGTGGTGGAGGAACCGGTCCACCCCCTCCCCACGGCACCCTGGACCGCCGATGATCCCCTCCCACCCCGCCGGATCCTGGTCCTGGACGCCCTGCAGGATCCAGGGAACGCCGGGACCCTCATACGCACGGCCGTGGCCTTCGGAGTGGATGCGGTGGTGGCGTTGGATGGCACCGTGGACCCCTGGAACCCCAAGACGGTGCGGGCCGCGGCGGGCGAGGCCTTCCGGGTCCCCATCCACCGGATGGCGTGCGAGGACTTCCTGGAATGGCACAGGGAGGCCCGCTTCACCCTGGTGGTGGCGGACGCCGGTGGCCAGGACGTGCGCCACCTCCCCTCTCTCCTTCAGCGGATCCCCCCTGCCTCGCTGGAGGGGGCGACGCGCGACGTGATCGAGGCGATCCCCGCAAATGGGCACCAGCCGCCGTGGGCCCTGGTGGTGGGGAACGAGGGCGCGGGCCCTCGTTCCATCCTTCGGGGGGCAGCGGACCGGGTCCTGGCCCTCCCCCTGGCTGCTGGGGTGGAATCCCTCAATGCCGCCGTGGCCGGCGCCGTCCTCCTCTGGGAACTGGGGCCGGCCCGCGACCAGGGCCCGGAGCCGGAGTCGCTTCCCCCGGAGATCCCGACAGATCCCTCCCCTGAACAGAACCGGACCCCTTCATGATCCTGGAACCCTGGATGGCCGCGCTGGTGGCCGGCCTCTTCGGCCTTTGCATCGGCTCCTTCCTCAACGTCTGCTCCCTCCGTTGGCCCCAGGACGAGTCGGTGATCTCGCCCCCCTCCCGGTGCCCGAGGTGCGGGACGGGCATCCGGTGGCGGGACAACCTCCCGGTCCTGGGGTGGCTCCTCCTGGGGGGGAAGTGTCGGGAATGCCAAGCCCGCATCTCCATCCAGTATCCCCTGGTGGAGCTGGCCACCGGCGCGGCCTGGGCCGGGATGGTCCTTCTCAACGGGGTGGAATGGGAGGCGCTCCGGGGCGCCCTCCTCCTGACCATCCTACTGGGAATCGCCCTCAGCGACGCCCGCTTCTACATCATTCCCGACCAGTTCTCGGTGGGTGGGGCGATCCTGGGGTTCGCCCTGGCCTTCCTGCCCGGGGGCGTGGATTGGCTCCAGGCCCTGACCGGGGCCGCCGTGGGTTTCTTCCTCCTCTGGTTCGTGGCATGGGCGGGGGAGAAGGTCTTCAAGAAGGAGGCCATGGGAGGCGGGGACATCAAGATGATGGCCATGGTGGGGGCCTTCCTGGGGGTGCCCGGGGTCTTCCTCACCCTCTTCCTGGGCTCCTTCCTGGGGGCGGTGATCTTCGGACCCATCTCCATGAAGACAGGAAAGCTGGTCCCCTTCGGAATCTTCCTGGCCGTGGGGGCCGCGGCGACCTACCTCTTCGGGCCGGCCCTGGTGGACTGGTACCTGGGGTGGGCATTCGGGCCCCGGTAACCCCCTGCTCCTTCAACAGCCTTCTAGTGTGGTGAGTCGGGGATTCACCACACTAGCGCCGCCCCCCGAAGTTGTAGACGAAATTCAGGACGGGAAGCCAGCCGGGGGAGGTGTCGGTGATGGTCCCGACCCCAAAGTCCACCGAGAGGCGCTCCCCGAAGAGGCGCACGCCGGCGGAGAGGATGGCCTCCGATTCCCCGGGAACGACGTAGTTCTCGGTGAGGAGCTTCACGTTCCGGGCCACCCGGAACTCCCCCCCCAGGAGAACCACGGGGTCATTGGAGATGCGGGCATCCCCCCCACCCAGGGCGAAGCCCCACCCCGCCCCGGTGGAGATGGAGCGGTCCGGGTTCCCGAAGGTGCCCACGCCGTAGAGGAGTCCGATGGATCCTTCGTCCACCGCCTCGGTGGCGAAGAAGGCCAGGGACCCCACGGCCAGATCCATTCCCGGTCTCCGATGCACCCGCACCTTGGGCGCCAGGTAGATGACGCGGCCAATGACATCCGGGAGGAGAGGGGTGCCGCCCGAGAGGGTGATGTGGTCGGTGAGACCGTAGGAGAGGAAGGGGAAGAAGACCCAGAAGGAGGAGAGGTATCCCTCCCCCTGGTCCAGGGTCCGTCCGGTGGGAGCCAGGACCAGGAGGCGGGTCCGATTCGGATCTTCGGTCCAGAACTCGCCGTCCACGACCCTCCCCCGGGCCGGGGTCATGGAGCGAATCCGGGCCAGGGCCACATCCAACCGGTCCCCGCCGGAGGTCTCCAGCGTCACCCGGTCCCCTTCCACCGCAACCACCCGTGCGAAGAGGGTGCTCCCATCCACCAGCCGGACCCGCTGGATGGTGTCGCTCACCGCCACCGGGTCCGGGACCTGAGCCTGCAGCGCCTGGGGGCCCAGGTCGAATCCCCACCCACCGGAACCGGCACCGATGGGCCCCGAAGAGGTGGGGGAGATGGGAAGGAGAAGGAGGAGGAGAAGGAGGCTGCAGTCTCGGATGCAGCGGGGCATGGCGTGACGACTCCAGGGGCCAGGGGAAGGAGGGGCCGGGGTGAGGGCCGCGAGTGAGGGGGCCGGACCCGGGGTCGGGGTCAGGGATCGGGGTCAGGGGTCGGAGCAATCCCGCTGGTAGCCGCAGCGGAGACAGAGGAGCTTGCAGTGGCGGTCCAGCATGGGACCGCCGCAGAGGTCACACCGGAATTCCCCGGGTGTTGTCCCGGACTCGGCTCCGGGCTCCTCCGGGGCCTCCCTCTCCTCTCGGGCAGAGGGGCCATCCCCCAGGGGCGGACCCCAGGCGGCGGGACTCACTCCTCCGCCTGGGGTTCGCCGCCGATGCCGTTCCCCACACGGGGAAACGAAAGGCGATCCACCCCCTCGGCCAGGTACCGCCGGGAGAGCGTCTGGTAGTGCGTCCCGCTCCGGGTCACCCACTCGGCGGCGGAGCCCTCCAGCGTCTTCCGGATCCTTCCCGGTACTCCGGCTACCACGCTCCGGTCCGGGATCAGGGCCTTCTCCAGGATCACGGTACCGGCAGCCAGGAGGCACTCCCGGCCCACCACCGCCTCCTGGAGGATCACGGCATTCATCCCCACCAGCGTCCCCTCTCCGATCTCACAGGATTCAAAGATGGCCCCGTGTCCAACGGTGACCCCCGGGCCCACCACGGTGGGGCCCCAGTTGCCCACATGGACGATGGCGCCGTCCTGGACGTTTGCGCCGGCGCCGATGACGATGGGGTGATCTGGATCATCCCCCCGGAGCACCGCTCCGAACCAGACGCTGGCCCGGGCCTCCACCCGGACGTCGCCGATGAGGACGGCGTTGGGGGCCAGGAAAGCGTCTTCCGCCACCTGGGGGGATTTTCCATTGAAGGGGATGAGAAGGGCCATGGGTGAAGAAGCCTTCCGGGTTCAGGCGGTCCCGCCGGCGCCCTCGATCTCTTCGGCGGCGGCGGCGTGGGTTTTTCGGAGGAGGGCGCGGACCACCTGGGTTTCGGTGGCGTCGAGGATCTCGATCTGGAGCCCCGGGATCTCCAGCGTCTCCCCGGCATCCGGAACCCGACCCAACTCCTCCAGAATGAATCCGTTCAGGGATCGATGGTCCAGGTGGGGGAGGGACACGTTGAAGACGTAGTTCACTTCCCGGAGCTCGATGCCGCCCTCCACCTCCAACTCCGAGCGGGAGATCCGGACGAAGGATTCCTCCAGGATATCCGTCTCGTCCTCGATCTCTCCCACCAGCTCCTCGATGACGTCCTCAAGGGTGACCAGCCCGTCGGTGCCTCCGAACTCGTCGGCCACGATGCCCATGTGGATGCGGCGAGCCTGGAAGTCCCGGAGGAGACGGGGGAGCGGTAGAGAGCCCGGAACGAAGAGGGGATCCCGGGAAAGCTCCGACAGAAGGAGATCCCGCTTCCCCGCGACGTAGGCGGCGTAGGCTTCCCGGACGTAGAGGATTCCGGTGATGTCGTCGACGCTCTGACCGTAGACCGGAACCCGGGAAAAGGGGACGTTGCGGAGTTGGGGGATGACCTCCTCGAGGGTGAGGCTGTCCTTCCATGCGAAGATGTCGACCCGGGGCGTCATGACGTCCCAGGCCGCAAGCTCGTCCATCCGGAACGCCCGCTCCACCAGTTCGTGCTCTTCTTCCTCCACCACCCCTTCCCGCCGCCCCAGTTCAGCGAGTTCCCGGACCTCCCGCTCCTCGATGGAAGCCGGGGCATCTCCGTTCCTCCTCTGGAAGAGACTCTCCAGACCCAGGAAGGGAGTCAGGAGGGGACGGACCAGCGCCTCCAGGGTCCGAAGGGAGGGGGCCGAGAGGAGGGCCAGCCGAATGGATCGTCGGGAGGCCACAAGGCGGGGGAGTCCCTCGGCCAGCACCAGGATTCCCAAAAGGCCCAGGGGGAGGGCGGCCATGGCTCCCGGCGCGCCCCACTCCAGGGTGGCGGCTGCCACCAGGAGTCCCACGGAGATCCCGTTCAGGAGGGAATTCACCAGGAAGGCGGCCGCCCGGATCGACGGGCCTTCGTCCCTCACCGTCTGGAGGGTTTCGGAGCCCTTGAATCCTTCTTCCCGGAGCGTGCGGAGGCGGGAGGGTCCTACCGAAAAGGTGGCCGACTCGGCGGCGGAGAGGAGGGCGGATGCCAGGAGGGTCAGCCCCACGAGACCAAAGAGGAGCCCGTTCATCGGGCCCTCCGACTCGGAGGTTGGTCTTCTCCTTCCTTGTGACTTCGACGGCTATTCATGACTGGGGGTTGGGGGTCGGTCAATGGGACTCAGCGAGGCTCAGCCCCAGAGGCGGCTCTCGTCCAGCAGTTCTTCCACCACCTTCCGCGAGGTGACTCCCTCCGCCTCGGCCTCGAAACTGGGCACCACCCTGTGGGCCAGAACCGAGGGTGCCACTGCCCGTACATCGTCGTAACTGGGGACCGGATTCCCCTGGATGGCGGCCCGGGCCTTCGCTCCCAGCACCAATGCCTGGGAGGCCCGGGGGCCCGCACCCCACGCCACATAACGCCGGGTGATGTCCAACGCCTCGGCGGTGCCTGGTCGGGTGGCCCGAACCAGGCGCACGGCGAAGGCGGCGACGGTGGGTGCCACCGGTACCCGGCGGACCAGCCCCTGGAGTTGCACGAGGCGTTTGGCCTCCACCACCGGGTTGACCTTCGGGAGGGCGGCGCCCGTGGTTCGCAGTGCCACTTCCTCCTCTTCCTCCCGGGAAGGATAACCAATCCGGAGTTCGAACATGAATCGGTCCAGCTGAGCTTCCGGAAGGGGATACGTCCCTTCCTGCTCAATGGGGTTCTGGGTGGCCAGGACGAAGAAGGGGGAAGGGAGGGGGTACGTGTGCCCTGCGGCCGTGACCATGCGCTCCTGCATGGCCTGGAGGAGGGCGGCCTGGGTCTTGGGTGGGGTCCGGTTGATCTCGTCTGCCAGGACCACGTTGGCGAAGACTGGCCCCTTCACGAACCGGAAGGCCCGCTTCCCCGTGGACCGATCCTCCTCCATCACCTCGGTGCCCGTGATGTCGGTCGGCATGAGGTCCGGGGTGAACTGGATCCGGGAGAACTCCAGGTCCAGTGCCTCTGCCAGTGTAGAGACAAGAAGGGTCTTGGCCAGTCCGGGGACCCCCACCAAGAGGGCGTGACCATTCCCCAGCAGAGCCAGGAGAAGGCCATCCACCACCTCCCGCTGGCCCACCACGCACTTGGCCACTTCCCTCCGCAGGGAGTCGGCCACCCGGGAGGCCTCTTCCAGGAGTTCCAGATCCGGATCCTGCACCCCTACTCCGTCCGCCAACCGATCCTCCTTCGTGCGTGAATGCCGAACCCTCCGACCGTCGGGGATCCATGACTCGGAACCCGGATTTCGCGACCCGGCCACCATGCTGGACGGTAGAAGATAAGGGGCCGCGATCCTTCGCCCCTACCCGCTCCCACGGGGGCAGGATCCCGGCGACGGCAAGAGAGCAGGATATCCCGGCTCAGGGGCTTGCGCCACACCAGAGGCGGGAGGGCCCGGCGCGGACCTCGAAGAGCTTGCGAAAAATTTCACAAGCTCCTATCCTTTCAGGCTGTAATCCTTCGGGGTCAAATCCTCGGCCTTGTCTTCGGAAAGCCGCTCTCCGACGGACATGTTCCGGGATCCCCGGGGAAGGTCGTGGGTGAGGTCCCAACAGGCGGCGGGAAAGCAGTCCGCCAACGGCGTAGGGGAAGCCATGGGCGACGACGAGGAAGGGCGGCGATCCGGTCCCAGTGAGCCCCTGGTGGCTCTGGCTCGATTCTCGGGCCATGGCCTCACATTGGCCATCTCCACCGGGATGTTTCTCTTCCTTGGCTGGTGGGTGGATGGACGGCTGGGGACCACCCCCATCCTGACCATCCTGGGGGCGCTCCTGGGTGCCGGGGCGGGGTTCTACAGCCTTCTCCGGGATCTCATGATCCGGCCGGAAGACGGGGCTGCGGGAGAGGGTACGCAGGACGATGGATCCGACGGAAGTTCCGACGGAAGTAGGGGATGAGGCGTTGGCTCCGGTTTGCGGTTCCGGCCCTGGTCCTGACTGCGGCTCTGGTGGGCCTCTGGTGGCCATGGGTTGACGGTGAGGGCCGAAGAGGCCTCCTTGTGGCGGCAGGAGCGGCGCTCCCCCTCCACCTTGCGGCCTTCGGGATCCTCCTCCGGCACGAGCCGGGGAGCACCGGTTTTCTGGCGGTGTGGGCCGGCGGGACGTTGCTACGGATGCTGGCGGTGGGGCTGGTAGCGGGAGTGGTTTGGTTTCGGGAGGATGTGGATCCTCTCACAACCCTTCTGGCGCTTGCGGGACTTCTGGTGAGTTTGCTTTTCCTGGAGATCTGGGCAATGCAGGCCGGCGAGGACGGACCGATGAATGGAAGCGAGCAGAGATGAACGGCAACGTCGCCGAGGCGGCTTCAGGCGGACAAGCGGAACCCACCTCCGAGGTCTTTGACCTCGGCTCCATGCTCATGGGGAAGGTGGCCGACGCGTCCTATATCGAGATCGCCGGATGGAGGATCGACCTTCCCCAGTGGGATCCGGTCCAGATCGGTTTCATTACCCTGGATCTGTCCCCGGGAAAGAACGTGGTCTTCATGCTCCTGGCCGGGGCCCTCTGCCTCCTCACCTTCATCCTTGTGGGGCGGACCTACCAACGGATGAGTGAGCAGGACGCCCCTTCCGGCTTCGCCAACGGGGTGGAGTCGGTGATCCTCTTCTTCCGGGACAAGGTGGTCAGGGCCAACATCGGCCATGGAGCGGATCAGTTCACGCCATTCCTCCTGACCCTCTTCTTCTTCATCCTGTACATGAACCTCCTGGGGCTCATCCCCTTCGGCGTCTCCTCCACCGCGTCCATCTCGGTGACGGCGGCGTTGGCCCTCCTCTCACTGATCTGGATTGAGGTGGCAGGGTTCCGGGAACTGGGGCCGGCGGGATACGCCCGCACGATTTTCTACGCCCCCAAGGGCCTGCATCCAGTGGGCCAGGCGTTCATGCTTGTCATCATGACGCCGGTGGAGGCCATGGGAAAGCTCACCAAGCCCTTCGCCCTGGCCATCCGTCTCTTCGCCAACATGACGGCGGGGAAGATCCTGATCCTGGCACTTCTCGGGCTGGTCTTCGTCTTCGCCGACGCGACCACGGCCCGTTGGGGAGTCGCCGGCGGTGCCGTCATCATGGCCACGGCCATCACTCTGCTGAAGGTGTTCGTCTCGTTTCTACAGGCGTTCATCTTCACCATGCTCACGGCCGTGTTCATCGGCCTGATCCGTCACGCCCACTGAGGGGCGGCGGGTCGTCTTCAACGGGCCTCGTGCTCGTGAGAACGCCGCTCAGCGCTCTGATTGCAGCGGTCCACTACACCACACTCCAAGACGAGACGGAGACACAATGCTGAACTCCACCCTTCTCGCCATCCAGGAAGCCGCGGCGGTCGGTGCCACCGACGCGACCCTGATCGGTGCCGCCCTGGCCATCGGGCTCACCGTACTCGGTGCCGGACTCGGCATCGGCTGGATCGGCTCTTCCGCCATGAACGGGATCGCCCGACAGCCGGAGGCGGCGGGCAACATCCAGACCTCGGCGATCATCCTGGCGGCCCTCATCGAGGGCGCGGCTCTCTTCGCCCTGGTCATCACGCTGCTCTACAAGCTGCTCTGATCCACGTTCCGACTGAGCGCGCGGCGGGGCGTCCACGCCGGATGTCCCACGGAACCACCTCTCAGCCGGACCCGCCCTTACGGCTGCGGGTCCGGCTGAGGGGTCCGACGACCGACATGAAGGCGAGATCATGAAGATTCCCGCAATGGCCACAGTGGGCCTGGCTTTTACGCCGGCCTCCCTTCTCGCCGCCCAGGAGGGCGGCGGAGGGCTATTTACCGTGGATCCGGGCCTGTCGGTCTGGACCATCGCCACCTTTCTGGTGGTCCTTTTCGTCCTGGGCAAGTTTGCGTGGGGCCCGATCCTCGGGGCCCTGGACGCCCGGGAGAAGGGGATCAAGGACTCCATCGACGCGGCGACCCAGCTACGCCAGGAGGCGAAGGAATCCCTGGAGGAGCACCGCCGGCAGCTTGCCGATGCGCGCCGTCAGGCCCAGGAGATCGTGGCCGAGGGCCGGAGTGCGGCGGACCGCTTGCGGCGGGACATCGAGGAGAAGGCCCGGGAGGAGGCGGAACGGATTCTCGAGCGCACGCGCCAGGAAATCCGCCGGGAGCGGGATGTGGCCATCGAGCAGATTCGGACCGAGGCGGTGGATTTGGCCCTGGCCGCCGCCGCCCGGATCCTGGATGAGAAGCTCACCGAGGAGCGGGATCGCGCCCTGGTGAAGTCGTACCTCCAGGATATCGCAGCCCCCAGGGCAGAGGCCTGACGGTGCGCCAGGCCACCATTGCCCGGAACTATGCTTCCGCCCTCTTCCAGCTGGGGGAGCGGGAATCCGCAGTGGAAGCGTATGGGGCGGGGCTCAAGCTGGTCTCCCTCCTCCTGGATGAGACCCCGGGTCTCCGGCGCTTCCTGGATACGCCCCGGATCGCCACGGAGGAGAAGAAGCGGGTCCTGAGAACTGCCCTCCAGGACCGGCTCCCGGGCCATGTCCTGAACTTCGTACTCCTCACGGTGGACAATCGCCGCCAAGAGCTCCTGCAGGAGATCTCAGGGGAGTACATGGCCCTCGAGGACGAGCGGATGGGGCGGGCCCGGGTGGAGGTGTCCGTCGCACGGGAGCCCGACGCCGGGGAGATGGAACAGATTCAATCGCAACTCTCCCGGATCCTGGGACGGGAGGCGATTCCGCGGTTCCAGGTAAAGAAGGAACTCCTGGGGGGCATCGCCTTCCGGAGCGGTGACATGATTTTTGACGGTTCGGTGCGCCGCCGCCTCGAACGGATGCGCCGTCAGCTCCTCACCACCGACCTCTCGACCGACTGAGGACGAGTTTCAATGGCCAACTCCGATACACAGCTCCGCGCGAGCGAGATCAAGGGCGTCCTTCTAAGCGCCATCGACCAGTACCAGGAGACGCTCCACGCCGAAGAGGTGGGGGCCGTCCTGGAGGTAAAGGACGGAATCGCCCGCATCTATGGCCTGACCAATGCCATGGCATCCGAGATGCTGGAGATCACTCCCCAGGATGGGGGGGCGCCCGTCACCGCCTTGGCGCTGAACCTTGAAGAGGACAACATCGGGGCCGTCGTCCTGGGTGACTGGGCGCGGCTCCACGAGGGCAACGAGGTCCGGCGGACGGGACGAGTCCTGGAGGTCCCGGTGGGGGAAGGGTACCTGGGCCGGGTGGTGGACGCCCTCGGAGACCCGGTGGACGGAAAGGGCCCCGTGGATCCGCTGGAAGGCTCCCGGATGATCGACATCGTGGCGCCGGGGATCGTCCTGCGTCAGCCTGTGGATGAGCCCATGCAGACCGGGATCAAGGCCATCGATTCCATGATCCCCATCGGGCGGGGACAGCGGGAACTCATCATCGGCGACCGGGGGACGGGGAAGACGGCCATCGCCATCGACACCATCATCAACCAGAAGGGCGCCGGCGTCGTCTGCGTCTACTGCGCCATCGGGCAGCGGGCGGGGAAGGTGGCGGCAGTGGTGGAGACGCTTCGGGAGCACGGGGCCATGGACTACACCATCGTGGTGGCGGCCAACTCCTCGGACCCCGCCTCCATGCAGTACATCTCCCCCTACACCGCGACGGCCCTGGCAGAGCACTTCATGTGGCAGGGACGTCCGACCCTGGTGGTCTACGACGACCTCTCCAAGCAGGCCACGGCGTACCGGCAGCTCTCCCTGATCCTCCGGCGTCCCCCGGGGCGTGAAGCCTACCCTGGAGATGTCTTCTACCTCCACTCCCGGCTCCTGGAGCGGGCGGCCAAGCTCTCGGATGAGCAGGGCGGCGGGTCCATGACGGCCCTCCCCATCATCGAGACCCAGGCCGGGGACGTGTCGGCGTACATTCCCACCAATGTCATCTCCATCACCGACGGGCAGATCTTCCTGGAGCCCGACCTTTTCTACTCCGGAGTCCGGCCCGCGGTGAACGTGGGGATCTCGGTTTCCCGGGTGGGGGGTGCAGCCCAGGTGAAGGCCATGAAGAAGGTGGCTGGGCGACTCCGTCTCGACCTGGCCCAGTTCCGGGAGCTGGAGGCCTTCGCCCAGTTCGGATCCGACCTGGACGCGGCCACCCTTCGCCAGTTGGGCCGCGGGCAGCGGACTGTGGAGATCCTGAAGCAGCCCCAGTACCGTCCCGTGCCGGTGGAGAAGCAGGTTGCGGTCATCTACGCGGTGACCAACGGCCACCTGGATGCGGTCCCTGTGGAGCGGGTCCGGGCCTGGGAGGCAGGGTTCCTGGACTTCCTCGACGCCCAGTACGAGGACCTGCTGGAGGGGTTCCGGAAGGAAAAGGCCCTCACCGACGCGCTGGAGGAGAGGTTGAAGGCGGCCCTCGTGGACTTCAACGCCCACTTCGAAGCCCAGGAGGGGGCGGCCTCCGCCTGACGGCGGACCCGCACCCCGAGCCCAGGAGGACGAAGAACCCGTGTCCAAGTCCAGGGAAGTCAAGCGCCGGATCCGATCTGTCGAGAACACCCGGCAGATCACCCGCACCATGGAGATGGTGGCCACCTCGAAGCTGAAGAAGGCCACCGACCGGGTGAATGCCGCACGGCCTTATAACCAGGCCCTGAAGGAGATCGTCTACTCCCTCTACGATCCTGGATTGGCGGAGCGGTTCCCCCTCCTTCGCGCGGTGGAATCCCCGGAGCGGGCAGCAGTCCTCCTTCTCACTGCGAACCGGGGACTGGCGGGGGCATTCAACGTGAACCTGATCCGGAAGGCCCGAGAAAAGGTTGCGGAACTCCGCGGTGGAGGGGTGGAGACGGAGATCCACGTGGTGGGGAAGAAGGGGATCGGATTCTTCCGGTACCTCGGAGAGGAACTGTCCCTGGCACGGATCGACATCAGCGATTCGCCCAGCCCGGCGGAGGCGCAGTCCCTGGTGGCTCCTCTTCGAGATCGGTTCGCACGGGGAGAGCTGGACGCCGTCTACCTGGTGGCCTCGGAGTTCCGCTCGGCCCTCTCCACCCCACCCACGATCCGTCAACTCCTTCCCATCGAGCCGAAGGAAGGGGGGGTGGATCCGGAGAATTTCATCCTGAAGCCCTCCGGGGACGAGATCCTGAAGCGGCTTCTCCCTCTCTACCTCCGAAACGCGGTCTATCGGGGGCTGGTGGAGAATACAGCGGCGGAGCACAGCGCCCGCCGAGCGGCGATGAAGAACGCCACGGACAACGCTGGAGACATGCTCGAAGGGCTCCGACGGTCCTTCAACCGGGCCCGACAGGCCCAGATCACGCAGGAGATTGCCGAGATCGTGGGTGGCGCCGCCGCGTTCGAGTGACGGAGCGTCCACGCCCACCGGCTTCACAAGGGAACGGTAGACCTGCGGGCCGCGGCCCCGAAGGGAGAACTGGAGATCATGGCTGAGATGAATATTGGAAAGCTGGTTCAGGTCATCGGACCGGTGGTGGATGTGGAGTTCCCCCCCGAGTCCATGCCCGACATCTACAACGCCCTGCGCATCCAGGGGACGCCGGAAGGGGGGAGGCCGGTGGATGTCACGGTGGAGGTGCAGCAGCACATCGGCCGCGGGCAGGTCCGGGCGGTGGCCATGTCCAGCACCGACGGGCTGGTCCGGGGGATGGATGTCGTGGACACCGGAGCCGCCATCGCCGTCCCCGTAGGCCCTCCCGCCCTGGGGCGGATCCTCAACGTCCTGGGCGATCCGGTGGACGAGGTGGGCCCGGTGGGCGGCGACCAGGCCTCCGAGGTGGAGCGCTGGCCCATCCATCGGAAGCCCCCGAAGTTCGAGGACCTGGAGCCCAAGACCGAGATCTTCGAGACGGGGATCAAGGTCATCGACCTCCTTGCTCCCTACGTGAAGGGGGGGAAGACCGGCCTTTTCGGGGGAGCCGGGGTGGGGAAGACGGTGATGATCCAGGAACTCATCAACAACATCGCCATGGAGCACGGGGGACGGTCCGTCTTCTGCGGGGTGGGAGAGCGCACCCGGGAAGGGAACGACCTATGGCTGGAGTTCAAGGAGGCGGGGGTCCTCGAGTCCACCGCCCTGGTCTACGGCCAGATGAACGAGCCTCCGGGGGCACGGCTGAGGGTGGGTCTCTCCGGACTCACCATCGCCGAGTACTTCCGCGACGTGGAGAAGCAGGACGTGCTTCTCTTCATCGACAATATCTTCCGGTTCACCCAGGCCGGCTCCGAGGTCTCGGCGCTCCTGGGGCGGATGCCCTCCGCCGTGGGGTATCAGCCCACCCTGGGAACGGAGATGGGCGAACTCCAGGAGCGGATCACCTCCACCCGGGAGGGTTCCATCACCTCGGTGCAGGCCATCTACGTCCCCGCAGACGACCTGACGGACCCGGCGCCGGCCACGGCCTTCACCCACCTGGATGCCACCACCGTTCTCTCCCGGGCCATCTCGGAGCTGGGCATCTATCCGGCGGTGGACCCCCTGGACTCCACCTCCCGGATCCTGGATCCCCAGTTCCTGGGCGAGCGGCACTACCAGGTCGTCATGGACGTCCAGGGGATCCTCCAGCGGTACAAGGACCTACAGGACATCATCGCGATTCTGGGGATGGACGAGCTCACCGAGGAGGACAAGATCATCGTGGGTCGGGCTCGACGGATCCAGCGGTTCCTCTCCCAGCCCTTCTTCGTGGCCGAGCAGTTCACCGGCCGACCCGGGAAGTATGTGAAGCTCGAGGACACCATCGATTCCTTTGAGCGGGTGGCGGCGGGCGAATTCGATCACCTTCCGGAGCAGGCGTTCTATCTCCAGGGAGGGATCGAGGACGTCATCGCCGAGGCCGAGCGGATGGAGAAGGAGGGCTGAGATGGCCGGCGCTCCCGTCATGAACGTCCGGGTGGTCTCCCCGGTGGAGACGGTCTTCGAGGGTGAGGTCCTTTCCCTGGTGGCGCCGGCCTGGGACGGGAAGGTGGGCATCCTTCCCGGGCACGCACCCTACATCACTCTTCTCGGGGGAGGGTATCTGGACATGGATCTCCCCGGAGGGGCCAGCCAGCGATACTTCCTGAACCGGGGCGTCATGAAGGTGGAAGAGGATCAGGTCACCGTCCTCTCCGAGTATGCTGCCAGCGAGATGCCGGCGGATTTCGAGCCGGCTTCGGCCCTACTGGACTTGGAGCCGGCGGACCTGGATGAGATGGCCGGACCGGAAAACCCCCTGGTCTGATCCTTAGGTACAGGGGGCCGGGGCGGGACGGGGTTGGGCCGGGGTGCCGGAAGTTGGGCGCCTTCGGCCCCTTCGCCGTTTCCGTCGCCTTGCACTCGGCCCAACGGAGGCCCAGGACCGCAAGACCCCTTCTCGGTGGTCCCTTTACTTCTTCAACAGCCTCCCCGCGGCGTCACGTCTGCAGCCGCACGCCGTCGGGGAACTCCTGGCCCCCGGGGAGTGTCCTCAGAAAGGTGTTCTGTAGAAGGCACCCGACGAGGATGCCTCGTCTCCGCTGGCGAACGCTCGGCGGGTGTCCAATCCCCCCAAAGGACTCCATGGATCTCGATCTTCATCTCCACTCCACCGCATCTGACGGCACCCTTTCTCCTGGGGATGTGGTCGCCGCCGCGCTGGCGGCCAGGCTCGATGTCATCTCCCTCACGGATCATGACACCACGGCGGGGATCGCCCCCGCCATGGAGGCGGCCGCCGGCCACCCGCTGGAGATCATCCCCGGGATCGAGGTGAGCGCTACCTGGGACCGGGGCGAGATCCACGTGCTGGGATATTTCGTCGATCCGAGCCACCCCCGCATGATGGAGCATGGGGAGTGGGCCGGGGCACGGAGGATCCAGCGCATGCAGACCATGGTGGACCGGCTCCGGGAGTCGGGGATCGAAGTGGATATGGAGGATGTGGAGGAGGCGGCCGGAGCGGAGCGGGGAAGCCTCGCTCGTCCCCATCTGGCCCGAGCGTTGGTGGAGAAGGGGGTGGTGGACTCCGTCTACGAGGCCTTCGATCGTTTTATCGGGGATGAGCATGAGGCATACGAGCCCACCCGTCTCCTGGCCCCCGAGGCTGCGGTGGAGTTGATTCGGGAGGTCGGAGGGATTGCGGTATGGGCCCACCCTCCCATGGACCAATTGGACGCCCTCCTCCCCCGGTTGGTGGAGGCCGGGCTCCGGGGGCTCGAGACGTACCGGCCCCGGAACCCCCGGGACCGAACGCTCCGTCTGGAGGCGCGGGCCCGATCCACTGGCCTCCTGGTCACCGGAGGGTCGGACTGGCATGGCCCCGAGGGAGGGGAACTGGGACAGTTCCGTGTCTCGGCAAAAGAGGTGAGCGCCTTCCTGGAGGAAGGGGGGATGTGACCCTTCCAGGCGGGCCGGGGTTGACGGCGCCCGGGCTGAGGTCTACTTTACTTGGCTCCGCTGAACGTCACGTGAGCGAGTCGGGATCCTGAAGGCGAAAGTCGGAAGATCCCCTTGCCGCAGCGCCGGCGGAACCAAGCTTT
>REED01000114.1 GCA_007695225.1 Gemmatimonadales bacterium
GGCTAACCGCCCTAAAATTGGGGGGGGGGGGGGGGCGCCCCCCCCCCCACGCCCGTCCTTCTTCATCCTTCCCTGAGCTTCATCCCTCCCTGACGTGCAGGGAGCGATTGCGCGTTTCCTGCTCAGCCCCCCAGAGTTGCGGGGACATTGGGGTTCCTGTCCCGTTCAGAGACAGGAATATCCAGACAGAGGGGCCCGCCCTGGGTCGGATCCACCGAGAGACCCCGGCGGTTTTCCACGAACAGGGGGGTGTGACCGGGGTGGGACGGGTTCTCCCACTCGGGAAGGTCCAGCGTCCCCGGGGTGTTCCGCTCCGCCCACCGGCGCTCGTCACCCATCCGCCGGCCTTCCAGCCAGAGCTCGATGTTGCGCTCCCTCTTGAGGAAGGTCCAGGCTTCTTCGGCGCTGTTCGCCACCCATGGGACCAGCGGCTGCCCGTCGTTGTCGCTGATGTTCCGGGTGCGGACGTGGTTGATGAGGGTCATGGCGTCGTTGAAGCTCCCTGAGCCCGCCCCCTGGAGGATGGCCTCGGCCTCCACCAGTCGCATCTCCCAACCGCTGGCCAGGTTGATGTCATCATCCCGGCTGGCATACTTCCGCTGCGGGATATAGGGAACCTGGCCGAACCCCGAAAGGCTTCCCACGGCCACGCTGTGGTTCGGGTCCACCGCCCATGGCGTACGGGGATCTCCGGTCTCGGTGTAGTAGTCCTCGAACCAGGTGAACCGCACCGTGTGGGACCGGAAGGTGCCGCTGGTGGCCTCGGCGATGTAGTTGTAGAGCGACTCTTCCGAGGAGCTCAACTCCACCGTGATCCGGAAGTTGTCCGGCACCTGCCGGGCGTCCGCCAGGGCCTCGGCCCAGTTCCCCAGCCAGAGATGGGCCGAGGCCCGTCCCGCCAGCGCCGCGTGGCGCTGCTGGTCGCTGGTGGCCCGCTGGTGGGCCGCCGTGAAGTTCTCCACCGCCCGCTCGAAGTAGGGTGCGGTAGTCCCGGCATGGTAGGCCGGGGGATCGACGTTGGTGGGATCCTGGGAGGGGATCACGGCGTCACACCAGTTCTCTCCCAAAAGGCGATACGACCAGCCGGCCCAGAGGTGGGCCTGATGGAGCATGTTGTCCGTCGCCCCGACCTCGGTGAAACGGGCGATGGCCGTCTCGGTGATGAACCGCGCCTCATGGAAGGCGGTGAACCCGCTTCCGAATCCCTCCTGGATATGTCCCGCGTGGATGTAGACGGGATTCCCCCAGGCGCCGGTCTGGCCTCCGGGGAAGACCTCGCGGCCGATGAGGGCCAGATCCTGGGCCAGTGCGCGGAAGTTGATGGAGATGGCCCGCTTGGCGCCGTTGATGAGCCCCGGCTGGGCGGCAGGCGCCGCCAGGAATTCATCCTGCACCGGTCCCGGGTTGGTGACGTCGCACCCGGAAGCCAGAACGGTCATGGTGAGGAGCCCCATGCCCAGGAGCCCCGTTCGCTTGAAGCCTTGTGAAGTCGTGGATTGCATCGTGGGTCCCATCCTCAGAAGGTGACGCGGAGGGAGAAGCGCAGAATCGCAGGAGCCGGGGTCCGCTCGGAAGCGTTACCGATTCCCTCGTTGCTGGGCCCGCTGTCCGAGGAGAGCTCGATGTCGGACCAGGGAATCTCCTTGTACCACTGGTAGACGTTGTTCAGCGTCACCGTGAGGTTGGCGTTGGAAACCGCCGCCGGGAAGGCAAAGTCCACCGGCACCGTGGCCGCGATGGCCCGGAGCTTGAAGAAGTCCGCCTTGAACCAGTAGTCCCGAGCCGCTCCGGGAGTGCAGCGCTCCCGCCAGAGAGCAGGGGTGTCGTCCTTCAGCCGGATGTCGTTGGCCGGATCCACGTAGTGGGGGAAGCAAAGGGGTGAGCGCACCGACCGTCCGATGGGAATCGGGTTGATGTTGAGCCAGTTGCCGCCCCGGTACTCGCCTCGGGCGGAGAGGGTGATGTTCCCCGGGGTCCGCACCGTCAGGCTGGGGGTGACGTATCGGGTGGGGAAGCGGGGTCCGATGGCGGTATTTTCGTTCCCGCTCTCATAGACCCAGGGGCCGATTTCGTCAGGATTCGCCACCCTCCGGCCCCAGGACACTGGCACCGGCTCTCCCACCATGATCCGACCACTGAGGGCGTTGAAGTCCTGCTGTCCACCCAGGTCCAGGACCTTGGAATTGTTGGTGGAGAAGCCCAGACCCGCATCCACGCCCCAGTCGGGCGTCTGGACCAGGGTCCCGTTCAACTGCACCTCGATCCCCTTGTTCTCCAGCTCACCCACGTTCTCGAGCTGCGACGAGGCGAAGCCCAGAGAGGGGATGGCGGAGACGTTCATGAGGGCGTCGGACGTCTTCTGACTGAAGTAGGTGAACTGGGCGGAGAAGCGCTCGTTCAGTCCGCTCCAATCGAACCCGAACTCCGTCTCGGCGGTGATCTCAGGTCCCAGGTCGGGGTTTCCGCGGTTGGAGGGCCGGAAGGCCGGATCCCCCAGGAACCCGACGGGATTCCAGGTCCGCACGGCGTCGAAGGTCCCAGGCGCCCGGCCGGACTGGCCGTAGGCGCTCCGGAGGCGAAGGGTTCCGAAGTCGGGATTCCAGAAGTCCTCATCGCTCACCACCCAGGCCAGGCTGGCCTTGGGGTAGGTCTGGAGTCCGAAGCCCTCACCGAAGGCGCTGTTTCCGTCCACCCGGAGTCCCAGGGTGAGGAAGTACTTGTCGGAGAGGTCCAGCACATTCTGGAAGAAGAATCCGGCGTTCCAGACCTTTTCCCGATCCTCTTCGGAGCGGCGGTTGGCGCCGGAACTGACGGTGGGCTCGGCGGCGCCGGGAAAGATCTGCCCCACTCCGATCACGCGGCGGGTGTCACTTCCGATGGCCTGGCCACCCCAGGAGAAGTTGGAACGGAGGGCATCGGTGAGACCGAAGCGGTAGGTCCCCACGTAGTCGAAGGTGAGGAGACGCTTCTGGAAGACGTCGGCGGAAAGGGATCCGTCCGGGAACTCCCAGAACCCGAAGGGCATGAGGTTCCGGACCTCCTGCTGGGCGTAGTCGTAGCCCACGGTGAACCGGTTGGTCAGATCGGCCAGGGGCGTGTAGTTGAAGGTCACACCCGAGGTCATGCGCTCGAGCCACTGCTGGTAGTCGTAGTCCAGCGCGTCCGCCACGATCCGGGGGTCACCATTGGAGAAGTAGTTCCGCTCCTGACGCATGATCTGGAGCTCGATCCCCGAGAGGTTGTTCCCGGTGGGGGTGGCCTGCTGCCACTGGCGGGTGAGGCCCGTGTTCCACTGGATCTGGAGGTTGTTCAGGGGAGACATGGTGAAGTTCCCCTGGAAGTTGTACTTGGTCAGCTCGTCCAGGGGGAGCATCCCCTCGTCGTCCTGATACTGTCCGGAGAGGAAGTACTGGAGTCCCTCGCCGCCGCCACGAACCGACATGTTGTAGGTCTGGTACCACTGAGTGCCCGGCCAGCGGCAGCCGCCATCCAGGCTCGTGTTCACACCCTGCCAGCGCTCATCGTCGGTGACGCAGTCCCTGCTGAACTCGCCACCGTCATAGCCGCTGCCCCACCAGGGGGCTTTCAGGAAGTGCTCCATGTGCTGGTAGTTGACCCCGTTGACCCCGTACTTCCGGGCCCACCCGGTCCCCTGCTGGATCTCGGCCGTCCAGACCGGAGCCCCCACGGACCCCCGCTTGGTGAAGATCTGGATCACCCCGGCGGAGGCCTCGGTCCCGTAGAGGGTGGTGGCCGCCGACCCCTTGATGATCTCGATCCGCTCGATGTCGTTGGGATTGATGTTGTCCAGGGGAGAAGAATTCACCTGGGCGCCGCGGCCCTGGGTCATCCCCGGTGTCCGGGAGAGGGGGAAGTGGCCGTCCATCATCCGCACCCCATCGATGTAGATGATGGGCTGGTTGGTCATGGAGACGGAGGAGTTCCCCCGGAGACGGATGGAGGTCCCGGAGCCCAGCTGGGCACCACCGCTGGTCAGGTCCACGCCCGGCGCCACGCCCTGGAGCATGTCGGTGGTGGAGGTGGGGCGATCCCGCACATCGGCGATGTTGAGCTGGGTGATGGAGTTTCCGATCTCCCGCCGCCGGGCCGCACCCGCGGCACCGGTGACCACGACCTCATCCAGCGAGAGGGCCTCGGAGGTGAGGGCGAAGTCCACGACCACGGTCCCACCGGCCTCTACCGTGATCTCCTCGCTGGCGGTGCGAAGGCCCAGGCGCTGCGCCCGGAGCTCGTGGGTACCGGCAGGGACGTTCAGGATCACGAAGCGGCCGTCAGCCCGGGAGAGGCTCCCCACCTGAAGACCGGCCACGTAGACCTGGACCTCGGAAAGGGGGGCCCCGGACTGGGCATCCAGCACGCGACCGGTGACCTGACCGGTCTGGGCTTCCAACGCGGCGCCGGGTAGCGCCATCAGAGCGAGCAGCAACCCACCCATCACCATCCCCCAACGGGGTTGGCGTGGTGACGCGCCGACGCTTCCTTGTCGAACATCGCTGAGCATGCCGGACTCCTTGCCTTCCGAGGGTCATGACAGGCCCATCCCGGATGCGGCAAAGCTGGGCCGGGTGGGCCGAATCGAGGGTGGCCCATGGGTTTTTTATCGCACCCCAGGCATACCCTACCGAACTTCGCACCTTATGGGGGCTTGCTCTCGGTTGTCAAGCAACTCCCTCACAGCTTGCTGGCGGAGGGGGATGGAAAGGAGCTGACACCTCCCTGGATCAGGAGGGTGGGCTGGAAGTACGGAGAGAGAGGTTTCGGGGCTCAGCCCGAGCCGCCGGGAAGGTGCCGGCGGGCTTCCTCCTTTCTCCGGCGGCGCGCCTGACGGGCATTCTCTCCGGGGTAGCGGCTGGAAACCTCCACCCCACCCATGAAGGCAAACCCCGTCACCCGGATGATGGGAGCGTCGGGGGGCGCAGGCGCCCCCGCCTCCGTATCCTCTTCGAAGCCTCCCATGAAGGCGAATCCATCCGTCTCCACCCGGACACCGGGGGGAACGATGATCTCCACCGCGCCCATGACCGCCCCGGCATGGATGTGGATGGGCTCTCCGGAGAAGAGGGCTTCCCGAAAATCCAGTTCCACCCCACCCATGAACCCGAAGGCGCGGATCTTTCGAGCAGGGATCCAGGCACCCTTCCGGACACGCCCGCTCCAGATCGCCACCTCGGTCTGTCGCTCGGGGGTCCGGGAGGGATGGAGACGTCGATCGGGGCGTTCGGACCCCCCCGTGGCCGCCTTTTGCCGGGGCTCGAGACGCCCACCTCCCCTCACCGGGTCTGGTGCACCGGGGCCCTCCAAAGAGGGGAGATCCGCCAGGAGTGCCTGGAGCTCATCGCGGGTGCGGGCCTTGTGGGCCCGCTCTACCCGTCGTTCGAACTCCTCGATCTCCAGCCGGTCCCGGGCGTAGTGCTCGCAAAGGGCCTCCACGATCCGATCACGTTCCACCGGATGGGCGCCTTTCGGATCCGGACTCATGGGGCGAATCCTCCTCCTGATGGATCTTCAGTTGCCCATACCAGGGCCCCATCCACGAAGGTCATCTCGGCATGGAGCTCGGTGACGAATTCATGCGGGTACAACTGGAAGGGGCTCTGGGAAAGGACCACCAGGTCCCCACGTTTTCCGACCTCGATGGTCCCCGTCTCGGTTTCCATCCCTCCGGCCCAGGCCCCACCGAGAGTGTGCGCCGTCATGGCTTCGGACAGTGAGAGGCATTCATCGGGGGAACCGAAGGTTCGAGTCCCAGGGGAAAACCCCGGCATCGAGGCTGCGTGCACCTCACGCGCCACCGCCGCCGCCAGGGCACAGCGGGGGTCCAGGGGCGCCACTGTCCAGTCCGACCCCAGCGCCAGCCTGGCCCCGGCCCGATGGAGGGTACCGTAGGCGAAGGCGCCAGCGATGCGCCGGGCCCCGATGCGAGCTTCGGCCCAGCCGCCGTCGTCGGCAAGGTGGGCAGGTTGAACGGACAGGGCCACATGGGGAGCGTCGGCCATCCGGATTCCTTCCGGTGTCATGTGCTGGGCATGTTCGACTCGAAGGCGAAGATCGGCCTTCGGACGACCCTCCGCCACTTCGGCGTACACCTTGAGGAGCCAGTCCACCGCCCGGTCCCCGATGGCGTGGACCGCGGGCTGAAGTCCAGCCTCCACTGCCTCGAAGATTCCGGTCCGGAGCTCTCCCAGGTCGGTGATGGGGCCCCCCGCAGAGGTGGGATCATGGGCGTAGGGCTCGTGGAACCAGGCGGTCCCTGCACCCAACGATCCATCCACGAATCCCTTCACCAGCCCCCAGCGGAGCCGGGCATCGCCTCGGCCCTCGTCCTCGATGAGTTCCTGCATCCGCCGACGATGCGCGATGGGAACCGCCGCCACCACCCGAAGGGGAAGGCGTCCGGACGCGTGGAGGCCTCGGAGGATCGCGAGGGAAGCCCAACTCTCCTCCGGGCTCTGGATGGCTCCCATGTCATGGACCTGGGTCACGCCCCTGGAGAGGGCATGGAGGGCGGCCGCCCGCAGGGCGCCCTCCCGATCGGCCGGAGAGGGGGGCGGAATCCGCTGGGCCAGCGGGTCGAGGGCGGATTCCCGAAGGATCCCGGTGGGCAGTCCCGGAGTTCCGTGGCCCCCCGCGCCCTCCCGATCGATGCGGCCCCGCTCCGGATCGGGGGTCTCGCCGTCGATCCCTGCCCGCTCGAGCGCCAGGGAATTGGCCACGCCCACGTGCAGGTCCGTGCGGAGGAGAAGGACGGGATGCTCCGGGACAACTCGGTCCAGCCACCCACGATGGGGGAGCTCCCCTCCCCAGAGGTGCTCGTCCCACCCTCCCCCCAGGATCCACTCCCCCTTCGGCGTGGAGTGGGCCCGGTCCGCCACCCGGCGGACCAGCTCCTCCGGTGAGTCCACGCCCCGCAGGTCGACACGAAAGAGATCCAGCCCCCCCGCCTGGAGGTGCACATGGGCATCCACGAAACCCGGCATGAGAAACCGCCCCTCCAGCTCCAGGACCGCCGTCCCCGGTCCTTTCAGGGAAGCCACCTGTGCACGGGGACCCACCGCCTGGATCCGGTCCCCCTTGAGGGCCACGGCCCATCCCTCCCTTGGGGGACCATCTTCGGGCCGGCCGGTCCAGATCCACCCACCCGTGAGGATGCGATCGGCCGGGCCGGAAACGTGATCAGACGCCATTAGAGAGAAAGCTCCGGGTGAATCGGGAAAGGATGGAGGCTGCGGCCCGGAGTTCCTCTACCGGAACGAATTCGTCCGCAGTGTGGGCCTTGCCGATGGAACCGGGACCGAAACAGAGGGCGGGGATGCCGGCCTCCAGAAACCATGCGGCCTCCACCCAGGCGCTCATCCCAGCGAGCCCCATGGGGCGGCCCATGGCCTGGCCGGCGGCCTGAAGCGCCCTGGGGAGAGGGTGCGTACCAGGGAGGTCGCCGGGCGGACGCCGGAGCGTGGGGATCACGGTGACCTCCCCCCGGGGATCCACCCGGGTCACTTCCTCTCCGAGGGCGGCGAGCCATTCCCCCATCTCTTCCGGACGTTGGCCTGGAAGGAGCCGAGCCTCCAGCACCAGCTCACATCGGTCCGGATAGACGGAAGGGGCGGTTCCCCCCCGAATGGTGCCGGCGTGGATGGAGCCAGATCCCAGCAGGGGATGGGTCACGGCCGACGCCAGGCGGTCCTCGACGCCGTCCAGCGCCGCCAAGAAGCGGCCGGCCAGACGGATGGCATCGCATCCCTGGTCAGGGCGCGATCCGTGGGCCGCCCTACCGCGGAACTCGACCCTCCACCAGGCAAACCCCTTGTTCGCCGGCATCACCTGGAGGGAGGTGGGCTCGCAGACCACCGCGGCGTCGGCTCTCAGCCCCTCCGCCAGGAGGGCCTCCAGCCCGCGGGAGGCGTGCTCTTCATCGGAGGTCAGGACCACCAGCAGTTCGCCCCGGCGGGGCCGCCCCTGGAGCGCCATGTCCCGAGCCGCACAGAGAAGGGCCGCCACTCCACCTTTCATGTCGCAGCTTCCCCGTCCGTACAGGCGACCCTCCCGGATCGATGGTTCGAAGGGGGAAACGGTCATCCCCTCCACCCCCACCGTGTCCAGATGTCCGTTCAGGATGAGTGAAGGCCCCTCACCTCCGATCCGGGCCACGAGGCTGGTCCGCCCCGGGGCCCACTCATGGGTCTCCACTCCGAATCCCCAGGTGGAGAGGAGGTCGCCGCAGAGGGACGCAGCAGGGGCCTCTCCTCCGCCACCCGCTTCCAGGGCGGGGTTCACGGTGGGAAGCCTCACCAGCGCCTCGGTGAGGGACACGACATCCCCTTCCAGGAGCCGGGGGGCAAGGGAAGTGGACAGGGCTCGGATCCTCAGGGAGTGGAGGGAGACCACGGATGACTCACCCGAAAACTGCGGCTCGAGTCACAGATTTCCGGCGATCGCAGCTTCTGGGGAGAGGGGTCGGGGGTGGGAGTGGTGACGGCAGCCCCGAGGATCACCGAAGGGAGAAACCTGACATCGGGACTGAGTTGAAAACCCTTGAGGGAACCACGCTCCCTCGGCGCTGCGTCGAGAGTCCCGGGCCGCTGAGCAGGATGGAACACAGGGAACGATTCTTGCAGAACACAGCCCTGGAACCTACCCCCCCCGGTCCCGAACAGGAGTCCGCCTGATGCGCGCCACGCTCTCCCTCCCCCTTCTGGGGGCCGCAGTTCTCACCCTCGGCGCGCTGGCCCTCCGGCTCACACGTGGCCAGGGCCTCTTTTCCCGTCCTCGGGTTCAGCGGTCCCCTCAGGCGGCAGACTCGCGCTCCCTTCCCGAACGACTCCGGGAACGAGGTCTCTGAACTGAAGTGGGATCAGTCCCCTGTCATTCGAAGTGGACGCTGTTCTTCTCGATGTAGCTGGTCCACTCCGGGGGAACGTCGGTATCCGGGAAGATGGCCTGCACGGGACACTCCGGTTCGCAGGCACCGCAGTCGATGCACTCATCTGGATGGATGTAGTACTGATCGTCGCCCTCGTAGATGCAGTCCACCGGGCAGACCTCGACGCAGCTCGCGTCCTTGGTCCCGATGCAGGGCTCCGTGATAATGTATGCCATGGTTCAGTCCGTCTGACGGGAGGGGCTTCAGTACGGCTCCAGGCGGGACGACAGGGCCAGGAGGAGGATGTACCGAAGCAGGATGAAGGGCCGGATCCGGTCCGGCAAGTAACAATGAATGAAGCCCACAGGGGCCGCAAGTGCCGGGCGGAAGCAGCCGACGTCGCGTGTCACCCCGCAGCAGGGCTGGGGTTTCGAACCCCTCTTCCCACCCTTCTCCTGGAACGCCGTTGAAGAAGTAGCGGGACCAGCGTTCGGAACGCCAGACCACGCCTACCCGGAGGTGCCCAGGCGCTGCCCCACCCGGTTCCACCACCACCCCATCCTCCGGTCCAGGGTCCCCCCCACCCGGTGAGCCAGGGGAACCAGAATGCCCTCCGCCCTTTGTAGGATCCGGTTCCGGAAGGGCCCGTCCGGGCGCAGGTGCAGGTGTCGGAGCTGGTCCAGTGCTTCGGAGAGGATCAGCTTCTGAATCCCGGGCTCCGCCAGGACCAGTTCCTCCAGCCACCGTGCCTCCGCATCGGGTCCGGCGGTTTCCCCCAGGCCTCCGGGCAGCGCGGGGAGGCCGGCCAGCACAGCCTCTATGGGTTCTGGAGCGACTGCGGCCACCTCTCCGAGGAGGTCCGGCTCCAGGCTCTCCACCAGCGGTGCCGCCGCCAGGAGATCCGGGCGCCTCTCACCTCCATCCTGGAGCAGTACCAGGAGGGAGCGAGCCGGGTGCAGGAATCGGTGGTCATCCTCCTCCACCACAAATGCGCCTCGCAGGTCCATGGCCATTCGGAAGCTTTCCATCGCAAGGCTGGTCTCCTTCGGGGCCAGGCCCGCCGACGCCAGGACGCCCTCCAGCCGCTGCTGCATCCGACGCGCGCGAGGGGAAAGTGGGGAAGCCCCGGACGGCCTCCATCCTCCCGGCATCCCGCTCAGGAACCCGACCCCAGGAGGTGCTTGCGGAAGTGGTCCCGGGTGAGACGAAGCGCCTCCTTGAACTCAGGGGTTTCCCCCTGGAAGGGGTGGACCGCTCCGAAAGTGTGCCCGCCCCCTTCCACCAGGTGCAGCCGGGCTCCGGACGCCCCGGCTGCCTGGGCCAGACGACGAGCATCCCGCGAAGCCACGGCATCATCCTCGTCCCCGTGGAGAATGAGCCACGGTGCCTTCACCCTGGCGGCTGCCGCCTCGACATCCAGTCGCTCCCGGTTCGCCTCGAAATCCTCCAGCAGGCTCAGGTCCAGAGGCATCTGCTGCCCGGTCCGACCATTCAGTACAAAGATGCGTCCCTCCTTCCGCCATTCAGCCTTGGTCTCTTCGGACCACCGGTCGAAGGTGGCCACCGCCGCCCACGTCACCAGGGCGTCGACCCCGACCTCGGCAGCAGCGAGCACCGCACCTCCCCCTCCCCGGGAGTGACCCAGGAGCCCGATCCGCTGGGGTGGAAGGGGCAGGAGTCCCGGCTCCCGCAGGGCGCGAAGCACGAGGAGGAGTTCATCCAACTCACGACTCAGGGTGTTCCGACCAAAGGCGTCCAATTCGGTGAATTCGGTAGGACGCGAGCCCACCCCGTTCAGGGAGAAATTCAGGGAAACGGCGGCATGGCCGTCGCCTGCCAGGGTGGCCGCAGTGTGGGGAAAGAAGCCCCAATCCTTGAAGCCCTTGAACCCGTGGACCAGAAGCACGGCGGAAATGGGAGGGGGGCCTTCCGGCACGAGGATGTCGGCCTGCAGGCGGGCCCCGTCGGGCATCCTGTGGCTCCAGGATCGCTGGATCATGCGCCACCCTCCCCCATCGGAGCGCCTTCCTTCTTCCATTCCACATCCGGTACGCCGGCGCGCCGGTTCTCCAGCCGGGAAAGGGTGAAGAAAAGGTCCGAGAGCCGATTCAGGTATCGGATGACTTCTCCGAGTTCCGCTCGGGCTGCCTCCTGGGAGGGGGACTCGTTACCCGTCTCACCCCGAAGGGACTCGTGGAGCTCTACCACCATGCGCTCCGCCCGGCGACAAACCGTACGGCAGACATGGAGCGCAGCCGCCCCCTGGGTCCCACCGGGGAGAATGAAACTCCGGAGGGGAGGAAGCTCTTCGTCGGCGTCGTCCATCCACCGCTCCATGTCCGGAATGCGGCTGACCGGGAGAGGGGGGACGTGGGGGTGGGGGGCACCATCCTCCGCGGGAGGAGTGGCGAGATTAGCGCCGAGGGCGAACAGGTCGTGCTGGAGAGAGGACAGCCGGTCCCGAATCTCCAGGGAAGCTAGGGCGGGCAAGGCACTTCCCAGAAAACTGTTCAGTTCGTCGACGGTTCCGTAGGCCTGGACCCGCGGGTGGGATTTCTCCACTCGTCCACCTCCGAACAAGGCCGTTTTCCCCTGGTCACCGGTCCGGGTGTAGATCTTCATGTTTCCAATCTCATGTTCAATCTCGAATGCGAGGTGGCCCTTGCGGGCAGGTTCGGTGCGGTGCCTGCATCATCGAAGACGGGCGATGCGGCGGAGGGCTTCGGCCCGGTCCAGCAGGGAGGTCTCACCCTCGGATTCCTCCTCCTTGGGAAGAAGGAGCTCACGGAGGTCCAGGAGGACCTCCATCCGAAGCTGTTCCCGCTGGTAGTCGAAGTCGAGACGGGCCATCCCCTCGGCGTCGCCTCCCTCCTCCGCCTTTCGGAAGGCATCCCGATAGACCGACTCCAAGCTGTCCAGGATGCGGCGGCGACTCCTCATCTCACGACCCACCTCGAGACTTGCCTCCTCGAGACTCGCCGATTTGTCATTTGGAAACTCCTTTCGAAAAACCGATGGTATGGAGCGACTCGGCTTCGGGGCGCAGGACACCGCATGGTGCAGAATGTCGCCTCCAGCTGTCCCCGAGCATCACCGCGCCTTGCGAAGCTCGGTCCCGATCTTGCCTCGCAGCTCCTGCAGGCAGCCGCTATCTTCAATCGACCCCTTCAGGGGGTCAAGAGATCCCTCGGACCTGGAGCGAACCATGGCACAGCGCCACCCTCACGATGACCCGGAAGCCCGGAAGGCGAATCGCCTCTACTGGGAGTCAGACCTCAGCGTGAACGCTGTGGCGGAGAAGCTGGGTGTCTCAAAGGGCCGGCTGTACGACCTGGTGGCCCCACTCCCCGTGGGTGTCCGGTGCCCGGACTGTGGCGGGGAGCTGGCCTACCCCAATCGGACCGCTCAGGTTCGGGGACTTGTGACCTGTGACACCTGCGGTTTTGAGGGGGACCGCGATGAGTTCGAGGGACCGGACGGGACCGGGGAAAAGGCCGGGGGCTCCGGGGATGACGACCCGTTCGGAGCGGGTTCCCGTGATACGGAGGGCACACTCGCCCCTTCGTCTCTCCTGGGGCGGCCGGTGATCCTGGGAGGACTGCTTATCGGGGTGGCGGGGGGCGTCCTCCTGGCTCGCTGGCTCAGGGACTGACCCCAACGAGCGCCCCCAAGAGGAGAGGCGGTCTTCATAGAACAGAGAGAGGTCGGGTCCATGAGCGACGCTGAAGCCTTCCGGGACACGGACATCATCCGGGTGGAAGAGGACGGAATTCCCGACGCCTCGGCCCGCTCCGTCGCGGAGCGCTTCGAGCGCCGGATCGAGATGCATGTGCCCCACCGTCACAATCCCAAACTCGGCACCGTGCTGGAGTGGGTCAACGAGAACGACGACCTCTACGGATGCTGGATCGCCGCCAATGTGACCGCCATCGAGCGTCTGGGCATGACCGACCATGGCCCGGTGCACGTCAAGATCGTCATGAATCTGGCCGTGCGGCTACTCCGCCTCCTCATGGACGGAGGGGTGAAGCCGGCCGTGGAGATCCACTACGCACTGGAGCCGGAAGATGCGGAGGTGGTGGTGACACTGGCGGCTCTCCTCCACGACGTGGGTATGTCCATCCATCGCGCAGATCACGAGGCGTTCTCCCTGTTCATGGCCCAGGACTTCCTCAAGGAGGTCCTTCCCCTCATCTACGACCGCAGGACCGCAGCCATCCTGAGAGGCGAGATCCTCCATGCCATCATCGGCCACAGGACCGGTGGAAGGCCGCTCACCCTCGAGGCCGGAGTGGTGCGAATCGCCGACGCCCTGGACATGGCCAAGGGGCGCTCCCGAATCCCCTTCGAGGCCGGTTCCGTGAGTATCCATTCCATCTCCGCAGCTGCCGTGGAAGGGGTCCGGCTGGAGGTCGGCGAGAAGCGTCCCGTGCGGGTGGCGATCCAGATCAACAACTCCGCCGGGGTGTTCCAGTTGGACCAGCTCTTCCGGGAAAAGCTCCGCGGAAGCGGTCTGGAGCCCTACATTGAACTGGAGGCCACCCTGGAGGGGGACACCGAGAAGCGCCTCTTCAGCCGATTCCAACTCTGATATGAGAACCATGCGCCCTTCCTTTCCTCTCGTTTCCAGCCTGGTCCTTGCCGCCTTCGCCCTTGCCGGTTGCGGCGAGACCGGAGGAGAAGCGGCGCCTGCGCCCGCAGCCAGTGTGTCCGAGGCTCCGGGTGCCCAGGACATCGACCTTTCTCGCCTCGGTTTCAATGAGGGCGATGAAGAGAACGCCGTGGTCCGGGTCGTGGAGTTCTCCGACTTCGGGTGCGTCTTCTGCGCCCGCTTCCACATGAACGACTACGAGGTGCTCCACCAGGAGTTCATCGCCGGGGGGGACGTGCTGTGGAAGTACGTGCCCATCACCATCGGGGGGTTCCCGAACGGTGAGGCGGCCGCCATTTCCGGGGAGTGCGCCGGTGCGCAGAACCGGTTTGCCCCCATGCGCGACCTCCTCTACGAAACCCGGGAGGAGTGGATGGCCGAGACCGGGGACCTTGACGGGCTCTTCCGGAGCTATGCCCAGCAGGCCGGTCTCGACGTGGATGCCTTCGATGCCTGCGTCCAGGGTGACGCTGCCGAGGCCCGCCTCGCCGAGTCGAACCAGCTCGCGGTGAGCCTGGGCGTCCGCGGGACACCGACCTTCATCGTGGAGGGATTCCCCGTACAGGGCGCGCCTCCCCTGGATTCCTTCCAGGATGCCCTTCGGGAACTCATCGCCGAGACCCGGGCGGCCGCACCCGGGAGCTGACCTGACCCCACGCCGTCTGGCCCTTGGGGCCGTCGCGGTGGTCCTCTCGCTGGGCGCCGCCGCCTGCGGTGCCGGGGAATGGGGACGGGGATGGAGCCTGGGAGCGGTCTGTACCCTGGCTGCACCGGGGGCACCTCTCCCCGAGGTGGTACGGGAGAGTTCCGGGATCGCCCCCGTGTCGGGCTCCGACCACCTCTTCTGGACCCACAACGATTCTGGAGGGGCCCCGGAGCTCTTCGTCGTGGACCTGCAGGGACGCGAGCGCGGGCGGGTGAGGGTCCCCGGTGCAACCAACCGGGACTGGGAGGATCTGGCCTCGGGGACCTGTCCCGAAGGGGGCCGATGTCTCTATATCGCCGACACCGGGGACAACCGGGAGACCCGGCAGGATCCCGCCATCTACCGAATCCCGGAGCCGCACCCGGAAGATTCCGTCTCCGCCCCCGCCCAGCGCTTCGCCCTCCGATTTCCCCAGGGAGCCCGGGACGTGGAGGCCCTCTATCTCCTGCCGCAGGAGAAGCTCTTCCTGGTCACCAAGGGGAGGAATCACCCCGTGGAAGTCTACCGGGTCCCACCCCTTGAAGGGGAAGCACCCCTGGTGCCTGAACTCATCCAGGTGCTGACCGACGGTCCGGTCCTCCTTCCCCGCATGGTGACCGGGGCTGGCGCCACCCCGGATGGAGCCCTCGTGGTGATCCGGACCTACGAAGCCATGGTCTTCCATCGGCCGGGACCCGACGGACGCCTCGCACCCATCCCCGGAGGGTTCGTCAACCTCAGGCCGCTGCGAGAGATGCAGGGCGAGGCCGTGGCGTGGGCGGGGGGGAATCGATGGGTGCTCACCAGCGAAGGAGGCCCGGGGATCTCCCGCGGCGCGATTCACCTTCTGGAGTGCCCCCTTCGGCCATGACCCGGACAGGACCCCAGCCAGGGACCAGAGACATGGGCCGCACGATGGGCCGCACGATGGGCCGCACGATGGTCTGAGGCATGACCCGGGCACGACCCCGGAGATGAGGGGAGCGTAGGATCAGAGCTGGTGTGGGGGTGAGGCGGCGCCTGTAGCGGCTCGGCTCTGGATGACCTCCACCAGACTGGCGGGTGTGGCAAAGGCGATGCCTCCCAGGGCTTCGGCCTGTGCCTGGAATGCATCGCGCTCATAAGGCCGCTTGGACCAGAGGGCCGCTCCCGGACGGACTCCGGCACCTGCCGCGGCCTCGAGATCCGTTGGGGAATCTCCGACGTAGAGGACGTCGTCGGATGCGTTGGGACCCAGGGCACCGGCTCCCGCGAGCTCCCGCACCGCGGCCCGGAGGCCGGAGGGGTCGGGCTTGGATCGGGGGACATCGTCGTCGAAGATGGCCACGGAAAAGGGACCCAGTTTCACCCTTGGCGACGTGATGCCCCACGAGCGACGGCTCTTTCCCGTGACCAATCCCATGGGCGTTCCCAGCGCTCTCAGTCGCGCCAGCATCTCCCGAACACCGGTATAGATCCCCTGGAAGTCCTCGTCGTGCCGGTCCTCATAGGCCCGATAGAATCTTTCCATCACGGCGACGTGGGCCTCCTCACCGCCCAGCTCCCGGAGAAAGCGAATCTCGGCCCGGGGTCGGAGCGCCATCATCTCCTCATGCCCGGGCCGCCGCCCCAACAACGGTTCCAGGGCGTCGGCGAAGGCCTCCAGATAGAGCCGGCGCGTAGCAACAAGTGTTCCGTCCAGGTCGAAGAGGACGGCCCCGACCCCGGATGCACCGATCTCCCTCGATCCAGCCGACTCTCTTTCTGCCCCAGACATCTCAGCCCCAGACATCGAACACATCCGGCTCCTCTTCGTCGGCCTCGTCCCCGGGGTCTTTCTCATCGGCGGTCTCCTCCTCGGGGGTCTCCTCCTCGGGGGTCTCCTCCTCGGGGGTCTCCTCCTCGAGGGTCTCCTGCTCGGGAGTCTCCTCCTCGGGGACTTCCTCACTGGGGACTTCCCGGCTTACGGTCCCGACGTCGTGTTCGACATCGCCCTCCGTGTCCGACTCGGCCCCTCTCTCAACCGCGAGCAGTGCGGAGTCAGGAGTGGAGGAGGTCTGGGTGGTCTCGTCGGACACCGGGGCGTCCTCGGGCTCCGGGGCAAGGAGATCCCCCTCGACCCGCCCCTCGGAGCCGTCCGCCTGCGCCCAGGACCATGGGTCCTCAGGCTCACGCTCCCGTCGCGGCATGTCCGGGCCAGCGTGCGGCCCCTCCGCGGGTCCGTCTTCATGTCTCCCGGGGGATAGCCGGGAAAGCCCGACCATGATCTCGGCAAGGGTGCCTGGACCGAGGCCCGCCGATGGCCCCCGCCCCTCGGTCGCCCGGACGCCCAGTTCGCGGACCCCGGCCACCACGGCCACGGCCCGGAGGAAGCGAGTCGGGTCCGACAGTTCGGCCTCGCTACCCTCCTCTGCTGCCAGGCCACCAGCGGCCAGCGCCTCTGCCACCTGGTCCTCAAAGCGCCGGAGCCGGCCAGGTGTCGGATCGTCCTGTCCATGGAGTAGAGCCAGCCGTCGAGCTGGGCCATTGAGGTAGAGACCCGCCAGCGTCGTTAAGCCTTGCCTGAGTTCCACCCTGCCTCCGGATCCCACGTCAGCGGCCACGACGCGCCATCGCTCCAACGCCTCAGCCAGCCATCGCTCCCCCAGATACCGAACCATCTCCTCTTTTCCGGAAAAGCGGGCATAGAAGGCCCCCACGGATGTCCGGGCCTCCCGGGTAACCCCGGTCACAGTGACGGCGTCGGGTCCGTGCTCCTCCAGCAATCGCGCTGCCGCCGCTACAAGCCGCTCCAGGGTCCGCCGGCTTCGGTCCTGGAGGGGCTCCCTCACCAGGGTATCCTGCACCGACGGCGGATCCTCCGAACGAGGGTCCTCATGGCCCGGAGGGAGACCTCTTCGCTGTACCTCTGACATTGTGGGCACTCCATTTGTGAGCGGGATAGCTCACGGTCGGACGGATGCTGCGGAAAGCACCACACCAAGCCCATGGCAGCCGTTTCAGAGCAGTGGGGGCGGCGCGCACACCCCAAAGTAAAAGGCAGATTCGCTTTCAGCCAGCCCCAACCGCTCCCTCCGCAGGCACGTCCGCTGACACTCCGGTGACAGGAGCTGGCTAAGAAAAGAGGGCGCATCGTTGTCTCGCAGCCGGAGGATTCCATGTCCCAGTCCAGCGCATCCCCGTTCCACCTTTTGGCACCCCCCTATACCGAGCTTCTCCCTCTGGGAGAGGACGAGAACTTTCCGCGCTCACCCCGGACCCTCCGAGGTGTGGCCCTCGTCTGGAGGATGGCTTCGGGTCACCGGCCCGGACATCTGGCCCGGGCATCGGGCCGGCCGGGAGGTCTGGCTCTCATCGCCATTCTTCCACCGTCCGAACGCGTCGTCCAATTCCACGACCGGGTCCTGGAGGTGCTGGAGGAGGCTCGACCCCTGGCTGTCCTTCCCCACCACCCCAGGGAGGAAGTGCGGGAGCTTCGTTCCCTCCTCCGGAAGGAACCCGAGAAACCGGGTGGCGAATTCCTGGACTTCCTGCAGTGGCGGGGACTCGCGCTGGACCAGGAGACCCGCAGGATCGTGTACCGCACGATGGAACTCTCTGCCGAGCTACGCACCCTCGGAGCCTTGGCCCGGGGTGTGTACCTATCGCGCCGCGCCCTGGGGCGAAGATTCCAGCAGCGGGGGCTTCCGGTCCCCTCCCATTGGCTCCAGTTCTGTCGGCTCCTCCGGGTGCTGTATCAGCTCCAGAACACCCAGCGCCCATTGTCCGTCATCGCCCGGTCGCTGGGGTATCCGGACGGCTTCACCCTGAGCAACCAGATGGAGCGGCGAGTGGGGGTTCGCCCCTCGGTGGTCCGGGAGCGGCTGGGCTGGGAGTGGTTTGCGGAGGCCTGGCTTCGGAAGGAATGGGAGGACGGGGGCCTCACCCGCCCTCTTCGGGGATACGATTCCCAGTTCACGGGTGAGCTCCGCAGGCAGAGAGCTGGGATTCCAGGGAAACCTCATGTCGCAGTTCCGGAGCAGTTGGCGCGCCTCTCCAACGGAGAAGAGCAGGCCGACGGCACGAGCGGAACGAGCGAAGCCGAGCGGAGTGGAGCTGCGGCATGAGGGACATCCTGAAAGAGAAAGGGAGTCGATTTGCGGGGGGCGCGCCCAGAAGGAAGATTGCCCTGGAGCCCCTCCAGGCACATCCGCCGGGGGCGGGTGTTTCCCGATGGCCTCCCCGCGAGGGTGCGATGCCCGGATCTCCTACCAGAGAGCGTGAATTCCGAATCCGCCTCTTCGGTGGTCCCCTTCTTGAGCTTAAGGGGCGCAAGGTTCCCGTTTCCCCTTCTCACGGTCTCTTCCTGGCGATCCTGGCCTATCACGGACGCCGCGGAATACCCAGGGATCGCATACTGTCCTTCCTGTGGCCCGCCGGACCGGAGGGGGCTCTGCGACGGCGCCTGAGTCAGCTCCAGTACTCACTCCATCAACGGGTGCGGACCCCCGATCTGGTGATCAACGAAGGAGACCGCTTCTTCCTCGATGTGGATCGAGTAGAGCCTGATCTTGAGGAGTTCCACACCGCCCTCCAGGAACGACGGCTGGAGGAGGCCTTGAACCTCCTGTTTCTCGAATTTCTCGGGGCGGTGAATCCCGTCCCCACTCCTGAGCTCGATTCCTGGATCGGTGAGCGGATCCGACAGTTCCGGGCCGATATCCGTACCGCCGCAGCCCGACTCATGGGAGAGGCGGAGCAACGAGGTGACTGGGATCAGGCCACCCGTACAGGGCGGGTTCTGCTCGCGCTTGATCCCCTGGACGAGGGCGGGCTGCGCAAACTTCTTCGCTCCCTGGGTCTCACCGGTCAGGTGGCCGAAGCGCGAGCCGTCTTTCAGGAGTTCACGGAACGAGCTTCGGCCTTAGAGGACCCATGGGCTCCGGAGGCGGAGACGATGGCGGTCGTCAGTCGCCTGGATACCCTCGCAAGGGAACGCGGGCCGACCTTCATGGTGGGCCGCTACGGCCTAGCGGACACGCCCCCCTTGGTGGGCCGGGAGGATGAATTGACCACGCTGGGACGCCTCCTTCGGGACCCGGTGGAGGCCTCGGTCATGACCATCGGGATCGTGGGTGAGCCCGGCGTCGGCAAGACCCGACTTGCCTGGGAAGCCCTTCGCACACTCCCCTTTGATGGTGTGAGGGTGCTTTCTGCGCGGTGTTCCGACTTCGAGCGGCGCATCCCCCTCTCTCCCTTCACCTCCGCATTGAAGCCCGCCTGGGTAGCGGAGGAGGCCAGGCGCCTGGAGGATCCCTGGCGGGCGGTTCTCCTGAGGCTTTTCCCCGAGTGGCACATAGGGCCGGGCCCAGCCCCGGAAGTCCCGGAGATTGAACCAAGCCAGGCACCCCGCCGAATCTCCGAGGCCTTCCGCCAACTCTTCTCGGCCTTGGCCCGCATCGACCCTGTCGTCCTCTTCATCGACGACTTCCACTGGGCCGACAAGACCTTTCTCTCTGTACTCGACTACATCCGGACTCGCGGAGTGGAAGGGGACTTTCGGGTGCTGGTGGCTAGGGCGCCAAACGCTTCGTCACTCCCCAATGGCGTGCGTCGCTCTGGCTATTTTGAAGCGGCACACGAGGGTCCATGCCTCAGACTCGAAAGCCTTTCCGTCGAGCATGTGGAGCATCTCCTTAGTCTGTCAGATCAAGAGGTTGGGACCTCCCTTGAGGCTCTAGATCTCTGGGCTTTGAGCTCAGGAAGTCCCCATCACCTTTCCGCAGCCCTCGCGGCACTCCGGGTAGCTCGCGCAAAAGGTAGTTCGAAGGAGCCCCTGTTAAAGCATCTGCAGCCCGTGATCGCCGATAGACTTGCCGATCTCTCCAACAATGAATTCACCCTTGCTTCCCTCATGGCCCTCGCCCAGGCGCCGATTCGGATCGTTGAGTTGGCCGAGCTTGCCAAGTCAGATTCCACCTCCACAGCGCAAGCTCTGGATCGCCTCGCTTCGTTCGGTTGGCTCAAAGTGAGGACCGACGGGGTGGAGATGCTCTCTCCGCTTCTGCGCCAAGCTATTCAAAGCGCCATACCACGAGCTACCGCCGTCATGCTGCATAGAGAGATTGCAAAGGCCTTGATGGACAGGGAAGAACACGCTGGGGTCTGGACAATTGCTCATCATCTCCTTGAGGGACAGGAGCTAGAAAGGGCAAAGGAACTCGTACTTTCCACTGCGGTGATGGCTTCGGCCTCGGGTTGCTTTCATGAGATCGAAGAACTGCTTCATCGCATACTTCAGGTCACTACCGGGCCAAGGGGCAAATACGAACTATCAACCCGCCTCGGGCGCCTTCAGTTTCAGCGAGGCGACTTCCATGCCGCACGCGCTTCCCTCGGAGTGGCATGGCAGCTCGGCCTAAGGATTTCCGCCAATGATCCACCTGGGAGAGATCTGGAGGCCCAGGTTCTGGCTGCGGACCTCTACACGGGGCGCTTGAGCCCTGCTGAGGGATGGAAGAGGGCGCTAGCTATTGAAGCTGATGCCCGCCTCACGGGCGAATCCGTAATCCTTCATCATCTCTATACCCATGTGCTTCGGAGTGCCCAGTTACGCGAGGATGCTGACACCGCGCGGGCGGTGCTTTCCCGGACAGCCCGTTTGTTGGATGTCCCTAACCACTCACTCGCAATCCAAGCTTCTCTCAATCTACTTCTCAGTGCCTCGGTTTTTTACGACGGGCCTTCGGCGGCGCTACCACATGTCAGTGAGGCCCTCAGACTCGGCACCGCTTTAGAATCCACGCCCCTAACCCTTCAGGCGCACCACTGGCATCTCATTATTCTCTATCATCTTGGGCAACTGAGCCTTCCCACCGGGATTGAAGGGCGACAACAGGCATTCAGTGCCGCCGCTTCTTCCGGCGACCTTCTGCAGCGAAGCCGAATGGAGCTGAATAATGCGGTATGGTATCTCGATTCGTTGGAACTAGAGGCGGCGGACGTAAGCTTGTCAAAGGTCGGAGGCCTGATCGGCGATGAGCCTCTTCCGCATGTTAGGGGCTCTTGGCTGGTCAACCTGGGCGAACTCAGACTCCACGAGGCGCGCTGGGACATGGCGACAGACTGCTTCGATGCTGCGAAGAAGATTTTCCACACCGTTCGGTCAGAGACGGGGGAGCTACTGAGCACCGCAGGCTTGGGGTTAGCCGCCCTGGGACGGAGAAGGCTCAAAGAGGCTGAAGCATACCACGAGCAGTTACAATCGCAGCCGGTTTGGTGGACATGCGATCCAACGCTCGTTCACTCTTTCTTACTCAAGTTCGCGCTGAAGAAAGGATCATCCCACAATACTCAAGCGGAACTGGAATCCGCAATCGACCAGGTAAGGGGTCGCTCAAAACCTTGGTATCTCAGACTCTGCCTGCTGAGTGAAGAGATGAGAATGCAAAGGGGCCTCGGAAGGAACACTAGACGGGTCGAAGACTGCCGAGAAGAAGCGGAACAACTAAATCTCGTAAACCTGGCACGGAGGTTCCGCATCCTGGCCCGAACCAAATGAGGGGCCCTACAAAGTCGCTGTTCTAAACTTCTCTTCGCGTAATTGTGCTACCTCGTTCCCATCGCGAAGTGATGCCTCCAAACGCATCTGCACCGCATGTTCTTCGAGAATATCTGTTTCACGCAATAACAGAACGAGCTTCGGGTCGAAGTGGCGCCCCGAAAAGAGGCGGAGTTCTTCACGAACGGTAGCAAGTGAAAGAGCCTTCCGATATGGGCGGTCAGAGAGCATAGCATCAATCGCGTCGCTCACTTTGATGATGCGACCGAACAAGGGTATGTAGTTACCCGCTAGTCTATCAGGATATCCTGTACCGTCATATAGCTCATGGTGGTGGCGCACACCTTCTATCACCCTTTGAGAGAGAGACGACATGGAGGTTAGAATCTCCACCCCTCGCGTCACGTGGGACTCAATTATGGTGCGCTCCTCTGGAGTGAGCGCAGAAGGCTTCTTCAGAATGCGTTCATATGCTACTTCGATCTTTCCAATATCATGAAGTAGTGCAGCCGCGCTAAGGTCGTCCAGCTTTCGTGCGCCCAAACCTAGTTCTGAGCCGATTCTCACCGCGAGATCCTGAACTCTTACAGCATGTCCCGACGTGTAGGGGTCACGTGTCTCAATCGCTTTGACGAGGGCGTTGAGGAGATCGCGGTTTGCAGTTTCGAGGCGGTGCTTGTGAAGATAGGTCCAGCGAATCACCAAGAGGGGCAGGAGCGAAACGAATAGACCGACCCACCCAAGGGCAAAATAGAGAAACGCAACGAGTATCGCGATCGGAAGTACGAAGACATCATAGAGAACTGTACCACCAATACGTCCCGCGGCCTGCCAGAGGATCTTAGTAACGGAGGCTCGCTGCGTCAGAGCAACCGCCACAATCACTGCTAGGTGGTTCGATAGGAGGGCCACGAACCCAAAAGCCAATGCTGGAACGATCTGTGGATCGAACTCAAGCGCGCCAGGCGTGGCGGCGAGTGGGATGCCACCTAACCCTACGAAGGCCCAGCCGGCGAGCGTTCCAGCGATCACCCATTGGGATACATTAAAGAGGGTTTTGAGCCGCTCTTTTCGCCGGAGCACGGCCTCCGCCACCGCTCCGGTTAATGCGACGAAAAGGACAGCGGCGACTGGGCCAAAAAGTAGCACCCCTGCGAGCAGAGGAATAAAAGTGAGGGAATAGGTACTCGCTTGACGATCTGCTTTGCTGGAAAAGGCCAGTGCCTCAGACGCTATTCCTAGGACCGTCAGAAATCCGAAACCGTAAAGGGCTTGGCTGGGCAGAGCAAAAAACGAGGCCCAGTCAAGCATAAATGTGCATGCAACCGCAGCGAGCGCGGTTAGTAACACATAGATCCTTATAGGCGACACCTTCATAGAACTAAGCCCCCCCTCGGCTGGGATTACCAAGCCCACCAACCGCGAACTGCGATCTGGGAGAAGAAATCAACGAAAGCGTTGAGCATGAGCGATCACCTCCTTTGGGGACAGGTGTCGACGGCCAGCCGCTAGGGGCTCGTCGCATGCGCTTCGCTATTCCGCTTTCGCTCCGCTCATTTCCCAGTCGAGGGGGGTCTCCTTCGTGTCATGGGTCGCGTAGGGGTTTTCAGGAGATACGGCCCCGGACCCAGCGATCAGTAGCTTGGAGTGTAGCCAGGATCACTGATCCGTCGGTCCGATCTGTGACAACTGCGGCGCCGGAAAGTGCAATGATGTCACGGCCTGCAAGTGCATGGACGGCTACGAGGGCGAATCTGCGATCGAATGCATCCACCACCTTCACGCCATCCAGTGCCAGGGCCACGACCGGGGGGCGTGCTGGTTCCTTCGCGGTAGCGGCGGCCACCGCCTCCACCGCCCGAAGCGTGGCGTTTGAGGCTGCTTCCAGCCGGGGGCGAGGCAAGTCGGCCGACACTGCAGTCCCCTCGAACCGTTCTCCTGCCCACTCCAAAGAGACCTTGACCCTGGCCCGGTTGGAACTCTCTGTCTCGGTGCTGTGGGAGTGGTAGAGAATCCGGCTGTCGGGGAGGGCAGTCGGTGAATCGAGAAGGAGGGATACGGATCCCTCCTGGACCTGCGAATCGGGAATGCCCCGGGACGTCTGTGCCACCGAAATCTTCCTATGGTCAACGGCCAGATCGAAGTGGGCGAGGAGCGCCGACTCGACATTTCGCACAGTCTGCTTGGGAGAGAGTTCTTCACTGGTCAGGACGTGAATCTCCTCGATCAACCCGCCTCTGCCCGTGATGATTCGCGCAGAGAGGACCCCGTTCAGGGTCTGGATGAGCCCTTCGGCATCGGAGATTGACCACCCCAGGGTCAGACTTGGCGGCTTCGTTTGTGCGGACAAGCCCAATCTCTCCTGTTGTGGACGGGTGCACCCAGCCCCGACCGCGATGAACGCGGGCCGTAAGGATAGGGACACATCTGAAGTATGTGAAGCCCAAACCGTGACGCCATATGTTTCCGTTGTGCCGGGAGAACAATGCTCAGGTTGGGCTTGCATGTCAAGAAAGCACGCAGAATGGGCGTTTAGCGTTCACGCCGGCAGACTCCACGGAGGGCCAGTAACAATCTGGAAATCCAGGGCCGGTGCGCCCAGGATTGACTGTGCATCGGAGGCCGTCTTTCCCCCCTCCCCATAGAGCTCGAGAGCGAATCACCCCGCGCACCCAGGTGGTCGCCATCGACGACGTGCGGTTTCTGGATGCGGGCAGCGCCCAGGTGGGGGGAAGCGACAGCTCCGAGGCGCGGTATCGACGATGCCATGTCGTGCCTCCGGCGGTATCGACGATGCCATGTCGTGCCTTCGGTGGATCGGTCTCAAGAGGAACTGAAGATGGGGTGAAGAGCCTCCCTGGCATCAGAAGGCGCGATAAGCCATGTGGCCGCCCCGTCTGAATCGCCAACGTCTCCGTATGCACAACGTCGGAGAAGACCCGAGGGCGAATCTGAGTAATCGGGGTTTGCAATCCATCCCCCCGGCAGGTCAAAGCGATTCGCGCGACCTGCCGTCCCTGCTCATCGACGGTCTCCAGCCTGATTTCCCGGCGGTCTATGCCACTCTCCTCTCTCGTTCCAGACGACTGAGTCTCGCAGCATGGCGGATCCGACTCGCGGGGCTCCATCTGAGTCCCGAGGCCCTGCTATCGGTGGAGCACATCCGGGTAGTGGTTGGAGAACTGGATGGCCAACGCTTGGCTGCTGAAGCCGAGGGAATGGCCCTCAGTGCTCGCCGATCAGGGACGGTCCAAGCCCTCCTGAAGCTACTAATGGAGGACCGCTTGCTGGTTCGTGCCGCCCCTCTGGGGGGTTGGTCTCCGGATTTCTCCCTCTTCCATGGGAAAGGGTCATCGACCACCCTCCTTGTGGGCCCTCACTGGATGGAGCGGCCGTTCCCCCATCGAGGCCCCGCGCTTGCCTCTCTGCACTCGGGGTCGGAAATCACCCAGGTGGAGGCACGCTTCGAAGAGCTTTGGGAGGCGGCCCATGACGTGAAGGCAGCGGTGATGGGGATGCTCACCGAAGCCGCCCGACGTGGCGCGGAGGCTATCGCTCCTTGACAGTCACTGTTCCGCCGCGTGAACTTTCATGGCCTGGGAACGGCTGGTCATCGCGGCCATCCCGGTTGATCCCGTGTAGCTCAGTTGGTAGAGCAGCTGACTGTTAATCAGCGGGTCGCAGGTTCGAGTCCTGCCGCGGGAGTTTGAAGCGCCCCCCGACGCTGCGAAGCGTCAGGGGGCGTTCTGTCATCCGGCCGGCCCCGCGGTCGGGCTTGGGGCAAGCGCACCTCAATCCGTCAATCCGTCCTTGGCCAGGCGAATCCCGGTGAACTGCCACGACTTGTCCGGGTGGAAGAAGTTTCGGTAGCTGGTCCGAAGGTGACTTCCGGAAGTGGCGCACGATCCACCGCGGAGTACGAACTGGTTCACCATGAACTTTCCGTTGTACTCTCCCACTGCGCCCGCCTCGGGGCGGTATCCCGGATACGGGGAGTAGTGGCTCTGGGTCCACTCCCAGACATCTCCAAAGAGCTGTGCGAACTCTCCGGCACCTGACGCTCCAGAGGAACCCCGGCGGGGATGGAACCACCTCTTCTCCGCCAGGTTGCCCTCGATGGGCTGACCCCGGGCAGCCACCTCCCATTCCTCCTCCCGGGGGAGCCGAGCGCCTGCCCATCGGGCCAAGGCGTCGGCTTCGTACCAGTTCACGTGGCTGACCGGCTCGTCAGGATCCAATGGGCGCATGCCGGAAAGGGTGAAGGTCCACCACTCCCCATCCCGTTGCTCCCAGTAGAAGGGAGCAGTCCATCCCTGGGAAGCGAGAAGCGCCCATCCTTCAGACATCCAGAGTTCCGGCCTCCGGTACCCGTCGGCCTCGATGAACTCGAGGTACTCGGCGTTGGTGACGAGCCGGTTTGCCAGTCGCGCCGGCTCGATGAACCTCCGATGTCGCGGGCCCTCATTGTCATAGGCGAACCCGGAACCGGACCAACCGATCTGCTGGACACCACTGGGGATCTCCACCCATCGAAAGGCCACGGGAGACGATCCCGACTCCGCAGGCTGCTCTTCCACTCCGGGGGCGTACGCCGGCCGGAGGGGATTCACGGAGAAGACATGCTTCAGATCGGTGAGGAGGAGCTCCTGATGCTGCTGTTCATGGTTCAGTCCGAGCTCCACAAGGTAGGAGAGATCCGGATTGTCCCTGGTCGGTCCTCCCTCCAGGAAATCCATCATGGCTCGGTCCACATGGTGCCGGTACTCCAGCACCTCCTCCACGGTGGGCCGGGAGATGTGTCCCCTTTGATCCCGGCAGTGGCGAGCTCCGGCCTGGACGTAGTAGGAGTTGAAGAGGTAGGGGTAGCGCTCGTCGTGCAGTCGGTACCCTGGATGGTGGGGCAACAGGAGAAAGGTCTCGAAGAACCAGGTTGTGTGGGCCAGGTGCCACTTGGTGGGACTCACATCCTCCATGGTCTGGACTACCTGGTCCTCGGGGGCCAGACCTTCAGTGAGGCCCACGGTCCAATCCCGGATTCCCCGGTAACGGTCTCGGAAGGTGGGATCACCCCCGCGAAGGCGGGGCGTGCCCATGGTCTGGATGTCCATCACGGATCGTCCTTGGACTGGAGTCTCATCACGCCCGCCCCGGTTCCGGTGCTCGGTCCAGGATCCGGCGGATCCGCTCGGCGAGCTCATGCGGGGTGAAGGGCTTCTGGAGAAAATGGGTTCCGGGCTCCAGGAGTCCCTGGCGCACCAGATCCTGATCGGCATAGCCCGACATGAAGAAGACGAGGAGCCCCGGGCGAAGTCGTGACACCGCGGCTGCCACCTCGACGCCGTTCATCCCCGGCATCATGATATCGGTGAGAAGCAGGTCAATCGTTCCCTTGTAGGAAGCGGCCATCTCCAGGGCTTCCAGCCCTCGGGAAGCCGAGAGCGCCTGGTAACCGGACCGTACCAGCGCACGGCGGGTCACGGAGCGCACCGCCTCGTCGTCCTCCACCAGGAGAATGGTACCCCTGCACTTGGCCTTTTCGAGTTCGAGCAAGGCTCCTCCAGTGAAGGCTTCTCCCGCGGGATCGCCCGGGCACAGGCTCCGCCGGCTCCCCCCTGGACCGGGGCGGTGGACCGGGGCGGTCCTTGCGGACAAGAAGGCGTGACTCAGGCGGCTCTCTCCGGCGGTGGCGACCGTGCACCCGCCACAATCGTACGATAGTATCACAGATCCTTTGACGAGATCCAGTCTACTCCGTCTCTCCCGGACCAACAACGTGCCATGATCCCCCGCCCCTCCCACTTCAGGGTCCGCAGCTATGAGCTGGACGGCCTGGGCCACCTGAACCACGCCGTCTTCCTGAATTATTTCGAACAGGCCCGCTTCGATACCCTGGAGCAGGTGGGGATTTCCCCCTGTGAACTTGAGACCAAGGGGTGGGGAGTGCATGTGGTGCGGGTAGAGGTGGACTTCCGGAGGGAATGCCGGCAAGGGGACTCCTTGAGGGTCCGTACCTGGGTCGAATCCATGCGGAACTCCTCCATGGTCCTCCGGCAGATCATGGAGAGGGAATCCTCGGGAGAAGGGGTAGCCGAAGCCCTTGTAGTGGCGGTCTGGGTCCGTCTGGGTGGAGGGCCGATGCGAATTCCCGAGGAGGTGCGCTCGTCCCTCAACTCAATTCGGGAGAGCGGTGGACCACGGCCCTCCGAACGTCGGCCCTGAGCCGCTGGAGGACGGCGCTGAGTCCCCGGGTCCGGGTAACTCCCAGGACCTCGCCCAGTCCCATCCGGTCCAGCAGGTCCGCCGGAAGGGCCTCCACCTCTTCAGGGGACGCTCCGTTGACCTGCTCCATGAGGAAGCCCATGAAGCCACGTACCGTGGGTGCCTCCCGGGGAGCGTCAGCGTGGATCCGGACGGCCCCATCCTCCACGGCTACCCAGAGAAAGAGGGGGGACTGACACTCCTCCACCCGATTCAGCCCCGCATCCCGGGCCTCATGGAGAGCCTCTGGCAGTTCGGGGAAACGCTTGGCGTACTGCAGGAGGAGCTGGAGCCGCATTTCCGGGGTCAGCGTTCGAAACCGAGCTAACGCACGTTCCAGGTCGGTCATGGCATGGCGGGGAGGTAAGCGGGTTGGACGAATGCAGGGAACCCGCAGGAAAACCCCTGGGGGAACCCTGACGGGCCCTGTCATCCCTGACCCCCGGGCCCGGGGATGGTTCCGGGGAAGCACCGCACGAGGGAATGGGACGGAGGAACCCGTAGGCTCGACCGGGGTCCTGCCCTCCATGCGTCACGGCGCCCCCAACTTCCTTGGCAATGATGTGGTGGATCTCCGTCACCCTTCGATTGCCACCCCGCGAAGGAAGGATCGCCTCGAAGCCCGGGTCCTTTCACCTGACGAGCGATCCTGGCTGGACGAAGGTGACCCTGAGGAACCCTTCCGCACCATCCGATTCTGGTCTCTCTGGGCAGCGAAGGAAACCGCGTTCAAGGTTCTCTCCAAGTCCCTCGGTTCATCCCCGGTGATGGTGCACCGGACCCTCGTGAGCCGCCTCCAGTTCTCGTCCACCTCCGAGGAGTTGATGGAGGTGCGAGGGGAGGTTCGAAACAGCCGCCTCCGTGTGCGACTCTCAGGCTGGGCTTCCCGGGAGTACGTGCATCTCATGGGAGTTGGGGCCCGAAGCGAGCCGAGGGCCGATAACCCCATCGACCGGGAGGAGTTGAGCACGGCCGGAGAGCGGCTACCCCTCGAGATGGGCCTGGAACGTCTCCCGGAGGGACTGGTCCTGGAAGAGCTTCGACACCGCTTCACCGACCGGGAGTGGGCCGGCGTCCATGGCATCCCTTCGGCCTGGGTCCGGCTCCTTGCTCGCCGGCGCCTGTCCGGACTGCTCTCTCCCTCCGGCGGAAGGGTGGAAATCCTCACCTCGGGGGACCGCCCGGGTCGAACGCCGCCCACGGTGAGGGTCGATGGATCACCCCGCTCTGACCTCGACCTTTCCCTCTCCCACCACGGACGCTTCGTAGCCTGGGCCCTCCTCCTTCCCTTCCCTTGAAGGCTGTCGAAGAAGGCTGTTGAAGAAGTGCAGCGCGCCACCGTTGGGAGCGGTGGGGGTCAGCGACGGCTCAGAACCCGGGGCGGTAATGGAACAGGACGGACAACCCCACCCTTTGGAAGTAATTCTCCCCAATCTCCGTCTCGGCTCGCGTCCAACCCAGTCGAACGGTGCCATCCAGGTTGCGTGCCACCGCTCGGCCCATGGAAACGTAGGCCAGAGAGGCGTTGTTCGCCTCCTCGCCAGGGATGAGGCGAGCAAAGGGCGTGGGCTCCAGGTATCCCTTCAGGGTGAGGGCCCCGAAGGCGGTGAGGATGGCATCCCCAGGCACCGGAACGGAGAGGAGTCCCTGCACCGTCATGGAATTGTATTCCGGTCTCCTGGAGTTGGAACGGTTCGCCCGACCCTCCAGTCCAAGCTGGCCCAGGACGTTTCCCCGATAGCTCCAGACCGCCCCTCCTGAGTAGGTGCGGTCGCGCCGGAAGGGATCCTCAGGCTCGAAGGTCCCCTGCTCCGGGAACCGGCTCCCCTCCACCCCGCCAAAGATCCGAAGATCATTCCCCCCGGCGAAGGACTCGGTATACCCGATCTGCACCGCCGCGCCGTCCCGATCCAGGAGCCGCACCTGGGGGACGAGGGCAGGGGCATAGAACTCCACCCGCTCTGCCCGCACCCGGAAATCGATGCGGCGGGCTCCCGGGAGGTCCACCTCCGTCATCGCTCCGGCTGCCCAGGAGAGATAGCCTGGCTGGAGGAAGAGGGGCATGGGGGGTCGATCCTCCACGTCCCGGGCTCGGACCCGACCGAAGACGGAGAGCATGCCCACGTCACCCAGCGGCTGAAAGAGTGTTCCCTCAGCGGTGCCGGACCACTCCCTGGGGGCAAAGTCCCTCAACTCGAAACCCCGAGCCGCGAACTGTCGGACGCCTCCATCGAAACCCACGGTCCCGCGCACCGTCCCGTTGCGACGCCAGAGGAGCGCTCCTCGCACCCCCACCTCTCCCACGGCAGCGGAGGCGATCTCGGTGGAATCCCGGACCACCGCGGATGCCGTGGGGAAATTCCCCTGGTACCCCTCCGCCGATACCCCTCCGGTGACCACGAAGTCCTGCCAGGTCACCTGGGCCGCAGCCTCCCCACCGAGCCATCTTCCTGCGGCGGGAGAGACCGCCAGGAGGAGGGTTAGAAGAAGAAGAAGCCGCCATGGCGTCCATTCGACCATCCATCGCTGTCCCGATGGGGCGGTGCCACTCATAGCGGGGGCCCCCCGGCTGCCAGCGTCCGGAAGAGTTCCGCCCGGGCCAGGGCATCCTCCTGGAATCGGGTCGCCTGTTCGCGATGGGACCGGAGCATCTCCACCTGCTCGGTGAGGGGGAGTTCCGCAAAGATGAAGGCACCCGTCCCCTCAGCCTCGGATCCAGGTCTTCCCTCCTCGGATCGCGGCACATCCGGACGGACCCCGGTTCCGGGGAGTCGATCGGTATCGAACCGGGAGAGGTCCGCCAGGAGGTCCGCCTGCCCCCGCTCCTGACGAAGGCGACGGGAGCGCTCCTCGATGGCCCGATCGAGATTGTAGATGACGGCATCGTAGCTCCCAGCCACGTCTTCCAGGAAGGTGGCCTTTTCCCGCAGCTCCCGGGGTCCGTCCCTGGGATCCACCACCAGGTTCGGCACCGTGCGGACCATCATCTCCACCAGCGGCTGTGCCGCCCGCTCCACTTCCCGGAGCTGACGACGGACATTCACGATCTGCTGGTTCAGTTGGGCCTCGAGCCCCGGCGGGGGATTGGCCTCCAGGCGATCCAGCAGGAGGGCCTCTCGGGCGTCCAGGGCCTGGATGAGAATGCGGCGAGCCTGATCAAGGTCTTCGCGGAGCTCCCGCTCCCGGACCTCCAGCATCTGGAGTTGCTGGGCCCGAGCCATGTAGCTCCCGAAGGCTTCCTGTGCCTCCCGGTCAGCTCCCGCTCGGTCTGGAACCAGGAAGCGGTCCTTGGCCAATTCATAGTGAGCCCACGCTTGCTCCCACTCCCTCCGCCCCGACTCATAGGCACTCCGTGCGCCCAGGTAACGGGCCTCCGCTTCGGCCAGGGAGACCTGGGCCGAGACCCCTCCACCGGGGGAGAGGGAGGGGTCTGCCAGGAGAAGAACGAACAGCGGCGCTGCAATGAGACACGCACGAGCGAGCACGCCCCGCCACCTCTGGCGACGGGGACGCTTGACCTCGCTCCGTGGGTGGTCTCGGAAGGTCACGCCTCGATTCCGTATTTCTCGAGTTTGTAATAGAGGGCGCTGGCCTTGAGGCCCAGCAGACGTGCGGCCTCTGCCTTCACCCCCTCAGACCTGTGCAGAGCATCTCGGATGAGTCGTTCCTCCATTCCCTCCACGATCCGGTTCAGGTCCATACCATCCGAGGTGAGAGTCGGAGCGAATCCCGCACCCTGCGTGTCAGAACTGGAGAAGTGGGGAAGATCGTCCGCGGCCAGGATCTCGCCATCGGCGAGGACGAGGGCCCGCTCGATGACGTTCTCGAGTTCCCGCACATTTCCGGGCCAAGGGTATTCGGAGAGGCGATCCAACGCCGAACTGGTGATCTCCTGGACATGACTGCAGGTGCGTTCCCGAAGCTTCCCGATGAAGTGGCGGGCCAGCACGGGAATGTCCTCCTTTCGTTCCCGCAGGGGAGGAATGGTGATGGGAATCACGTGCAGGCGATAGAAGAGGTCTTCCCGGAATCCGTTCCCCGACGAAAGCTCATCCTCCGGCTGGTTGGTCGCTGCTATCACCCGCACGTTCACCGGGATCGTCTCCTCGCCCCCCACCCGCTCCAACTCCCGCTCCTGAAGGACCCGGAGAAGGCGAACCTGCGTCGCCGGAGCGACCGTGGCGATCTCGTCCAGGAAGAGGGTCCCGTTATCGGCCAGTTCGAACCGGCCCCGTCGTTTCTTCTCGGCCCCGGTGAAGGCCCCCCGCTCATGTCCGAAGAGTTCTGAATCCAGGAGGCTTTCCGAGAGGGCACCACAGTTCACCCGGACGAAGGCCTGGTGGGCCCTGGGCGAACCGGCATGGATGGCCCGGGCCACAAGTTCCTTTCCGGTCCCCGACTCCCCGTAGATCATGACGGTGGAGTCAGACGGGGCGACCCGATCGATCCAGCGGAAGACCGCGCGCATGGCCTCGGACTCGCCCACGATTTCTCCGTACCGTGGGGGTTGGGCCAATTCGAGGCCCTCGCGGAGATAGGTATTCTCCACCCGCAGACTCTGATTCTCCCGGCGGAGTCGCTCCCGCTCGGCCTGCGACTGGAGAAGTCGGTCCACCTTGACCCCGAACTCTTCGGACGAAAAGGGCTTCGTGAGGAAGTCGGCGGCACCGAGCTTCATGGCCTCCACGGCCTTCTCGATGGTGCCGTATCCGGTGATCACCAGGACCTCGGTGTTCGGGAACCGCTCCCGTACCTGGCGCAGCACCTCGATCCCGTCCATCCGGGACATCTTCAGATCAGTGATGACCAGGTCGGCGCCCTGATCCTCCAGGAGGGTGAGCCCCCGATCTCCGCTCTCGGCGGAGGAGGTCTTGTGTCCACGGCGCCGGAGGAGGAGTTCAAGACCCTCCCGCATGGAGTCGTGGTCGTCGATGATCAGAATCTGAGCCATGCCATGCCTCCCGAAGCGGCGTCACCCGCCATTGCGATCATCTCCTGGAAGGTCTTCCGAGCCAGGAAAATATATCCGGAACTCCGCCCCTGACCCAAAAGGAACGTCCCCGGGACCCCGTTGAGGAGTCCCGGCGGGGTCCCCTGCCTCCGGCCCGGTGCCATTCCCGGAGTCCTCTGGATCCATGAGGGCGATCCTGGCCCCATTGGTTTCCAGTACCCGCTTCACGATGGCAAGTCCCAGCCCCGCACCCTGCTCCTTGTCCGTCACGAAAGGCTCGAAGATCCTGTCTTTCAGAGCCTCCGGAACGCCGGGGCCATCGTCTCGCACCGACACCACCACTTCTCCGTTGGACCACCAGGCCCGGACCCATACTCGATTCGCCACCGCAGAGGCATTCTTCAGGAGGTTCAGGACAGCTCGCTTGGCATGGTCGGGATCCGCCCGGCCCATGAGGGGAGTCTCGGGAAGATCCAGGTGCAACCCACCCCCATTCCCCATCAACTCCAGCTGCATCAATTCCGCTGCCTCCTCCACAGGCTCCCGAAGATCATGGAGCCGGATGTCGGGATCCACCGGTCGGGCGAAACTCAGGAAGTCGTTGATGATCCCGTTCAGCGCCTCAACCTCCGCCCGGACACGCATCAGTAGGCGACGGCGTTCCTCGGGGGAGTCGCTCTCCATGGCTGCGGTGGCGAAGAGTTCCAGCCCTCCCAGGGGATTGCGGATCTCGTGGGCGACCTGGGCCAGCATGAGTCGAAGTTGCTCATCCCGGACCAGGATTCCCTGGCGCATCCGTTCCATGGCCCGGGAAAGGCGTCCCACCTCATCCCCCCGCTCCTCCGTCACCGGTGTCTCCCATCGCCCACGCTGGATCCTGAGAGCAGCCCGGGAGAGTCGTTCCAGGGGCTGGACGACCCCCGCCGCCAGGAGATAGGCCAGAAACGCTGCGGCCAGAGCTCCCAACAAAGCCCCCAACAACAGGCTTCGCTGGAGGCGGGAGAGGGGCTCCAGGAAATCGGCCCGCATGAGGACCGCGATCATGGCATCGCTCTCCCCAAGGCGCTTGAAGCCGTACTTGTAGGACTGTCCCCCCTCCCCCCGGAAAAGGCGGGTGGTGGCTTCTCCATCTTCCCACGCCAGGTCCAACTCGGCTGGGTAGGCGGCAAGAAAGCGGAGGAAGGTTCCGATGGGGATCTCCGATGCAGGCCGGGACGTGACCAATGCCTCTCCTCCCTCTCCCCCCCTTCGAAAGATGTAGGCTTCCTCCACATACCGCCGAAGTTGGAGAAGCCGGTTGTGATTGGATTGCCAGAGGAGAAAGACCTCGTCGCCGGGCCGGAGATTCAGGAGCATCTCTCCATCGAGCCCGACTTCCGCCGCCGCTCCTGCCACCCAGACCAGCTTCTCGTCGAGTTCCTCTTCGAGGGCTCGGCTCGTCAGGCGATAGGCCAGGAAGCCGCCTCCCAGGGTGAGCAGAAGGGAGAAGACCACCAGGACCAGGGCAAAACGCCTCCGGAGATTCACGAGGAAGCTCCCCTACCGGTCCGGCGATCCAGCCACGGATGCAGCCATTTCCCGGATCTCATCCGCAAGGGACCCTAACCTGCACGGGGTCGGGGAAGAGGATCGGGAGCGGGCCGCGGGGTGCCACGACGATGTGGAACGGATGTCGGGTGCGGGCTGCCGGCGAGCAGAAATCACCAGGAACCTCCTCCACGATTTCCACCTGGGTCGCCGTCCCCAGGGGTAATACCCGTCGGGCTCGGACCCGGTGACCCGCCTCCTCCCGGCGTCCCACTGCGGCCAGGAGGATCATTTCCTGGTCCCAATCCACCTCCGGGGTGGATATGGCGCCGGGCATGTGCTCCATCCAGAAGGCCTCCCATTCCGGAGGGATCTGGCCATCCGACGAGACGAAGGCCATCGGTCCATCGGGCTGGGCCGGAGAGTCGTCACCCACGTCCAGGGAGCCGAAGGGGACCGTTCCCTGGAAAGCCGACGCTGCCGCATCTCCCAGGGTGAAGAAGCGAACCAGCTGCGCGGCGGTGATCACACGAGCAGCGGCGGGATCGGGTCCGGCACCACCGGGTGTCAGGGTGAAGAGGGATCCGTCGGCGCAGCGGGTCCACTGGATCACCTCGCCCAGCACCTCGTCGGCGATGGTGAGAATGACCCGGGAACGGGGAAGCGCGCACTCCGGGTTCAGGGCGGGATCCACCTCTCCCAGTAGGCGCAGTCCTGGAGTCTCGTTCAGCTGGGTGATGAGGGAAGCATATTCCTGGGCGAGCTCACCTGGATTCCCCCGGCTGGACACCAGGGTCTGGTCACCCTCCCTACCCTGGTACGAGAGACGCTCCGCCAGGATCCAGCGCCCGTCAGAGCGCCACACCAGGATTCCATCGAGGCGTCCTGATTCGCCGGAGATGGGCATCTGCACATCCACCCTGATCTCCCCTATCTGACCGAAACGGGGCGAGGGAAGGACTGTGGTGTCTCCTTCGCAACCAGCGAGGAAGGGTGCCAGGATGAGAAGGCCCAGAACGAGAAGCGAAGAAGGGCAACTGCCCCGCACTCCCTTGACGCCCGAAGCGAAGGGCCTGATCTCTTTGGAATGGAACACCGACATCGTCTCCGACAGCTCCTCGTGGAGCGGTCCCTGGAAGTGGGAGAATTCGTCCTGGCCAGCGGCACGCGCTCCACCTACTACATCGACGCTCGTCGTACCACCTTTTCCGCCGAGGGCCAGTTCCTTCTGGGGCTGGAGGTGCTGCGCGTCCTCCGAGAGGCCGGCATCCATCCCCAGTGGATCGGAGGGCTCACCATGGGCGCCGATCCCATCGCGTGTGCCGTGGCGCACCAGAGTTGGATGGATGGTACGCCGATCCAGGCATTCTCGGTCCGCAAGGAGGCCAAGGGCCATGGGACCGGCCGCCAGGTGGAGGGGGGGCTTCCCTCCGGGGCCCGGGTGGTGGTGGTGGAAGATTCCCTGACCACCGGCGGAAGCTCCCTCCGTGCTGCCCACCTCCTGGAAGCCGAGGGTGCGGTGGTGGAAGGGATCCTCACGGTTGTGGATCGGGAGGAGGGTGGATCCGAGAAGATCCGGGAGGCCGGATATCCCTTCTTCCGTCTCTACACCGCAGGGGAGCTTCTCGCCGCCGCCGAAGGCGATTCCTGATCTCCTCCTCCTTCCGGGATCAATCCACCAGCCTGAGCGGCATGACGAGGCAGAGGTAGTCGAGGGGGGCTTCGTCTCCCTCGACCACCGGCTCCACGGTTGCTGCTCTCTCAGGGGCCTTGAAGCCCATGCGCACCTCGTCGGTGCCCACGTACCGGAGGACCTCCAGCAGGTAGTTGGCATTGAAGCCGATGGATAGAGGTTCCCCGTCGAAGGAAACCTCCACTTCGTCATGAGCCTCTCCCAGGTCGGGGGTGAGCACATTCAGGTTCATCCGATCTCCCTCGAATTCCAGGCGGATCCGATGCGTCTGGTCACTGGCCACGGCCGCCACCCGCTTGATGGCGGATTCCAGGTCCTTCCGTCGCACCACGGCGAACTTGTCGTTGTCCTTGGGGATGACCTGCTCGTAGTTGGGATAGGTCCCCTCGATGAGCCGCGTGAAGACTTCGGTCCCGGCGGACTGGAACCCGAGGTGGTTCCCCTCCCTCCCGACCCGGACTTCGGACTCCGTGCTGAAGAGACGCTGGACCTGCTGAAGGGCCGCCGGTGGAACGATGAGATGGGTGGTGGTCTCCAGCGAGGGCCCGGCGGCGATCTTCATGCGCGCCAGTCGATGACCGTTGGTGGCCACCATCCGCATCTCTCCGTCTCTCAGCTCCCAGAGCACCCCGTTGAGCACCGGCCGGCTCTCCTCGTTGGACACCGCAAAAGAAGTGTGCCGAATGAGGGAGAGGAGATCACTGCCATTCGCCATCCATCCACGATCGAAGGGAATCTGGGGGAGGGAGGGGAAATCATCGGCTGGAAGCCCATTCAGTTTGAAATGCGACCGGCCGCAGCGCAGTTCGATCTGATCACCTCGGGTATTCACCTGCACCGGCTCGTCGGGGAGCTCCCGGACGATCTCCTGAAGCTTCTTCCCGGGAGCGGTCAGACGACCGCCCTCCGTCACGTCCGCCGGCACCTGGACCCGAACCCCCACGTCCAGATCGGTCCCGCTCATCCGCACCCCGTCCGAGGTGGCCTCGAAGAGAATGTTGGAAAGGACGGGAAGCGTCGTGCGGGCAGGGATGCTGGCGGATACGGCCGTCAGCGTCTGGTGCAGGTTCTGGCGAGTGATGGTGAAACGCATCTGGACTCCACGGGTCAGGGTTCCGGAGGGCTCTCCACGGGAGAACTCCCTTCTACTTTTCTATAGGTATCAAAACAGTAGTAGTAGTAGGGGCTGGCAAAGTGTGGAAGACCCCGAAAAGGATACCGGAAAGCCAGCGCCTGCACCACCATTCTGGTGAATCCCGGCCGTGGAGGATCGGTGGAGAGGGAGGCCCTCTTCTCCACGTGTTCCACACACGGCGCGAAAATGTGGAGAACTCCCCTGCTTTCCCACAGGGTTCTCCACCGGTCAGTCTTCGGAGAGGGCCTCCCGGACCTGGCTGACCCGCTGGGCAAAGTCCGGGTCTTCTTCGATCCGCTGCTGCACTTTCTTGATGGCGTAGATGACCGTGGAATGATCCCTTCCCCCGAAGAGGGCGCCGATGTTCTGCAGTGAGCGGTCCAGGAGTTCCCGGATTAGGAACATGGCTACCTGTCGCGGCTCGGTGATCTCACGTGTCCGCCGCTTGGAGGAAAGCGATTCGGGCGGGACATCCCAGGCACGGGCCACCCGTTCTCGTATGAGGTCGGGGGTGATCCGACGAGCTTCGGCTCCGCCTTCGCGGAGCATTCCCTGGAGCGCCATGCGGGCCATCTCAAGGGTGATCTCCTCTCGCCGAAGGGAGGAGTATGCCAGCAGCTTGATGACCGCCCCCTCGAGTTCCCGGACGGAGGAGGTGCAGGAGCGGGCGATGAAGTCCATTACCTCGTCGTCCAGGGTGAGGTGATCGTCCGTGGCTTTCTTCCGGAGGATGGCCACCCTGGTCTCGTAGTCGGGGGGCTTGATGTCCACCACGAGTCCCCATTCGAAGCGGGAGACCAGGCGGTCCTCCACTCCCGGAAGTTCCTTGGGGGGTCGGTCGGAGGTGAGGACCACTTGTTTTCCGGCATCGTAAAGGGCGTTGAAGGTGTGGAAGAACTCTTCCTGCGTCCCCTCCTTGCCCCCCAGGAAGTGGACATCGTCCACCAGCAGAAGGTCGATCTGGCGGAACCTCCGCCGGAAATCACCGGTGGTCCCCCGCTGGATGGCCCCCACCAGTTCGTTCATGAAGCTTTCGGTGGTGACGTAGGCCACCTTTCGGGTCGGATCCCGGTTCAGGACGGCATGCCCCACGGCGTGCATGAGGTGTGTCTTGCCCAGACCGACGCCCCCGTAGAGGAAGAGGGGGTTGTAGGTTCGAGCTGGCTGCTCCGCCACGGCGTGACTGGCGGCTGCGGCGAGCTGATTGTTGCTTCCCACCACGAATCGGTCGAAGGTGTAGCGATCATTGAGGTTGGCCGCCGGGGTATTCCGAGCGTCCGGGGCGGGGCTTCCGGACCGGCCCGGATTCCGGCGGTCGTCGGAACCTCGGCCGCCGGGAGAGGGAGCGGCGGTGGTTGATTCAGGAAAGGACGGTCCCACTCCGCCCGAGGGATCCGCCTGGGGGTTCACCTCCAGAGAGGGGAGGTTCGAGGGGAGCGCCTCCTGGGAGGTCTTGAACGCAAGGCGAAGGGGACGACCGAGGATCCGCTCCACGATCTCCGAGAGGGCGGGGCCATACTTGTCTTCGATCCACTCCACGTGGAAGTCGCTGGGGGCTTCCACCAGGAGCACGTCCTCGGTGAGGCCAACGGCGCGACTGCCGGCCAACCACGTCCGGAAGCTCTGCTCCGGCATTCCGGTCCGGGCCGAGGCCAGGACGCGACTCCAGAGATCGGTGGGAGTGAGCTCCATCGGATCGGGTGCTCGGATCGGGTGCCAGGGGCGGCTGAGGAGGTCCGGGGCCCCACCGGGCTTGGAACCGGCCGAAGGGGGGGAGGAAAGGCTATCCAGCGATTGTGGAAAAGTCAATCTGGTGGAGTCCCTGTTGACCGGATGTGCGGCGGAAGGATACCTTTCCTAGCTTCTCCCGAATCGGATCAAGAACGCAGAAGGGGCAGGAACCCATGAAGCCGACATACAAGCCCAGAAACCGGAAGCGGCTCAACAAGCACGGCTTCCGCGCCCGGATGGCCACCAAGGCAGGGCGGAAGACCCTGAATCGCCGCCGAAAGAAGGGGCGTCACCAGCTCGTCGTCCGCGTGGGCTCGAAGTAGCCCTAGCCGAATGCCTGCGGAGGGCGCCCCGGGAGACGGGTCCGGGGGGTTCCCCTCCGGAAGGGAGCGTTTGCCCCGACGGGGACGCATTCGCCAGGGCGACGAAATCCGCCATCTTCTCCGGCATGGGCTTCGCCGGAGGACATCGAACCTCGATGTCTTCGTATCGCCCAGAAGCGCGGGGAACTCCCGGTTCGGTACCATTGTCCCCAAGCACCGCCGGACAATCGTCGAGCGGAACCGTCTTCGCCGCCGGCTCCGGGAGATCGGCCGGCGCGACGTCCTTCCCGCCCTCCGAGCCTGCGGTTGGGAGGGAGACGTGTTGGTTCGCACCCGCCCCCAGGCCTACGAAGTGGACTTCGCCACTCTCCGACGGGAACTGCTGGGTATCACGGAGGCACTATGCTCCGAGTCGTCGCCCTCGGCCTGATCCGGTTCTACCAGCTGGCCATATCACCCTACACACCGCCCTCCTGCCGGTTCACGCCGTCGTGCTCCTCCTACGCCCACACGGCAGTGGAGCGCTTCGGCTTCTTCCGGGGTGTGTGGCTGTTTCTTCGGCGTTTTGTTCGATGCCACCCCTTCGGAGGCGAGGGTTATGACCCCGTCCCCCTGCGCCCTGACGGTGCAGCGCAGGTGGGTTCCGAGCATCCTTCCGAGCTCTCCCCGGGTCACCGGGATGGCGCTTCCTGAACGCTTGACGATATGAACTCCGAATCCCGCTTCGTCCTGGCTGTCGTCCTCATGCTGGCGGTTCTGGTGGGAACGAGCCTGCTCTTCCCTCCTGGCCCCTCCGACGACGTCCCCGAGGCGCCCAGGGACGAGAGGGTGGAGGACATGGACCCGGCCCCAGCCCCCGACCGGGAGGCCGAGGCCCCTGGGGTGGGAGTGGTGGATGACCCGCCGAGACTTCCGGAACTCACGGAGACGGGCCCCATTCCCGAGGTGGCCGCCCCGGATCTGGCGCAGGTCCCTGAGCGCCTTGTCCGGGTCGAGGGCCCCCTCTACACCTTCACCTTCTCGAACATCGGGGCGTCGGCCCGATCGGTGGAACTCCCGCGCTTCGAGTCATTTACACGGCCGGGCCCGGTGGAGCTGGTGGCCGACAGCGATGCCGGTGTTCTGGGCTCCCGCGTTGTGGTGGGTGCCGACACGGTGGATCTTCGACGGCTTGCCTTCGAGGTGGAGCCCGCCGAAGGTCTGGCGCTGGCCGAGGGAGGACCCCCTGAGAGCCTGACGTTCCGCTATACCCATCCCACCGAACCCTTCTCCTTCGAGGTCCGTTACACCTTCGATCCCGACGCGTACGTCGTGCAGGTCTCGGGTCGGGCCCGAGGACTGGAGCGCGGGCTTCTCGTGACGGGACTGGGCCCGGGGCTGGCCTTCAACGAAGCCGATGTAAACCAGGAGCGGGGGGCCATGGAGTATGTGGCCAACCACCTCCAGGAAGGGATCCGGACCCAGGGACTCACCGATATCCAGCGGACACGGGTGGATGACGGCCCGTTCCGCTGGGTGGCCGTGAAAAGCCGGTATTTCGTCATGGCCGTACTCCCCGCCCTGGATCCCGGCGGTGCCGAATTTCTGGGGGGAGTGGTGGCTCAGGAATGGGGGGAGGATGATGATCCGGCCCAGGTGGCGGTGACGCAGTCACTGGCCACCGGGGGCACCTTCGCCTATCGCCTCCTGGCGGGCCCCCAGGACTACGCGCTCCTCTCTTCCCTGGGCCATGACCTTCAAGAGGTGAATCCGGTGGGCTGGCGGCCCCTGCGCCCCATCCTGCGCCCCTTTGTGGCGGTGGTCATGTGGGTTCTCGTTTTCTTCCACGAGAATCTGGATATCGGGTACGGTTGGGTCCTCATCCTGTTCGGGGTGCTGATGAGGGTCGTTCTCTTCCCCCTCTATCACAAGGCCATGCGGGCGCAGCTTCGCAACATGGCCGTCCAACCCCTGCTGAAGGACATCCAGACCCGCTACAAGGACAACCCGGAGAAGATGCAGAAGGAGCTGATGAAGCTCTACAAGGAACATGGGTTCAACCCCTTGGCCGGCTGCTGGCCCATGCTCCTTCCTTTTCCGATCCTCATCGCGCTCTTCTTCGTCTTCCAGAATACGATCGAGCTCCGGGGGGTCCCCTTCGCATGGCTGCCGGACCTGGCCGCGAAGGATCCCATCTTCGTTCTCCCGGTGCTTCTGGGGATCTCCATGTTCCTCATCCAGTGGATCTCCATGAGGACCATCGAGGATCTCAACCCCCAGATGAAGCTCATGATGTGGGCCCTTCCGGTGGGGATGGTGGTGATCTTCGCGAACTTCCCCTCCGGTCTGAACCTGTACTACCTGACGGCAAACCTGGCCACGCTTCCCCAGTCCTGGTGGATTGCGAACGAGCGAAAGAAGGTGCAGGCCAAGGGCCCCCCCGCGCCGGTGGAAGCGTCCTCCTGAACCCTCCATGGGGAGGGTTCAGGAGGAGGAACCGGAAATGAGCCCTGGGATGAACCCAGCCCGTATCGGCGAGGAGGTACCGGCCGACTTGACGCCGGATACCATCGTGGCCCGGTCCACTCCCCCGGGGAGGGGTGCCATGGCTGTGATTCGTCTGTCGGGCGGGGACGCGGCGAGGATTCTGGAAAGCCTCACCCATGCATCGGTCCCGTCCCCTCGGCGTGTGGAACTCAGAGTGCTCCGGGCGCCCTCAGGGGACCAGTTGCTGGATCAGGCGCTGGTCACCTTCTTCCCCGGACCGGACTCCTACACGGGCGAGGACGTGGTGGAGATCTCGACCCATGGCGGTGTTCTGGTGCCGGAGCTGGTTCTCGGGGCCTGTGAGGCGCTGGGGGCGCGCCGGGCCACCGCCGGGGAGTTCACGCGACGCGCCTATCTCAATGGGAAGCTGGACCTTCTCCAGGTCGAGGCAGTGCAGGATCTCATCGAGGGGCGGAGTCGTGCGGGGCATCGGGCGGCCATTCACCAGCTCGAGGGAGGTCTCTCGAATCGGGTTGTGGAGATTCGTCAGGGGCTCATCCGTCTGGAGGTTCTGCTGGCCCATCACCTGGACTTCCCTGATGAGGACGAGCCCCCAACGCCCCTTTCCCATATTGGGGCCGAGGCGATCCGATTGCTCCGCCGGGTGGAGGGGCTGCTGGAACTGGCGCCGGAAGGGATTCTTCTTCGGGAAGGTGCGCTGGTCGTGCTTGCGGGGCCGCCGAATGCCGGAAAGTCTTCTCTGTTCAATCTCCTCGTGGGCGAGGAAAGGGCGATTGTAACCCCGGAACCCGGCACGACCAGGGACGCCGTGGAAGCCACGGTCTCCCTCGATGGATTTCCCTTTCGGTTGGTGGATACCGCTGGGCTTCGGGAAGCGCCCGGGGTGGTAGAGCGGCTGGGTGTAGAGGTGGCCCGGCGATACCTGTCGTCTGCCGAGGTGGTCCTCTACTGTCATCCCGCGGATGAACGGTGGGACGATGCGGGGGTGGGGTTCCTGGAAGACCTGGGGGACCGACGGATTCTATTGTTACGGACGTGCTCGGATCGAGGCGACAAGGTGGAGGACGAAGCGGAATGGGTGGGACGGCTGGACCCTGCAAGGCAGGGCTTCTCCCTTCGGGTGTCGGCACGGACGGGGGAGGGGGTGCCGGAACTCCGGGAGGCGCTGAGAAACCTCGTGTTTGGGGGTATCGGGGGGGGGGAGGATGAGCCCCTGGTGACCCGGGAGCGCCACAGGCGCCGCCTGCAGAGGGCGGCCAGCGGGATCGACAGCTTTCGGAGGGCGCTGGAGGATGGAGTTCCCGCGGACGTGGCGGGGGTGCACCTGCATGATGCCGCCATGGAGCTGGAGGAACTGGTGGGGCCGGTGGATCCCGAGGAGGTGTTGGAGCATCTCTTCGCCTCATTTTGTATTGGTAAGTAGCTGAGGCGGACGTGCGGGCACACGGGGAACCGGGGGACAGAGGAGGAGGGACGATGGAGAACGAGAGGTCCGGGGATGGTTCCAAAGCGGGGCGAGGATGGCGGGTGGAAGGGCGGGTGCAAGGAGTGGGGTTCCGGTGGTTCGTCCAGGAGAAGGCCACCCGCCTGGGACTCGCCGGGTGGGTCCGGAATGAGGCCGATGGGTCGGTGCGTGTGGAGGCGCGAGGGAGTCCGGAAGCCATGGCTCGGTTGGAGGAAGCGCTGGCGGTCGGGCCCCCCTCGGCGGAGGTACGTGGAGTGAAAGAGGTACCGAGTCGGCCTGTGGAAGAAGGGGAGGGGTTCGAAATCCGCCATCAGGGGGCGAGTCGGTGAAGGAAACCTTCGGAGTGATCGTCATCGGAGGGGGACATGCCGGCGTGGAAGCGGCGGCGGCCTCGGCGCGCCTGGGCGTTGAGACCCTGCTCATCAGTCCGGACCTGGAACGTCTTGGACAGATGAGCTGCAACCCGGCGATTGGGGGTGTTGCCAAGGGGGTCGTGGCTCGGGAGGTAGACGCCTTGGGGGGGATCATGGGACGGGCCACCGACGCGACCCGGATCCACTTCCGGATGTTGAACCGATCCAAGGGACCGGCCGTCTGGGGCCCGCGCGCCCAGTGTGATCGGAGCCGGTATCCGGTGGTGGTGCGTCGGTTGCTCCAGGAGCTCCCCGGATTGGCTCTCTTTCAGGACCTGGTGGCGGGGCTGGAGATGGACGGCGAGGCGGTGGCGGGTGTGCGAACCCGTTCGGGTCATACCTTCCTTGCCCCTTCGGTGGTGGTGACGGCAGGGACCTTCCTTCGGGGAAGGATCCATGTAGGGGGAGAGGGATCTGTGGGAGCGGGCCGGGCCGGCGAGGCCCCCTCGGTGGCCCTCGCCGAGGTTTTGGAAGCGGGGGGCCTCCAGGTGGAACGGTTCAAGACGGGAACCCCTCCCCGCGTGGATGGGCGCTCGGTGGACTTCTCGCGTCTGGAGGAACAGCCGGGGGACGGAGAGGACTACCGTTTCAGTGCATACGTGCGAGAGAACCGCCTGGAAGAGCGCCTGTGCTGGGTAACGCGGACCGGGGAGGCGCTCACCAAGGTCATCGAGACACACCTTCACCGAAGTGCCCTTTACGGGGGAGAGATCTCGGGGCGGGGCCCGCGTTACTGCCCCTCCATCGAGGACAAGGTGGTGCGGTTTCCCCACGCCAGGGGTCACCAGGTGTTTCTGGAACCTGAGGGGGTGGAGTCGTCTGAGTTGTACGTGAATGGGCTCTCCACCTCACTTCCGGCGGAAGTACAGGTGGAGTTCCTCCGTACCGTGCCTGGCCTGGAGGAGGCCCGGATCACCCGGATGGGCTACGCCATCGAATACGATTATTTCCCTCCGACGCAGTTGCGGCACACCCTTGAGGCTCGGAGTGTGCCGGGGCTGTTTCTGGCCGGGCAGGTGAATGGAACAACGGGGTATGAGGAAGCCGCCGGACAGGGCGTGGTGGGGGGCGTGAACGCCGCACTGCGGACTCGGGGTGAGCCCCCTTTCATCTTGGGCCGGGATCAGGCCTATATCGGAATCCTGATCGATGACCTGGTGACCCGGGGCGTCGATGAGCCCTACCGGCTTTTCACTTCGAGGGCGGAGTTCAGGCTTCTCCTCCGTCAGGACAATGCTGTTGAGCGGTTGGGTCCTCTTGCGCGTGCGCGGGGACTTCTCACCGAGGGGCAGGTGGAGGCTCTCGAGGAACGGGAGGAGAAGGGGGCCGCGTTGCGGCGATGGTTCCAGGGCAAGGGATTCAGCGCGGAGGAGGTGAACCCCACGCTCCGCTCCATCCCGTCGGCCACCGTGGAGGGTGTCGTCCGGGCAGCGGAACTGCTGCGCCGGCCGGAAGTCAAGGGCGCCGACCTCCTGGCGCTGGATGTTTCACCAAGGGAGGAATGGGATGGGGAGCTGGTTCAGGCGGTCGAGGTCGAGGTCAAGTACGAAGGGTACGTCAGGCGGGAGCGCGAACGGGCCGCACGAGTGCGGGAGCAAGCGGGAGTCCGCCTGCCCCCTGAACTGCCCTATCTCGAGCTGCAGACGCTTTCCATGGAGGCCCGTGAGAAGCTGGAGCGGACACGACCGGAGGACCTTAGCCAGGCGGGCCGGATTCCCGGTGTGACCCCTGCGGACGTGCAGAATCTACTCATGGAGGTACGGCGGTGGCGTAGCGGGAGGGGGAGGGAGGGACCGGGGGCCGACGAAGAAGGCCCGGGGCCGAAGGCAGGTTGAGTTCGACGCCGCTAAATCCACGACTCCCCGGGCGCCGCTGTCTCCACCGTACATCCGACCCCGGGCCTTGAGCCGGTGACCGCACACCATGGCGGGAAACCGGAACCACTGGAACCGGGCCGATCTCTTGAAGGCTGATGAAGAAGTACAGGGACCACCGAGCAGGGGTCTCATGCGACCCAAACGGGATGCGCTTGGGTCGCGCAAGCCACCTTCACCCTAGAAGGCCGTTGAAGAAGTAGAGGGGCCGCCGTTGGGAGCGCCGGACCACCGCTACGCGGCGGTGCCCCCCGCTACGTAGGCGGCCCGTCGAAGACATAGCAGTAGCTACGTCGAGGCGGGCCAACGACCGAGGCGGGCCCCTGCCGCCCCAACCCGAAGGGGGAAGGGGGGTTGCGGCCCTGGATCTTCGTTGGGCCGCTTCACCGATGCTACCGCATCGCTGTCGGCGCCCCGCCTCGACCGGGCACCCAAGCGCGTCGCGCCTGGGTCGCGCAAGACCCCTTCCCGGTGGCCCCTCTACTTCTTCAACGGCCTTCTA
>REED01000096.1 GCA_007695225.1 Gemmatimonadales bacterium
CCGCGACGCCCTCTCGAGGAGGTGGTGGTGGAGGGGTCGCGTTGAGGCCCACACGTCTTCCCCCCTTGATCCCCAGCCCGAGGGCTCGGAGCGGGGGTTCTGGCTCACCCACCCACCCAGTGCCATGCTGCACCTCACCTCACCCCCGGAGCTCGCGGAGCGGATCCCCGTGAACGACTTCACGGTCCGGATGGCCGGGGGGCGGGAGTCCCTGGATGCTTTCCTGACCCAGGCCCGTGACTTCGCCGAGGCCTCGAACTTCATGGCCTGGTTCCAGGAACAGGAGCCCTTCCACCGGGAACTCGCCGGCCGCTACCGGGACCGCATGGCCTGGGACTACCTCCAGGACCTCCTGGACTACTACGGCGACCGACGGGAACGCTACACCCTCATCCTGGCCCCCTTGGCGCATCCGGGTGGCTTCGGTCCCCGGGTGGTTCGTCCCGACGGGCTCCACGACGCCTTCGCGGTGGTGGGTCCCCACGAATGGGAGAATGGACAGCTGGACTTCGGACCGGAGCCGGCCATGCGGAGGCTCTTCTGGCACGAGTTCAGCCACGCCCACGTGAATCACCTTACGGATCGCCACGTCCCGGATCTCCTGGAGGCGATGGAGATCCTCCAGGGCCACCTGAGGGACGAGGTGGAGGCCTTCGTTCCCTGGGAGGTCCACGTCAGCGACTGGGTGAGCGAGCACGTGGTCCGCGCCGTGACCACCCGCCTAACCCATCTCAGGATCGGCCCCGAGGAGGGCGACGAGGTCCTCCGCCTGGAGCTCGCCCAGTTTCCCCACGTGGATCGGATTTCCCATCTCCTCCTGGAGTACGAGGCGGACCGCAGATCCCACCCGACCCTGGAATCCTTCTTCCCCCGGATCGTCCAGGAGTTCGGGCGGATCGCGGAGGGCATGGCGGACTCTCCGTCCCCAGGCTGACTCTGCAAGGGCGACCGGACCGCGGAGCCGCGATAAGGCCGGTGAGGAAATGGGGAGGCTACCGTTGGCCTGATCGTGTGGGTCAGGATGTCCCGCCCACCAGGATCCGGTGTTCCACACCGTCCCCCGTCCGGCCGGTCCCCGATTCGGCCGACGGGTGGGGGTATCGGGCATCCGGCGCGTCCTGAAAGGGGTTTCGGGCTCCTGGAGCCCCGACGCTCCGCCCCTCGGAGGCCTTGGCACGGTTGTTTCTTGGGTGACGGGTACACCTCGACCCGACCCCGATGACGGAGGACATATTGCCAAACACCCCCAGGTTCCGAAGCGGCGCCTTGCCGTTCCTCACCCTTTGCCTCGTGGGCTTCCTCCTCCCCCCACCCCCACCCCTGGCGGCCCAGGCGCCCACCCCTGTGGAAGGGACGGCGGCGGAGGCGCCGGAGGGGCGGGCCTTCCTCATGCTGGGCGTGCAGCGCTTCGATGTGGATGACCTGAACGACCAACTCAGGGCTACGGGCTACCCCGCCTTTTCCACTTCCGTCCTCACCGTGGGGGCTGGGGGGATGGGGGTGCACGGCGGTTTCCTCCTGGGTGGCGAGGGCCATGGGCTTCTGGGACCGGAGGAGTCCACGGCGGACGGTGCCTTCCGGACGCGCATCGGCGGCGGCTATGGGATGCTCACCCTGGGCCGGGACCTTTTCCCCGATCACCCCGGTTCCCTCTATCCCCTGATCGGGTTGGGAGCCGGGGCCATGACGCTCCGGATCGATGAGCGGGGCGCGCCGACCTTCGATGAACTCCTCGAGGATCCCCGCCGCAGTGTGGAGATCTCACGGGTCAGCTTCCTCCTCATGGGCGCCGTGGGAGGCGACTACCTCCTGGGAGTCGGGAGCGCAGGACCGGACGGAGCCGGGGTGGCGGTGGGCCTCCGGATCGGGTACGTGGCTGCGCTGGGGCAGCGGTCCTGGTCCTCCGAGGTGGGGCGGGTGGCTGGAGGGCCGGACCTTTCCCCCTCCGGCCCCTTCCTCCGCTTCCAGGTGGGAGGCGGCACTCCCCCATGACGGGCCCCATGGCCTTTCAGGGGTCCGCCTCCCCGCTTCCCGCAGGATGAACACCCCCTACGTTCCCAGGGGAACCCCGTCGCCCTTGGGGTCCCCTGGCGGGTCGCCCGGGGCAACCCTCTGGCGTCGGGGCCATCGCCGCCGGATCGTCCTCCTTCTCGCCCTCCTCCTCCCCCTCGCCCTCGCCCTGTCCGGCGCCGCCTGTGGAGGCCCGCCGCCGGTCCCGGCAGGAGCTCCGGCCGAGGACCTCGTCACCCGATTCGAGGCGGAGGTTCCGGGCTGGATGGAGGAGCTGGGGATTCCCGGCGCCAGTCTGGCCCTCATCGTGGAAGGGCGGCCGGTGTGGCTCCAGGCGTTCGGGTCCGCCGACCCGGCCCGAGGCCGACCCATGGAGCTGGACGCGGTCTACCGGGTGGAGTCCCTCTCCAAGACGGTCACCGCCTGGGGGGTGATGACCCTGGTGGAGGACGGACGGGTGGAACTGGGCGATCCGGTGGAGTCCCACCTCTCCAGCTTCCGCCTTGCCCCCACCGGCCATGACCCGGAGGGGGTGACGGTCCGTCGGCTCCTGAGCCATTCGGCGGGGCTCCCGCTGGGCACCCTCGGCGTGGAGTTCACCCCGGGGGAGCCCATGCCCTCCCTGGAGGAAATGCTGCACCAGGAGGCCCGCCTCGTAGCCCCTCCCGGTGCGGGCTTCACCTACTCCAACCCCGGATTCAACCTCCTGGAACTCCTGGTCCAACACGCCACCGGAGAGGACTTCTCCGACTACATGGCGCGGCGGGTCCTTGGACCCCTGGGAATGCGCCACTCCCGGTTCGGGTGGGATCCGGAGTTTGAGGACCGGGTCCCCGTGGGGCATGATCTGCGGGGTCGCCCCGTCCCCGTGTATACCTATCCGGAACGGGGCGCCGGTGGGCTCTTCGCCACCCTGGAGGACATGACCCGCTTCGTGGAAGCTGGGATGCCTCGTTGGAACCCATCCCCTGTGCTGACCGGAGACGCCATCGACGCCCTCCACACTCTGGACGTCCGCGGCCTGGGGATCTACGGTCTGGTAGCGGATGGCTACGCCCTGGGACACTTCGTGGAGGTCCTGCCGGACGGAAGCCGGGCGGTCTTCCACGGGGGGCAGGGAAACGGGTGGATGACCCACATGCACTGGGTTCCGGAGACCGGGGACGGATTCGTCATCCTCACCAATAGCCAGCGGAGCTGGCCCTTCATGGCCCGGATTCTCAGGGACTGGGGGGAGTGGAGGGGATTCCCCGCAGTGGGGATGGGTCGGATCCACCAGGCCGGGGTCCTCCTGGGGGGACTCATCGCCCTGCTCCTGGTCGCAGCCTCCGCGCAGATCCTGCGCCTTGGCCTGGACCTTCGGCGAGGGACCCGGGGGCTGTCTCCCCTCTCCGGCGGGCACCACCTCCTCCGGGGGTTGCAGTTCGCCATGGGGCTCGGGTTGACGGCACTCGTGGCCTGGGGCGCTCAGGCGGACTATCTCTTCCTGGCATCCGTCTTTCCCCATCGCATGGGGTGGTTGGCCGGTGCCTTCCTCGTCCTGGCCCTGGCCTTCATTGCATCTGCCCTCCTCCCCCGGGCGGAGGGAGGGGTCGGCGGCGGATAGGTGGAGGGGATCGCCCGGGCGTGCGTCCACCGTGCCCGATGCCGAACCCCTCACATCCTCCATCCCAGGAGGTTCCAGTAATGGAGGGACCAGACGAAGAGAAGGCCCAACGCCACGGCGGTGGTGTAGCGGAGGCGGAGCCAGAGGCTTCCTTCTGCCGATCGCCAGAGCCGGAACACCGCGAGGGCCGCCACCGCCATGGCCAGGGCTCCCAGGACGGGAAGGATCAGCGCCACCGCAAAACCTGTCATGGGGGTGGTGAGGAATCCCCACAGGTCCAGCTGCGCGAACAGGATGGCCACCATCCCCAGGAACCCGAGAAACGCCGCGGAGGCCACGGTGAGGGACCAGCGACCCAGCACGAGCGCCCCGGACTCACGCGCCCATCTCCCCTCCCCGGCGGCCCGCCGCCGCCGGAGCCAGCCGACGGCGGTCCCCGGGAGGATCAGGAGGAAGAGGAGGACCCCGCCGGCCAGAATGGGGAGGTGGAGAGAGGGCGCCCCGTGCCAGGGAGTCCGATCCATGGCCATCATGGGGGCGAGGGACAGGAAGGCGTGGGTGGGCCTCCCCCGGTCGTCCATCCGGAAGGCGATCTGGGTTGTCCCTCGCTCCTCCTGGAAGAGGAGGGGCTCCACCTCCACCATCCGCATGGTGCCGAAAGGCGTCCTGACCAGGAGAGCGCCCCCGTCCTCGCGAACCGATACGGCGAGTCCCATGGCCATGGGTTTCTGGAAGGTGTTCCGGGAGTAGCGGATGAAGCGGTACGGACCGGCCAGGGTGCCAAGGGTGGCCGCGTCGGAGGCGATGGCCGCAGGCAGCGGTGCCGGGAAGAAGACGTCCAGGAAAGTCTGGAGGACGGGGCCGAAGGTGGCCGGGGCCCCGGTGCTGGTGTTGTAGGAAAGGAAGAACCCCAGGTCGTGCTCCGGAAAGAGGGCCAGGAGGGAGTGGAACCACCCCGTGTTCCCGCCGTGCCCCACGATCCGCGCCCCGTGGCTGCTCATCTCGTAGAAGCCGAGCCCGAATCCGGGGATGCGGGGGTCGTGGGCGAACTGGGGCGCGATCATCTCCCGGACCGTGCCCTCCTCGAGGATCCGGGCCTCGCCCAGGGCGCCTCCACCCAGGATGGCCAGCATGAAGTTGGCCATGTCGGTGGCGGTGGAACTCATGGAGCCGGCCGGCGCCGCTCCCACCGTGAGCTCGAACTCCTGGGGCTCGAATCCCCCCGGTGAGGGCACGTATCCCTCGGACATCCGGGCCATGAGGGCCTCCGGGAGGGGCTGCCGGCCGCTGGTCCGGGCCATCCCCAACGGACCCAGGATCCGGTCCTCGAGGTAGGCGTCCCACTCCATCCCCGAGACCCGCTCCACCACCCGGCCAAGGAGGGCGGTGCCGTAGTTGGAGTAGGAGGAGAGCACACCCGGAGGAAGGACCCGATGGGGTTGGTTCTCCCGGACCCAGTCCGCCAGGGGAACGATCCGGTCCGGATCGTAGGTGAAGAGGTTCCGCAGGTCCTCCTCGAACCCCGCGGTGTGCTGCAGGAGGTGCCGGATCCGAATCGGCTCGGGGAAGGTGTTGGGAACTGGGAAGTCGAGGTAATCGTTGACGTCGGCATCCAGCTCCACCAGCCCCGCCTCCACGAGCTGCATCACGGCCACGAAGGTGAAGAGCTTGCTCACCGAGCCGATGCGAAAGAGGGTCGCCCCGGGATCCACGGGTTCCCGTGCCTCCACCTCTGCGTACCCGAACCCCCGGGCCACCACCACCTCTCCCCCCTGTACGACGGCCAGGGTCGCACCGGCGATGTCCATGTCCCGGAGGTGGGTCCGGATCATCCCCTCGAAGAAGGCTGCCATCCGGGCCGGGTCCGGATCCGGGGCGGGGACGGGGGCGACCGACTGGCTGGGTGAGGCCAACTGGCTGGGTGAGGCCGCCTGCGCGCCGGGCGCCAAGGCGAGGGGAAGGAGAGAGGCCAGCGAGAGAATGAGGCCGGGAACTACGCGCTTCGCCTGGAATGCGGACTTCCGAAAGGCTTCGGGATGAGCATGCATGGATCCGCTTCCTCAAAGGGTGTGAGTCGCCGGGATGGGGGGCAGGGGAGGCGGCTAGCGCCCAAAATGAGACCGAACGGCCCGCTGCGCATCGCCCGGTGCGGGCAGGGCAAGGACCGAAGGTACTCGACGGGGATCCGGGAAGGCTACACTTTCGCCCCCACACGTGCCCATGATGACCCAGACCCCGGAGTCCAGCGGACGAATGACCACTCTCCCGTCTCCGGATCCCGAAACGGGGATCCAGTCCCGCCCGGTGCTCCCCGCCCGGGTGCCGGCGGATGGGCCTGGAGCCGTCGCCGATCGTCGCCGGCGCGTCCGCTGCATCCTTGGATCCCTGGTGCATTCCGCCGTCCTGGGGGCCGCGCTCTGGCTGGCCCCCGAGGCCGGCCTCGGTGATGAACCAGGCCTGGACGTCCTCCTGGAGCGCTACGTGGAGGATGCGGGACACACGGTGGGCGCCGCCGCCGCCATCGTGACCCCAGGGGGTGTGGAGATGGCCACCGCGGGCCGGGCCCGGGGACAGGAGGCCCCCACCCCGGCCACCCTCTTCGAGATCGGCTCCATCACGAAGGTCTTCACCTCCATCCTCATGGCTCGTCTGGTAGAGGAGGGAGTGGTCTCCCTCGAGACCACGATGGGGGAGTTGGCACCCTTGGGGTTTGACCTGGACCCCGAGGTCGCCGGGATCACCCTCCGGGAGCTCAGCACCCACACCTCCGGACTTCCGCGGCTCCCAGGGAGCACCGCCTTCCTGCGGTTCATGCTCCGCCCCTCGGATCCCTATCGCGGGACCACGCTCACGGATCTCTTCGGCCCTCTGGGCCGACTGGAAGGGGAGGACCTGGAGTCCAGGGGGACGTGGGCCTATTCGAATCTCGGTCCCGCACTCCTGGGTCGCCTACTCCAGGAGGCCGTTGGGGGGCCCTACGAGTTGCTTCTCCAGGAGCGGGTGCTTCTCCCCATGGGCCTGGTCCACACGGGATTCCCCTCGTTCCTCCCGGAGGATGCGCCCAGAGCCCGGGGGCACCGGGAGAACCTCCGGCCCGCAGTGAGCTGGCAGCTGGACGCCTACGCCCCGGCGGGGGGCCTCCTCTCCAACCTCTCCGACCTGGTGCGCTTCCTCCAGTTGGTCATGGTGGCGGAGGGCGGTCCGTTGGCCGCCTCCACGGAGGTGGCCTGGCACCCCGGGGACGGCTCCCGGGGGATGGGGTTGGGGTGGGTCATCGAGGATCCCGATGGGGAGCGGATCGTCTGGCACAACGGACGGACCGGGGGCGGATATGCCTTCGTGGGCTACCAGCCCCATACGCAGCGTGGGGTGGTCGTTCTGGCCAACACCAGCCACCATGGAGATCCCTTAGCCATGGGGCTCCTCCTGGGGGAGCCCTCCATCGAACCCCCCTTTGCGGGGTGGGGTGCGCTCCTCTTCACCGTGGGGTTCGTGCTCCTGGCTCCCCTGGCGCTCCTCGCTTTCACCTGGCGGGTGTCCCGTGCCGGATGGGAGGGCCGTCCCCGTGTGGGGCGGATCCACCTCCTCGAAGCCACGGTATCGGCGGCCCTCCTCCTTGCCCTCACCTGGAAGATCGGGGCGTGGCAGGTGGTGCCGGGGTGGTTCTGGTGGCTGGGAGTGGTGGCGGCGTGGATGGCCCTGATGCGGGCGGGGCGGGATGGGTCGGATCTTCCCTGGTTCCCCGCCGAGGCCCGTGCCAGGAATCCACTGACCCTCCTGTCCACGACCATCCTCGCCGGGGTCCTCATCTGGGTTCTCGTCCGGCTTTAGGGAGGAGCGGAGCGGGGGTGGGGGGAGGAACCGACGGCGGCCCCCCAGGTAGGCCGGAAAGCGACCCGAGCGGGGCGGAATGTCCCAGACAGAAGGGGTAGGAGTAGATGGTCCGCTCCGCGGAGTCCTTTCTCCTTCGCCGACTTCCCCGGCGGTCCCCTCCATTGGCACGGATCGTGATCCTTTCCCCCGGCCATGGGACCGCGCGATTGTTCTCATCACCGACCTGAACGGGGAACGGGGGAACGCCGTTGGGGTGGAGTCGGGAATCCCGTTCCTGCATCAGGACGTCTCCAGCGAGGTGGACTGGGAGCGGGTGGTCTCCGGGGTGGAGCGCCGGCGGGGAGCCCTTCACGTCCCGGTGAACAACGCCGGAACCCAAGGGCACCCCGAAACCCCGAAGGGCCCGGAGAACGCACCCCTGGCCCATTGATCTCCCACCCCGATGCGGAACCGATCCATGAAACGACGGGCATCCTTCCTCCTCCTCTTCCTCCCCCTGGGTCTCCTGGGAGGGAGCGGGGGTCTGGGAGCCCAGACCCCCGCTGAGGCGGCGGACGACGCGGCCGGGTGGAGCGTGGGGACGAGCCTGACCTATCCCATCGTCCGGATCTACCCGCTCCACATCAACCGACGCATCGACGCCCAGCGCGAGGTCTTCTTCGGGCCGGCCTATCAGAACTGGACCAGCGGTACCATCACGGCGCAGTCGTACACGCTCGTGATGGGGTACCGCCACTACCTCTGGCGAGAGCTGCACGTCGAGCTTGAGCTCTGGCCCGCCTGGGGTCGCTGGCACTCCAGCGTGACCGACCGGAACTACCCGGGATGGGAACTCTGGGCCGAGCCCAAGATCGGGTACAGGTTCCACCTCACCCGGAACCTCTACCTCCAACCGGCTCCCGGGGTGGGGTTCGGGATCTTCCGGACCAATCGCCCCCCGCGCTTCGACGAGGACATCGAGTCGCCCATCTTCGTTCCCCAGGTCATCCTGGGGGTGAGGTTCTGATGGGGGTGCGAGACCACCCGGGGGATGGCGCCCCCTCTTCCCATGGGTGGGAAGGTGGGAGCGTGAATCCCTCCGTGGGTCCAGTGCCCTCTTCAGCCGTGGGTCAGCTCGATCCCGCCCAAGGTCACACGTCCCCTGATCCGGAGGTGGGGGGAGTCCCCGGGAGGTGGCGGGTTCGGGCGATCGTCCTCGACGCCGCCCAGGTTGGAAGTCACCTCGACGGCCACCCTCCAGTCCCGGGGCAGTTGGACCTCGAGCCCCCCCATGACGACACGAACGTCCAGGTTCAGGGGATCGGTCGGGGGGGGCACGGGGCGGAGGTCCAACACGAGTCCGCCCATGAAGACGGAGGCCACGGCATCGGTCATTTCCTCCGCGGAAGGGCGAAGCTCCTCTCCCCCGTGCACGACCAGGAACTGGCGTCGTGTGCCTGCGTATCTCCGTCGACGGCGGCGGAAGAGGGCGCCGGCCACCACGTTCGTGGCCGCCCACGCTCCTCCGATAATGATGAACCCCTTGAGTCTCCGGTTCATCCTACCTCCTCCGCAGTTGTGAGACGGTGGAAGAGGTATGGCCACCGTGCGTAGGGTGTCAACAGGGACTCCGGAAGGCCGGGGTGCCCACTTCAACGGCAACTGAAAACACAGGAGGGCCAACGTGCCACGAGTGCTGGGTGAGTCTGGCCTGACCCTTGGCCTTGAGGCCATGGACCAAAGGGATCTGCCCGTCGCGGGCGGGAAGGGCGCGAGCCTCGGAGCCATGCTCCAAGCCGGTCTGCCCGTCCCTGAGGGCTTCGCGGTCCTGACGGAGGCGTACCGGTCCTTCGTCCGGCACAACGGATTCGAGGAGGCGGTGCGGCAACTCGTCCAGGAGGTGGCCCCGGACGATCCGGAGGTGCTGGCCGAGGCCGCACAGGCCCTCAAGGACCGATTCATCGCCGGGGAGATCCCGGGGCCGGTGGCCGAGGCCATCCATCGGGCCTACGAGGACCTGGGCGGCGGTCTCGTGGTGGTCCGCTCCTCCGCCACGGCCGAGGACCTCCCGGGAGCCAGCTTTGCGGGCCAGCACGACAGCTTCCTGAACATCGCCGGCGAGGAGGAGGTCTCAGACGCCGTGCGCCGCTGCTGGGCCTCGCTCTGGAACCCGCGGGCGGTCTCCTACCGGAAGCGGGTGGGGCTGGATACCACCGACATCGCCATCGCCGTGGTGGTACAGCGGATGATCGACGCCGAGCGATCCGGGGTGATCTTCACCGCCAACCCCCTGGACCACCGGAGGGACCGGATGCTCCTCTCCGCTTCCTTCGGCCTGGGGGAGGCGGTGGTGGGTGGCGCGGTCTCCCCCGACAGCTGGGTCCTGGCCCACAGCGGGGAGGTGCTGGACCACCGCCTGGCGGACAAGGAGGTGATCACCGTTCGCGAGGGTAAGGGAACGGTGGAGCGGCCCATGCCCGAGGACCGGCGCCGCGCCGTGACCCTCGACCCTCCCGAGGTGGCGGAGCTGGCCGCTCTGGGCCGCCGGGCCCAGGCGCATTTCGGAAGCCCGCAGGATCTGGAGTGGGCCATCGCAGATGGGAAGGTCTACCTGGTGCAGTCGCGCCCCATCACCTCCCTCTTCCCCCTCCCCGAGCCCCTTCCCAAATCCACCGACGGCCTCCGACTCTACCTCTGCTTCAACGTACATGCTCAGCAGATGCTGGAGCCCATCACCCCCATGGGGATCGACTACTGGCGTGCGCTGGTGGGCGGTTTCGCCCACGCCGCCACCGGGCGCCCGGAGCGGGAGGTGCCGTGGCTCAAGGTGGCTGCGGGGCGGATCTTCGCCGACATCACCGAGCTCCTTCGGAAGCCGGGGCGCTGGCCGCAGCTGGCCGAGGCGGCCTCGGACAAGGACCCCATCACTGGTCAGGCGCTCCTGGCCTTCCAGGAGCGGGAGGGGGATCGGATCATCGGCAGGAAGGGCGGGATCGGGTTCTGGTGGCGACTGGGACCCCTCCTGGCCCGCCTCGGATGGCGCGGTCTCCTGGCCACCCTGAATCCCGAACGTGCACGGATCCGGGTGCTGGCCGAAACCGATGCGGCGATCCGGGAGATCGAGGCGGAGGCGGAGGGCCTCACCACCATGGGGGAACGGGTGGCCTTCATCCGGGACGTACTGGGGCGACGGGGCGCCATCACCTGGATCATCCCGGTGGCCGTGATGAACCCCGGCCTGATGGCGGAGGGCGCCGTCCGGAGGAAGGTCGGCGAATGGCTCGGCGACGAGGGACTCTTCACCCCGGTGCAGCGGGCTCTCCCCCACAACGTCACCACCGAGATGGGGCTGGAGCTCTGGAGACTGGCTCGCCGGCTGAAGGACGAGGGGAAGGAACCTTCGCCCCAACATCCCGGCGTCTCGGAGTTCCTGCGTCGCTATGGCCACCGGGCCATATGGGAGATCGATCCGGGCATCCCGCGATGGGCGGAGGACCCGGCCTATGTCCTCGATCTCATCCGGGGGTACATGGAGGCACCGGAGGACGCCGACCAGGAGGCCCAGTTCCTCAGGAACCGGGCGGAAGCGGAGGAGGCCGCCGCCACCCTCGTCTCCCGGGTGAGGGAAGCGAAGGGACGGCTCCGTGGAGGCCTCTTCGCATGGCAGCTCCGGTGCTACCGGGAGCTGGCCGGTCTGAGGGAGCAACCCAAGTTCGAGGGCGCCCGCATGATCACCATCACCCGGCGGATCCTGCATGCAGCAGGTGGGGACCTGGTGGCGCAGGGCCATCTGGACCAAGCGGCCGATGTGTTCTTCCTCGGCTTCGAGGATCTCCTGGCGGCCGAAGGGGGCCATGCCGGCGACCTCCGGGCCAAGGCCGCCACGGCGCGGGCCGCGTACGATTCCGAGATGGGACGTCGCGCGGTTCCCCGGTGGATGACCTCCGATGGGGAGTGCATCTTCGGCGTCCCGGCCGAGGAGGGAGAGGGGGTGCTGGCTGGCCTGCCCGTTTCGGCGGGGTCGCATACGGGACGTGTCCGCGTGGTCCTGCACCCCTCCGGAGCGAAGCTGGAACAGGGGGAGGTCCTGGTGTGCCGGGGCACCGATCCGGCCTGGACCCCCCTTTTCCTGAGGGCCGGAGCCCTGGTGATGGAAACGGGGGGCGCCGTGTCCCACGGCTCCATCGTGGCCCGGGAATACGGCTTGCCCGCCGTGGCGGGGGTCGCCGATGCCACGGAGCGCCTGAGGGACGGGCAGATGGTCCAGGTGAACGGGGAGACGGGACAGGTGACCCTCCTCGCCGATGACTGAGCCGGTGGAGGCGGCCGCTCGGGCCGCCGGAATCGGCCCCCGGCTCAAGGGGGCGCTGGAGTACGGCCCCATCCTGGCCTTCGTCGCCGTCTACCTCGTGGTCCGTGGGGAGCAGTACACCTTCGCGGGCCGCGAATGGGACGGCTTCGTGCTCCTGGTGGGCGGCTTCGTGCCGGTGGTCCTCGCCTCGGGGCTCGTCATGTGGCGGCTCACGGGCCGGATCACCCCGGTCCAGGTCCTGACCCTCATCATCATGGCGCTGTCGGGGGGCCTCACGGTGGCGTTCAACGACGAGCGCTATTTCAAGATGCGCACCACGGTGGTGTGCATCACCCTCTCAGGGATCCTGTGGGTGGGACTATGGCGGGGGCGGAGCTGGCTCACCGGGGTCATGGGGGGAATGGTGACCCTGAGCCCCGCGGGATGGGCCCACCTGACCCGCCGATTCGCCGCGGTCCTGCTGGTGTTGGCGGCAGCCAACGAGGCCGTCTGGCGCAACTTCTCCACCGATGCCTGGGTGGCTTACGACACCTTCGTCATGCCCGCCGCGTTCTTCGGGTACCTGGGGTGGCAGATCCGGCGGGCGAAGGCGCTCTAGAAGGCTGTTGAAGAAGTAGAGGGACCACCGAGAAGGGGTCTTGCGGTCCTGGTCGAGGCGGGTCGCTGAAAGCGATGCGGTAGCATCGGTGAAGCGGCCC
>REED01000144.1 GCA_007695225.1 Gemmatimonadales bacterium
GGCGTAGCTCAGTTGGTAGAGCATCAGCTTCCCAAGCTGAGGGTCGCCGGTTCGAGTCCGGTCGCCCGCTCTGGCGGAAACGAAAGCCCCCCAAGGACTTCGGTCCCTGGGGGGTTTTCTCGTGTTTTCTCTTGAGGGCTTCCGGTTCTTCCGGGATTTCCTGGCGCGTGTGGAGGTGCCCGCGAGGGGCGACAGGCTCAGGGTTCGCCGGTTTCCAGCGAGAGGCGGGAGGCCACGCCCGGAGGGGGCACCGTCTCCCTGGGAATGGGATCCAGTCGATCTGCCGAGGTATAGCCCTCCCGTCCATCGGGCAGTCGGACCCGGTACCATGCGCCGGACCCGGCGACGATGCGGACCGCTCCAGGGTCCGCCTGCAGCGGAGAGGGCGCACCTCCTGGACCCATTCGGAAATCAGTCCGGAGGTCCCGGATTCGAGCCCAGGTCAGAAACCCGTCGGGGTCGACCTGAAGCGAGCGGGGCCGGGTTCCCGGGGCGTGGAGGAAGTCCCAGGGGTCCACCGCGCCTTCGCCGCGGAGGTAGAGACCGAAGTGGAGATGGGGGGGCGTGGTCCGGGCGTTCCCGGTATTCCCAACGGTTCCCAGCAGATCCCCGGGCGATACCCTCGTTCCCTCCTCCACCGCCTGGGAGTCCAGGTGGGCATAGTAGCGGGATAGGCTGCGATCCGAGTCCCGGACCCAGACCACACGACCGCCCACGGGAGTTTCCCTGACCCGGGTCACGACACCAGGGCCTGCCGCCAGAACGGGAGTGCCCCGCGGTGCGAAGATGTCCACACCGTGGTGGGCCCTTCGCCCGCCGTCCCTTGGGGCTCCGAACCTGCTCTGGATGTGCCCGGTCCCGTGGCCCTCAACTGGAAAGGCCATGGAGGGCCCGGTCCGGACCTCCAGGGCAAAGTCCCCCTCCAGCAGGAGCTCGGGTTGGACGCGGAGGAGGTAGGTGGCGGTAGTGCTGGCCTCGTGGCTCAGGCTATCGGCCGGAGGATCGGTCCATGCCACAGGGAGAGGGCGTCCCAGCGGCGATCGCTCTCCCTCCGGGTCCCGCAGTCGGAAGAGCTCGATGAACACCCGGCCTGGATCTCCGGAGGAGTCCATCTCTGCATCCCCTGTCGAAGGAGATCCCCGTCGAGTCAGCATCACATGGAGACGCTGACCCCGCCGAAGTTCGAAGCGGTAGGCCAGGCTCGTGGGCTCGGCTGCGGAGAACCGTCCTTCCTCCACGAAGGGAAGGGTGGGCTCCACGGGATACCGGAACGCACCCTCGGCAACCCGGTCCCACTGGAGCGCCAGGGCGCTATCCTGGAGTCCCGAACGCTCCAGGGCCTCCAGGTAGCGCTCATGGGGGGTGGCGCCGCGGAAGGGCTCCAGAATCACTTCCTCCAGCCCGCATCCTCCCAGGAGGAGGAGGAGGAGAAGGGGAAGGGCCGGTGAGCCCCAGTGTGAAGGGCGAGGGAGACAGGGGGGGAAAGCGGGAGACATGGGTACCGAAGATACGCCGGGTGCAGTCCTCCGGTTCCACGGTGCCTGACCCGTCGGCTCCACGGGGAAGGGGCCCGGTCAAGGTTGAGAGTAGGTGGCACAACGGCTATCCTTCTAGGCTGTCCGAAGGACAGTGCGGACGTCCTTGTCGGAGCGTCCGATTCCCGGCTGGTCGAAGGGTGGGGGTACCGTGGTTCGCATTGCCGAAATCCAGAGAGGTAGCATCGCCGAGGAGCTGGAGCTCCAGATCGGCACCCGTGTGGTCCGAATCAATGGAGAGAAGGTCCGGGACGGGATCGATCTCACCTTCCTCCTGGCCGATGAGGCTCTGGAGATGGAGACAGTGGCTCCGGACGGAAGCCGGGCTGTCTACGAGATCCACCGGGACCCGGGGGAGGCGGTGGGGATCGTGCCCGCCCCCGACACCGTCCGGGAGTGCGCCAACAAGTGCGTCTTCTGCTTCATCGACGGGAATCCCAAGGACGTCCGGCCCTCCCTCTGGATCCGGGACGACGACTTCCGGCTTTCCTTCAGCTACGGGAGCTACGTCACCCTCACCAATCTGGGGGACCGGGGGCTCGCCCGACTGGTGGAGCAGCGCCTTTCTCCCCTCTATGTGAGCGTCCACGCCACCGATCCCGAGGTCCGGATCCGACTTCTGAAGAACGAGCGCGCCGGTCTCATCATGGATCAGCTCCGCTACCTGACGGAGAACGGACTCGACGTGCACACCCAGATCGTCCTCTGCCCCGAGTGGAACGACGGTGCCCATCTGGACCGGACCCTCCGGGAACTCTGGGAACTGGGAGAAGGGGTGCGGACCCTTTCGGTGGTCCCTGTGGGCCTCACCCGCTTCAACCTGAATCGGCCCGTTCGTCCCCTCACGCCGGAGGAGGCCGCACGGGGGGTGGACCAGGTGGAACGGGCCCGGGAAATCGCCGGGAAGGAGCGGGGGTATGGCTGGGCCTACGCCGCTGACGAACTCTTCCTGGCCGCCGGTCGGTCCATTCCCCCGGTGGACTACTACGACGACGGAGCCCTCACCGAGAATGGCGTCGGGGCGGTGCGGCAATTCCTGGACGACTTCGATGACGGGGTGTCCGGCATTCGGCCCCGGGACGGGGTGAAACGGATCCGGATCCTCACCGGGAAGTCCATGGCTCCGTTCTTCCGGGAGCGAGCGGTCCGCTTAGGCGAGGCCGCCGGGGCCCAGGTAGAAGTGACCGAGGTCACCAACCGGTTCTACGGTCCATCTGTCACGGTGGCGGGGCTTCTGGCCGGCCAGGATCTTCTGGACGCGGTGGAGTCCCCCCAGCCCGGCGACCTGATCCTCCTCCCCGCCGAGACCCTGAACCAGGATGATCTCTTCATCGACTCCCTGAGCCTGAGCCATTTCCGGGAAGCCGTGGCACCGGCCCGTGTCCTTCCCGCCTACGAGGTCACCGAAGCCCTGAGATCCCTGTCATGAGCGGCCGCCTTCCCGTTATTGCTGTGGTGGGGCGCCCCAATGTGGGGAAGTCCACCTTTTTCAATCGGGTCCTGGGACGCCGGGAGGCCATCGTCCACGATGCCCCGGGGGTGACCCGGGACCGGAACTTCGCCCGTACCGACTGGGCGGGGCGCTCCTTCTTCCTGGTGGACACCGGAGGGGTGATCGAGGGTAGCGATGAAGCGCTGGACACCCGGGTGAAGGAGCAGGCGCTCATGGCGGTGGACGAGGCCGACCTCATCCTCTTCCTGGTGGACGGAAAGGAAGGGGTGCACCCCCTGGACGAGCGGCTGGCGGAGATCCTCAGGGATCGGAGACGCCCTCTCCTCCTGGTGGTCAACAAGATGGACAACCTCCCGGCGGATCCGGCCCACCACGATTTCTGGCGACTGGGGCTGGGCGAGCCCATCCCGGTGAGCGCCATCTCGGGGAAGGGATCTGGGGACCTCCTGGACCGGGTTCTGGCCGCCCTCCCGGACGAGGAGGCGACGGCGGAAGAGGAGGATTCGCTTCGCATTGCCGTCATCGGAAAGCCCAACGTGGGGAAATCCTCCTTCGTGAACCGACTCTTCGGCGAGGAGCGGATGGTGGTGAGCCCCGTGCCCGGAACCACCCGGGATGCGGTGGACTCCACCCTTACCTACCACGGTCGGAAGCTGGTCTTCATCGACACGGCAGGGCTCCGTCGCCAGTCCCGGGTGGACGAATCGGTGGAGTACTACTCGGCGCTCCGCACCGCCCGGGTCATCCAGCAGGCCCAGGTCTGTCTGGTCCTGGTGGATGCTATCGACGGGCTCACCATCCAGGACGTGAAGATCCTGGAGCGGGCCTGGCAGGCTGGCTGTGGAGTCCTTCTTGGTGTGAACAAGTGGGACCTGGTGGAAAAGGATGACCGCTCGGCCCCGGATTTCGAGAAAGAGGTTCGGGCCCGGATTCCCGTCCTGGAGTGGACTCCCATACTCTTCCTCTCGGCCCTCACCGGACAGCGGGTGCGGCGCACCCTGGACCTCCTACTTGAGGTAGCGGCGGAGCGGGAACGCCGGATCCCCACCCACGAGGTGAACGAGGTCCTGGACGACCTGGTCCGACGCACGCCGCCTCCGCACTTCCGAGGGCGCCCGGTGCGGGTCCGCTATGGCACCCAGATCCAGAAAGCGCCACCCACCTTCCTTCTCTTCAGCAACTTTCCCAAGGAGATCCCGGACCACTACCTTCGCTACCTGACCAACGGGTTCCGGAAGGCATGGGGGTTCATTGGCGTGCCCATCCGGCTCCGACTGAGATCGACGAAGGGCAAGACCGCACCTGAATGACGGAGGGCGAAAGCCCGTGATTCCCCTGCTTCTCATCCTGGCGGCCTACCTCCTGGGCTCCATCCCCACCAGCTACTGGGTGGGTCGGGGGATCTATGGGGTGGATCTCCGTGGGGAGGGGAGTGGGAATCTGGGGGCCACCAACACCTATCGGATTCTCGGGGGGAAGGCGGCGCTTCCGGTGCTGGTGGTGGACATCCTGAAGGGGTGGATTCCGGTGGCCCTCTTTCCCATGGCCCTTGCCGGCGGAAACGGGATCGCCGGAGCCGGAACCGGTGCAGGGGGAGAAGGATGGCTGCTCCTCTTCGGAGGTGCCGCCATCCTGGGGCACGTCTTCTCCTTCTGGGTCGGATTCCGGGGAGGGAAGGGGGTGGCCACGAGCACCGGCGTATTCCTGGGACTCGCCCCGTTGGCTCTCCTGGTGGCGCTCGGGGTCTGGCTCCTGGCCGTTGGCGTTACCCGTTTTGTCTCCCTTGCCTCGATCCTGGCGGCCCTGGCCCTTCCCGTCGCTGTCGCCCTCACTCCCCATCGCGGAGGATCCGGGGCGCTGGCCTTCTCCGTGGCCCTGGCCGCCTTCGTCATCTTCGCCCACCGGGCCAATATCCGCCGCCTCCTCCAGGGCTCGGAGGGCCGGGTCGGCAGTTCGAAAGCGGGCGGGAGGGTGCCCCCGATCCCTCCGGATGCAGGAGGCGTCCTGTGAAGGCCGCGGTCGTCGGAGCCGGTAGTTGGGGCACCGCCCTGGCCCTGGTCCTCCATGGCAATGGACACGCGGTAACCCTCTGGTCCCATGAGGGCGAGGTGGTGGACACGGTCCGGGAGGTGGGGGAGAACCGGGTCTATCTGCCTGGCGTTTCGCTCCCCGAGGACCTTGGCGTCACCACTTCCCTGGAGGAGGCGCTCTCAGGGGCAAGCCTGGTGGTCTCGGTGAGTCCGGCCCAGTTCGTCCATGACGTCATGGGAAGGGCCGCCCCGTTCCTGGAGTCCCACGCCACGGTGGTGAGCGCCTCGAAGGGGATCGAGATCTCCACCCGACGGCGCATGGACCAGGTGCTCGGGGCCCTCCTCCCGGCGCAGATGATGGAGCGTTTCTGCGTCCTCTCCGGCCCATCCTTTGCCGCAGAGGTGGCTCGGAAGGTGCCCACCGCGGTGGTGGTGGCCAGCCGGTCCCGGCCCGATCGCCTGCAGGTTCAGAAGGCCTTCTCCTCCGACCGCTTCCGGGTCTACACCAACCCCGACGTGGTGGGGGTGGAACTGGGGGGAGCGCTGAAGAACGTCATCGCCCTGGCTGCGGGGGTGGCCGCGGGTCTGGGTTTCGGTCACAATACCCTGGCGGCGCTCATGACCCGGGGGCTGGCGGAGATCACCCGCCTCGGGGTGACCCTGGGGGCGGAAAGGGAAACCTTCGCCGGACTCGCGGGGATGGGGGACCTGGTCCTCACCTGCACCGGTGAACTCTCCCGGAACCGGACCGTGGGGACTCGCCTGGGGAAGGGTGAGGGGATCAAGGAGATCCTGGCCGACATGCGCGGAGTGGCCGAGGGCGTCCGCACCGCCCCCGCCGTTCGGGCCCTGGCTCGGGAGCACGGTGTGGAGATGCCCATCGTGGAGGAGGTCAACGCCATCCTCGAGGGGACCCGCGAACCCCTGGACGCGGTAAGGAGCCTCATGCTCAGGGACCCCAAACCGGAGGGATGGAGCTGATGTCCGACGATCCCCCCATCCTGAAGAAGGCCTACTACTCCATTGGTGAGGTCTGTGACCTCACCGGCCTGAAGCCGCATGTCATCCGCTACTGGGAAACCCAGTTCGAGATGCTCCACCCCAATAAGAACCGGGCGGGAAATCGGGTCTTCCGGCCCCAGGAGATCGAGTTCATCCTCCTGGTGCGGCATCTCCTCTACGAGGAGAAATTCACCATCGAGGGCGCCCGGCAGAAGCTCCGGGGAATGCGCCGGGAAGGCGCCCTGGAGGAGGAACGCCAGGAGGTTCTCTCCCCGGAGTTGCTTCAGGCCATGAAGGAGGAACTGGAGAGCCTTCGGAGGGTCCTCACCCTTCCCGGGATGGATGGGGAGAGCTGATCCCCGGCCACCCATCCGCCCCGTCATGGAATTCGGCTTCCGGGGCGGAGGCCCCTGACCCCTTCGTTCCGGGTTCGCCCATTGCCCCCCGTTCCAGCCCCATCCCACGCTTCCATGAACATTCTCTGTACCAATGACGACGGCTATCTGGCGGAAGGACTCCGGGTACTGGCCAACGCCGCCCGGCCGCTGGGGCGGGTCACGGTGGTGGCCCCGGACCGTGAGCAGAGCGCCACGAGCCACTCCCTCACCCTCCATCATCCCCTCCGGAGCCGGCGCTCCACCGATGGCACTCTGGTGGTGGATGGGACGCCGACGGACTGTGTGATCCTGGCGGTGAACGCCCTCCTGGACCATCGCCCCGGAATCTGTTTCTCCGGGGTGAACCACGGGGCAAACATGGGGGAGGACGTCCTCTACTCGGGGACGGTGGCGGCGGCCATGGAGGCCACAGTCCTGGGGATTCCCTCGGTGGCTCTGTCCTACACGGGTCCCGATTTCGAGTCCATCGCTGCCTGGGAGGAAACCCTCACATCCCTCCTCGAGGTCCTGGTGGAGCGGACGTTCCCCCCCGATACCCTCCTGAACGTCAACCTGCCGGCCATCGACCCCGCCGAGGTGAAGGGAATCCGGGTGACGTCCCTGGGCGAGCGGCGCTACGCCGATTCCCTGACCCGGGCCACGGATCCATCGGGGCGGGAGTACTTCTGGATCGGGGGGGGCACCCGAAGCTGGACAGGTCGAACGGGTCGGAAGGACTCGGACTTCGGCGCCGTGGAGGAGGGCTTCATCTCGGTAACCCCCCTCCACCTCGACCTGACCAACTACAAGCTCCTGGAGGAGATTCGGTCCTGGGACCTGGCGCTGTGAGCGCCTATCGGTTCGTGGGAGCTCGTCGCCGCCTGATCGAGACGATCCGGGCACAGGGGATCGAGGACCTGGAGATCCTCCGCCTCTTCGACGATATCCCCCGCCACCTGTTCCTGCCCGAAGGCGTCTGGAACCGGGCCTACCAGGATCACCCCCTCCCCATCGGATACGGCCAGACCGCCTCCCAGCCCTCGCTGCAGGCGCTCTTCCTCCAGGTCCTCCGGCCAGGTCCCGATGACCAGGTGCTGGAGATCGGGACCGGAAGCGGTTTCTATACGGCGCTCCTGGCGGCGTCGGCAGGGCGGGTCTATTCGGTGGAGCGGATCCGGGAGCTCTCCATCCGGGCCCGGCGGGCGCTGGACGACCTGGAGATTCGGAATGTGGCCCTGCTTGTGGGAGACGGATCCATCGGATGGCGGAAATACGCGCCTTTCCATGTGATCTCCGTGGCGGCGGCGTCCCCGGGCGTCCCGTCGGCGTTGGTGGATCAGTTGGCTGCAGGCGGAAGGCTGCTCCTCCCGGTAGGGACGCTGGAGGAACAGGAACTGGTCCTGGTGACACGGAACCAGACGGGGGAGGTACGGGAGGAGCGCGCCCTGGATCGGTGCACTTTCGTCCCCCTCCTGGGGCAGTATGGATGGAAGGAGGAGCCCGGGGAGGAATGACGGGCGCTTGGGGGGCAGAATCGGCGCTTTTGGCCTGGAGCGGGTGGCCAGCGGACGTTCACCTCCTATATTGCCTCCGCCTCGCGACGGGTCGACCCCGAGCGTCGCCGGAGACCCTGACGGACGACTGGGAGATGGAATGATGACAGATCAAGACCGGGAGTGGCCCCTTCCGCCGGTTGTATATCGGGGCTCCGCACAGATCGACGGAGAGGTCCAGGTCGAAGATGATTTCTTGGGCCGAGGGGAGACGCCCCTTCCAGCTCCCTTTGTCGCCACGGGATTTCCTGCTCCTGACGCCATCCGGGTAGACGCTCTCCCCACCGTCGCTGCGGGTTCCATGATGGAACCTGAGGAACCTGAGGAACCTGAGGCCGATTCGTGGCCTGAGACCTTCCGGGATGCGGAAGCCCCCCTTGAACGGCATCAGGAGGTGACTTCAGAATACGATCCCCTCGCTACGGCGGGGCCCCTCGATATGGAAGCGTCCCTGCCTGCGCTCGAGGCGGAAGTGGCCGACGAGCAAGTGGAGGATGAGGAAGTTGTTGAGGTGATGGGGCGATCCGAGGAGCTCGAGGTGGCGCCTGAAGCGACGCTGCCCCTCACCTCGTATTCCGCCGTCGCAATGCCTCCCTCCGGCCTTGGAGCCGAGACTGAGGAGTCTCGGCCGGCTCCGTCCCCACCCCAGGAGGATGTGGCCATCCTCCTGGAGCGCCTGGCCGCGGAGGTCCGGGCAAGAGGTGAAATGCGACTGGACGGAGGATCAGTTGCGACCCCACTGGAGGGGCTCCTTCGCGGAGTGCTCGCCGGTTACCTGGCTCATGTCGAGAAGGGGCCTGGTTGATCCCTCCTCCCCTGCGGCGGTAGCTTTGGTCACGCTCCCCAGGACGGGAGCGGGTCTGTCCTCGTAGCTCAGGTGGATAGAGCGACTGCCTCCTAAGCAGTAGGCCGCTGGTTCGAGTCCAGCCGAGGACGTTTGCAGGAACCCTGCCGGGGGTGGGCCGGCCCCGGGGCAGGAAGCCCGGGCCCTTGGGGGGGGCCTTCCTCCACAGATCCCCGGAACCGAAGGAACAGGCGGAGGCGCGTGGGTATCGAGGCGGGGCAGGGAAGGGCGGTCGACTTGCCCGACCGGGATGCGGTGAGGGGGGCCATGCGCCGAATCCACGGTCATGTCCTCACCACACCGCTCCTCCTTCATCCAGCGCTTTCACGGCACCTGCAACGTGATGTCTGGCTCAAACTTGAGTCACTTCAGCTCACAGGATCGTTCAAGGTTCGTGGCGCGGCAAACCGCCTCCTGGCTCTCCCTCCCGAGGAACGGAGTCGGGGGGTGGTGGCTTGTTCGTCGGGGAACCACGCCCGCGCCGTCGCCCACACCGCCCGCCGACTGGGGGTGGACGCCCTCCTCTTCGTGCCGGACTGGGTCGACCCTGGGAAGCTGAAGGCCATCGAAGCCGAGGGAGCCCGGGTGGTACGGGTGGAGGGCGGATACGACGAGGCCGAGGACCAGGCGCTGGAGTGGGCCCGATCCGAGCGTCGTGCCCTGATCCATCCCTTCGACGACCCCCACGTGGTGGCGGGGCAGGGGACCCTGGGGCTGGAACTCCTGGAGGCGCTTCCCAGCGAAGCCCCGGCAGGAGACGTCCTGGTGCCCCTCTCCGGCGGGGGGCTCGCTGCCGGAGTCGGCTTGGTGCTGGAGGATTCCCCACATCGGCTGGTGACCGTGTCGGCGGACCGGGCGGCGGTGATGCGGGCCAGCCTTCGGGAGGGCCGGCAGGTGACGCTTCCAGAGCATCCCACCCTGGCCTCGGCCCTCTCCGGTGGAATCGGTCGGCCAAATCGGGTGACCTTCCCCCTCTTGCGCCGACTCCCGGCGATCCACCTCGAAGTGGATGAGAGAGCGGTCGAGGATGCCGTGATCTTCGCCTTCCAGGCCCTCGGCCTGGTGGTGGAAGGGGGAGGAGCTGTCGGCCTTGCAGCCCTCCTGGCCCAAGGGGGGAGGCCCGCCCTTCCCGAAGTCCTCCGGGAACGGTCCGGGCCCGTGGTGGTGGTGCTTTCCGGGGGGAACCTGGATCCCCATCGCCTCGTCCAGCTGCTGGGGCGGTAGGAGAAATCCGCCGGCGTCTGCGCCGGTCGACCCTCCCTCAGGCGCCGGCCGCCTCTTCCCCCAACAGGGCGGGGAGAAGCACTGCAGAGGGTCCCCGGAGGGTCCACTCCGCATGGGAGCTCAGGGGGGTGGGCTCGGGATTCACCTCGATGAGCCTGCCCCCGGCCCGAAGGGTGGCCAGGGGGACGGAGGCCGCGGGGTGTACCACCGCCGAAGTCCCGGCCACAATGCAGATCTCGGCTTCGGAGGCTCGCCGGAATGCGGTGTCCAGCGTCTGCTCCGGGAGCATCTCCCCGAACCACACCACCGCCGGGCGGAAGAGCCCCCCACACTCGCCGCAGTGGGGGAGGAGGCGGCTGACATCCACTGGTTCGACGTGGGGAACCTCCTGCTGACACCCGCTGCAGCGCACCCGGAAGAGGGTACCATGGAGCTCCAGGATCCGGGGGTGGGCGGGGGAGCCGCCCAGTTCCATCATGGCACGGCCGTGGAGTCCGTCCACATTCTGTGTCACAAGGGTCACGTTCTCCCTCCGCAAGAGGGCTTTTGCGATGGCCCGGTGTCCCGCATTGGGCTCACAGGTGGCGATGGCCCGGCGTCTGAGGTCATACCATTCCCACACCCGGGCCGGATCGCTGCGAAAGGCCTCGGGGGTGGCCAGATCCTCAGGACGAAATCGACTCCAGACGCCATCGGTGTCCCGGAAGGTGGGAACCCCGGACTCGGCGCTGACACCTGCGCCGGTCAGGATCACCAACCCTCGGGCCGCCGCGACCCGGTGACGGAGGGAAGAGAGGAGGTCCGGCTCCGGCCCGATGGGTCCTTCCCGTCCGGTCATGGGGCGATGGAGGGCGTGCGGAGGACGGACCAAACCAAGAGGGCCCAGCCCAGGAGGAGTGCCGTTCCACCCACCGGAGCGACGGCTCCCATCCAGCGGATCCCTGCCAGGGAGAGCGCCAGGAGCGAGCCGGAGAACAGGAGGATTCCGGCGGTGAACGCCCACCCGGCGGCCACCAGACCGGTTCCACCTCCCCGCGTCAGTAGGAGCCCGACCAGTAGTAACGCCAGGGCGTGGTACATCTGGTAGCGGACTCCGGTTTCGAAGATCTCCTGGGCTCGATCATCCAGGATGTCCTGCAGCGCATGGGCTCCAAAGGCCCCGAGGGCCACGGCCAGGAAGGCGAATACACCTCCGAATGCCAGGAATGCACGGTCCATCGCGTTGACCCCCATGGGTGGCTGAAATATCTTTCCTATTCTATAGGTTCGAACCTTTCGGGCGCTCCGTGCAAGGGATGACGGATCGCCCGACCTTATGCATCCCAGAAAAGCCTCCAGAAGACCTCTATGGCCAAGGGAAGAAGACCGTCCCCCCGTCGCGGCGCCCCTCAAGGATCCGATGAGGATGCTTTCTCGGCCCGCGTGCTGGAGTTCGTACTCTGGGCGCGCCAGCGCGTGGAGGTCCTCATTGGCGCGGGAGTGGTGGTGGTGCTCCTCGTCGTCGGTGGCATCTACTACATGAATCAGCGGGCGGACCGGATGGCTCGGGCCGCCACCGAGTTGGAGGTCATCCAGCAGACCATCCCCTTCGTGCCGCCGGAGGAATGGGTGCAGCAGCTCGACCAATTCCTCGCACGGTTTGGAGGGACGCCCTACGAGGTCGAGGCGCGCCTCGTCTACGGCGAACTCCTCCTGGAGGAGGGTCGGGCCCAGGAGGCGGTGGAGGTGCTCCGTGAGGTGGCGCCCGCCTATCGGAACCCCCTGGGCCTTCAGGCCACCTTCCTCCTGGCAGTCGCCTATGAAGAGGTAGAGGAGTGGGCCGAGGCGATGCGGATCTACGGCGAGTTGGAAAACCGTGCCGAGTTCACCTTCCAGCGACAGGAGGCCGCCGAAGGGCTGGCCCGAAGCGCGCTGGCACAGGGTGACTCCGCCACCGCCATCCAGGCCTATCAGCGGCTGGTGGAAGGAGCGGAGGAGCGCGAAGAACTGCGAAGCTACTTCGAGATGCGCCTGGCGGAACTCACGGGGGAAGTCCCATGAGCTCACTGGCGGAGCTGATGAGGTACAAGCCCAAGCCGAGCTGATTTGAAGCCGAGTTGATGTGGCTGGTGTAAGGTCCTGAGGAGTGCACATACAAGGCGAGAGGCCGGAGTCCATTGGACTTCGGCCTCTCGTCGTTGGTAGATGGTGGACTCTCCGCTCCGGACTCCTGGGGTCCGGCCGCCTTGGGGTCCGGCTCCTTGGACTCGCGCTTTTCCGGATGGGGATGGCGAAGGCGTTCTCTTCTGG
>REED01000155.1 GCA_007695225.1 Gemmatimonadales bacterium
CGCTCCCCGAGGTACACGGTCCCCATGCCGCCCGCGCCCAGCGAACGGACGATCCGGTAGGGGCCGACCCGCAGGGGCTCGCTCATGGCACCGCGTCTGAGAGTTCCCGCAGGAGCCAGGCCCGGGCTGCCCGCAGGTCCCGCTGCACCGTGGCCACGCCCACCTCCAGGATCGAACCGATCTCGGTGGCGTTCAGGCCTCCGAAGTAGCGGAGCTCCACCGCCTTCGCCTTCCTCGAGTCGAAACCGGCCAGGCGGTCCAGAGCCTCGTCGAGTTCCAGAAGCCGGTCTTCCTGCGCGTCCCCGGCCAGCAGGCCCTCGTGGAGGGTGATCCCCAAGGAGCCGCCTCCCCGCTTCTCCGCGCTCCGAGCCCGGGCGTGGTCCACGAGGACGCGACGCATGGTGCCCGACGCCACCGCGAAGAAGTGGATCCGGTCCTCCCAGGAAATGTCCGCGTCCACCAGCCGGGCGTAGGCCTCGTGCACCAGGGCCGTGGCCTGCAGCGTGTGGTCGGGTCGCTCCGAGGACAGATGCCGGGCCGCAAGCGAGCGCAACTCGTCGTAGACCCGGGGAAGGAGGGCGTCCAGTGCCCGCTCGTCTCCCCGTCGCCAGTCCGCGAGGAGCCGGGTTGTGGAGGAGGGGGAGGATGGACCCATCAGGGGAGCTCCAGAGGCGGCGGAAGGTGGGGGGATGAGGCCAGTATGAGCATGGGGAGCAAGAGGCGCAATCCATCGGACGGGGTCCGCGACCCGAATGATCGACTTCGCGCCGCCTGTGCGCTTTCGGGTTGAAGGGCGGCCGAATGTCCCGTCCAAGACCGTCACATCGCACACGAGGAGGCGACACATGAAGACCCACGAGACCCCGGGCAGGCGCCCACGCAGAAACCACCTCCCTCCAGCCCTCGGACTCGGGTCAGGGAAGCGAACGATGCGCCGCGAATCCCCAACGCTGCGCACCGGGGGCACCCGGCGTTGGCACCTTTTCTTCGCGGTGTTGCTTGTAGGCACCGCGGCCTGCTCCGAAAGCCCGACGGAGAACGGAGGTGCTGATCGAGATCCGGATGGGGCCGCTGCCCTTCACGTCGATGCAGCCCGGGGCTCAGACGCGAACGCAGGAACCCGCGAGGCGCCCTTCGCCACCATCGGTGCCGGAATCCAGCGCGCTGCCTCCGGACAGGAGATCCGCGTCGCCGGTGGATCGTACCCGCAGGCCATCACCCTTCGCTCGGGCGTGCGGATCGTAGGCGGCTACGACGGCTTGAGTTGGCAGCGGACCGACGCTGCGACCTTCGTTGGCGCGGGAAGGGTCGCGGTGAGTGGAAGCAATGTGAGCGACGTGGTGCTCGATGGCTTGATCATCCAGAGCGCCGACGTGAGCGATGCGGGTGTCAGTTCGGTCGCCCTGCGGCTGGAGAATGCCACGGGAATCACCATCCGCTCCAGCCGGCTCCTGAGCGGGCAGGGCGGAAGCGGCACGGCGGGCAGCAATGGCGAACGGGGCAGTGCAGGAAGTGGCGGCCGGGCCGGTCAGCTCCCCGTCGCTTGCTTCCCGGGCGTGACTCGTGCGGGTGGCGCGGGCGGAGGGTCCAGCTTCGCGCCAGGGGGTGCGGGCGGCATCGGATCGACCGTGGATGGAGGGAACGGCGTGCGGGGGGGCGGGGACAATGGCGGAGACGGCGGATCCGGTGGAGTCCGCGTAGGTAGCGCGGGTGCCCACGGCAAGGCTGCCGATGCCGGTGCCGCCGGTACGCGTGGAGAGAACGGGCGCGCCGGGCTTTCCTTTGGCACGGCCTCCGGAACGGCCTACCAGGCGGCGAACGGTGACGACGGAACTGCCGGGACCAACGGAAGTGGCGGCGGGGGCGGGGGCGGTGGGGCGGGAGCGTTCGGGGGCTGCGGCTCCAGTGGTGCGGGTGGTGGTGCGGGTGGGGCGAGTGGCACCGCGGGGAGGGCCGGGACGGGTGGTGGAGGATCGTTCGGACTGATTGTCGCCGGCGGCGCTGTTTCGCTGGATCGGGTCGAGATCGTAACCCGCAACGGCGGCACCGGTGGAGAAGGCGGAATCGGTGGGCCGGGCGGGGATGGGGGCAGCGGCGGTTCGGGGCGCCGGAATGACGGGATCCTCGGCGCCAGTGGACAGGGCGGAAACGGTGGGAACGGAGGGGCCGGCGGTCACGGCGGGGGGGGCGGGGGCGGGCCGTCCATCGGAATACTCGAGGTCGGTTCCCCTCAGGTCTCCCTGCTCGCCGTGAGCTTCACCCTCGGGAATGGCGGAAGTGGCGGGTCGAGCAGTGGCAACCCGGGTCAGGCGGGGTTGCGCGCCGAGCGCCACTCGCCCTGAAGATCTCCTCCTCTCGAGCAGGCCTCAGGGCCGATATGCACCGAGTGGCTCGAGGCACGGGATCCGCCTCCGGGACGGATCTCGTGCCTCGAGCAGGAGGCGATGCCGTGATCCGACTTCCTTCCCTCCGGTCATGGGACGCCACCCGGCACGACGCCCCCCCGCCGGGGTAGGCGTCGCTTGGTCATGGTCGTTCCCCGTGGCCGCATCTCAACGGCCGCATCTCAACGGCCGAATCTGAACCCGGACCCCTCCATGATGATCCACCACGAAGGCGTTCCCATCGAATCCTTCGAGGCATGGGCCCAGGCCGTGGCCGGGTCCACCTCCTCCCGCTGGAGGCCCGGGGATCCGGGATATGACATGGCCCTGGCCTGGTGTCCACCGGACCGGCCGCCGGGACTCCCTCCGGAACTCCGCGAGCTCCTTCACCTCCCCGGTGGGGGCGACCTGGACGACGGGCCGGAGCCGGGGCGCCTCGAGGTACTCCAGGTCGAGCCGGTAGCCCTTGGGCGAGACACCCCAGGAGCCACCCTACGGATGGAACTCCACTCCGCGGTGGGGCCAGTGGCCGGCCATGTCCTGGCCTGGGGAGACGCGCCCTTCGGACTGCGAGTGGAAGGTGAACTCCGCACAGCGGTGCAGGAGATCGCCCGGGACCAGGACTCGGATCGGGTGGAGACCATACGGTCCCTGGCCCGAACGCTCCTGCCTCCACCGAAGCCGGGGTTGGAGCCCCTGGAGCCTCTGGACCCCCTGGGGGCCCTGCGGTGGGAACTCCTGCGCCAGGTGGGAGAGGCACGGACCCGCGCCCTGGAGGCGGGGACGGATCGCGTCCTTTTCGTGGTGCACGAGATCGTGAGCCTGGGAAGGACCCGGGAGTCTCGCCGACGCAACAACCGGGAGGACCTGGACCGGTTCGTCCGACGTCTGAGCGGCGGGGCCATTCCTCGGCTCCAGCGGGGTGTCGTGGCCGGTCCGGTGTCCCTCCTGGGGGGCGTGGAACTCTACCTGGGGAAGGCCCGGCGGGATCTTCCCTGAAGGGAGGGATCCCCCGCCACGAAGGCGATGCGAGCCACCGCCAGGTCGGCCTCGAAGGCGGCGCCGGACGCCGCAAGTCCCACCCTCCGGAGCCGGGTCGGGTCCAGGGGAAGTCGAAGGGACTGGGGGTGGAAGGCCGACCAGGGAAGGAAGACGGTGCGCCACGACCCGGGCTCGAGACTGGGCCTGGGCTCGCGATTGGGCTCAGGCTCGAGATTGGGCTCAGGCTCGGAGTTGGACTCGGCGGACGCTCCCGATTCGGCCGGGAGGGGGGCCACGTAGACCTGCCAGGGTGCACGGGTGTCCGCCGTCCGGAGATGCACGGCGTACGTGCCCGGAGCTCCAGAGGTTCCCAGCACGTCCAGTTCGACCCCGGCCAGGGCCGAGGCGTCGAACACCGGGTCCGAGGAAGTCCCGAGGGGGCAGGCTACCTGCAGGAACCCTCCCCCGTGGTCCAGCGACACCTTCCCCCGGAGCCGAATCGCCCGTCGGCCCGCCACCGTCTCCACCCTGGCCTCCCCGTCGGACACGCCTCCCATCACCCGGTCGCTGAAGAACCGCCAGCCGGGATGGTCGATGGGAAGGGAAAGGGGAGGAGGGGTCACGACCTGACCTCGGAAGGGGGATCTCTGTGGAATGCGGAGCAAGGCAGCGGCAGAACCGGAGATCCGCTCCTGCGGTCGGAGTTGCGACGAAACAACTGCGCCGGATCCCGTCCCCGGGATCCGGCGCGGTCGTCTTGGAATGGGTGCCCCCTGGCGGCGTCGCCAGAGGGCGTCTCCATTCCGGACCGGTGAGCGGAGGCGCTCAGCCCCTCACTCAGCCCTTCACTCCCTCGGCAATCCGGTCCCCTACTTCCTGATCGATGTTCCGCCAGTACTCCAGGGCCCGCTCCAGGACCGGCTCGGAAACCCCGTTGGAGAGGTGGCCCACCACGTTGGAAACCAGGCGATCCCGGGCGTCGTCGTCCATGACCTCCCGGACCAGCGTCCCCGCCTGCCCCCAATCATCGTCGTCCTCGCGAAGCGTGTAGGCGGCCCGGATGAATTCCCCGCTGGCGGACCACTTCTCCACGGTGGGATAACGCTCCGGGTCGGCCTTCGGTCCGCCCTTGGAGTTGGGAGCGTAGACCGGGTCCGAGACGTTCTCCACCCGCATCGCCCCGTCCTTGCTGTAGCTATGAACCGGGGACTTGGGCTTGTTCACCGGGATCTGCTTGTAGTTGACCCCCATCCGGGCGCGGTGGGCGTCGGCGTAGGAGAAGACCCGGCCGAGGAGCATCTTGTCCGGGCTGATCCCGATGCCGGGCACCAGGTTGTTCGGCTCGAAGGCGGCCTGCTCGATCTCGGTGTGGAAGTCGGTGGGATTCCGGTTCAGGACCAGCTTTCCCACCTCGTGGAGCGGATAGTCCCCGTGGGGCCAGACCTTGGTCAGGTCAAAGGGGTTGAACCGATAGGTCTCCGCCTCCTCGAAGGGCATGATCTGTATCTTCAGCGTCCAACTGGGGTGGTCCCCCGCCTTGATAGCGTTGAAGAGATCGCGGCGGTGGTAGTCCCCGTCCTCTCCTGCGATCCGATCCGCCTCCGCCTGGGTCAGGAAGTCGATACCCTGGTCCGTCTTGAAGTGGTACTTCACCCAGAAGCGCTCCCCCTCGGCGTTCACCCACATGTAGGTGTGGCTCGAGTAGCCATTCATGTGCCGCCAGGTCTTCGGGATGCCCCGGTCCCCGAAGAGCCAGGCGACCTGATGGGCCGACTCGGGGGAGAGGGTCCAGAAGTCCCACTGCATGTCATGGTCCCGGAGTCCGCTGTCGGCACGGCGCTTCTGGGAGCGGATGAAGTGCTGGAACTTCATGGGATCCCGGACGAAGAAAACCGGCGTGTTGTTCCCCACCATGTCGTAGTTGCCCTCGGAGGTGTAGAACTTGAGGGAGAACCCCCGGGGATCACGCCATGTGTCGGGGCTCCCCCGCTCTCCAGCCACCGAGGAGAACCGGATCAGGGTGTCCGTTCGGGTTCCTGGCTGGAAGACGGCGGCCTTGGTGTAGGCACTCACGTCGTGGGTGACCTCGAAGTACCCGAAGGCGCCCGCCCCCTTGGCATGGGGCTGCCGTTCCGGGATGCGCTCCCGGTTGAAGTTGGCCATCTGCTCGATGAGATAGTGGTCATGGAGCAGGATGGGGCCATCGGGGCCTACGGTGAGGGAATGCTCGTCGCTGGATACGGGAACTCCGGCATCGGTGGTGGTGGGCTTGGGCTTCTTGTCGTCCTTTGCCATTTCGGTGGTCCTTCCTCTCTTGGGGTGATCGGAGTCGTTGATCAGGCTGTCCATCCCGGCCGGCGCCTAGAGGGGGCTCAGGCGGCCCCGTCCAGAACGCCCTGTCCGGATCAGTCCGGAGACAGCTGACACTCGGGGCAGAGGCCCCAGAAGGTGATCTCCGCTTCGTCCATTACGAATCCATGGGTCTCGGAAGCCTCCAGACAGGGGGCAGCTCCCACCACGCAGTCGATGTCGGCAACGGCGCCGCACTTTCGGCAAACCACGTGGTGGTGGTTGTCGCCGACCCGTGACTCGAAGAGCGCGGGACTCCCCGCGGGCTCGATCCGGCGAGCCAACCCGGCAGAGGCAAGCGCCCCCAGGGCGTCGTACACGGCCTGTTGGGACACCTTGCCCAGGCGCGAGCGGACTCTCTCGGTCACCCGCTCCACGGACAGGTGGCTCGGCTTCTCGCGGAGCACGTCCAGGGTCGCGATGCGCTGGGCGGTGGCTCGGAGTCCCGCCGCTTTCAAGGCGGCCTGAAGTTCGGCTGCGGAGTCATCCATGGGGGAAGGATAACACCTAGAATGGAATTATTCCAGAAAAGGACCTGGGCGTGCTGCCCTCAGGCCGACGGTCCTGGACGATGATCCCGAGTGATGGTCCCGGGGAGTTCCAAAGCGGTGGCCCACCCCAGCCCGAGTGCGAAGCCCAGGACGATCCCCGAGGGCGCAGCCCACCCAGCCACCACCGTCCCCAGGGCAATGGCGCAGATGAGGAAGAACCCCGTTCCAGCCGTTGTTACGGACGGTCCCCAACCCCACTTCCGGGCTACGACAACGGTGACCTGGGTCACGAGGGTCGCGGCCACGGCCACCGGCACCGAGGGGAACTCGGCCCGGGGCACCACTCCTTCCAGGACGTGCATATCCAGGAAGTACGCCCCGCCCCCGGCCCCCACCAGCCCGATGATGAGACGGAACCCCGCCATGGACCCCTTCCATCCACTCACCGCAGCAATGGGGATGGTAAGGAGGAGCACCCCCGGCCAGCGGAGAAATCCGAGCGTGGTGCGTGCGAAGCGAACCGCCTCGTCCGTGCGGTTGGCCACCATCCACTCCAGCGTCGGAAAGTCCAGGAGCGCCAGCCCCCGCACCGCCCGTGTCTGACCAAGAACGAGCCCCACTCCACCCACCGCGGCCAGCAGCGCCAGAAACGCCACCGTGAGGCTCAGTCCATGGGCCAGCCTTGGATCAAGCCGCCGGCCGAACCAGGAGAAGAGGGGCGCCACCCTGCGGGCGATCCCCCGGGTCCCGGTGACCGTCAGGAAGAGGCGGAACGCCGCCTGCACCCGGCGCTGGTTCCGGGCGATGAGGACGGTGACCCAGCGGATCAGTACGCCGAGGACGAAGAGGACCAAAACGAAGATCGCGGCCGTTCCGGCCACATCCTGAAGGAGGCTCCACGATTCTCCCAGGAAGTACCCGAGGAGGCTCCAGGCCAGCGCCCAGATCAGGGTGGCGGGAACATCGAAGAGTACGAATCGTCGGTAGGGCAGCCTGGAGGCCCCGCACAAAAACGGCACCACGATCCGGGTCGGGGTAGCCAGGCGGCCCAGGACGATGGCCCACTCGCCCCGGCGCTCCATGAAGCTTCGGGCGACCTCGATGGCCCCGCCGAACGGCTTCTGGAGTGGCTTCCATTCCAGAACGCCCGCCCCCCAGCGACGCCCGAGCCAGTAGCCGGTGGAGTTCCCCGCCAGGGTCCCCAGCACGACGATGGGGATCAGCCAGCCCAGGGAGACCTGGCCTGCCGAAGCGAGGATTCCTCCCGTGGCCACGGCGATCTCCCCCGGGGTGATGAACCCCAGGAAGAAGGCGGCCTCGGCCCAGCTGAGGACCCCGATGAGGAGGTAGATCGTGGTGGACGGAAGGCCGAGGAGGGCCTCGATGAGTCGTTCGGCCAGTTCACCCACGGGGTGTGTCGACCTCCACAACGGCCACCGGTTTGATCCGGAGCGGCTGGACGCTTAGCGGCCCTGCTCGCAGTCCGAAGGGGCTGGAGCGTCGGATGGGGACTCCTCTCCCTCCGGTCCGGGGTCGGGACCTGGAAGGCTGTGTTGGGTCAGGGACTCACCGGCATTCGGCACCCGCGTGCGCCGCCGTATCTTTACCCCAACGAGCGGAGAGGATCCCCGGCTTGCCTCCTCCTGGCTCTCCTCACACCTTTGCGGATCGACCCGCACCCCTTCGCGCGGATCGGCCTGCATCCCTCCCCCCCTCAGGAACCCACGTGACTCCGATGACCTCTTCCGGCTCCTGCCATCTTCCGCATCCAGACGCGGCGCGGTCCCTCCGGCCCTGGATCGCCCTCGCCTTCGTGGTTCTTCTCGGGCTGGCGGGAACCCAGCCCGCGGTGGCCCAGGACACCCCCACCGGAAGCCTCTTCGACCCTGAGATCGCATCCCACCCCGGGGTGGTCCGGGCCCTGGAGATCCTGGAGCGGGATTTCGACCGGCAGGTGGAGGAGTGGATCCACATCACCGAGATCCCGGCGCCCTCGGGGCACGAACAGGAGCGGGCCGAATACCTTCGCCGGGAATTCGAGGCGCTGGGGCTCGAGGTCAGCATCGACTCCATCGGCAACGTCACCGCTCGGCGGCCCGGCACCGGCGGAGGGCCCACCATCGTCTATGCAGCCCACATGGACACCGTCTTCCCCCTGGGGACCGACATCACCGTGCGCATCGACGGCGACACCCTCCGGGCCCCCGGCATCTCTGACGACAGCAACGAGCTCGCCAGCATGCTGGCCCTGGCACGGGCCATGGACGAAGCGGGGCTCGAGACCCGAGGCGACATCCTCTTCGTGGGTACGGTCCAGGAGGAGGTGGGGCTCGTCGGGATGACCTACTGGCTCGACCACAACCCCGAGCCGGACATGCTCATCGCCCTGGATTCGGGCCTTGGCTCCGTCTCCTACGGGGCGCTGGGGATCTACTGGACCCGCTACTTCCTCCGGGGAGAGGCGGCCCACACCCTCTCTTCCACCGGCCGGCCGCACCCCGCCCGCGCCCTCTCCCGGGCCATCCTTTCCATCTACGAGATGGAGCTCCCCAGCGGCTCCGATGGGGCGGTGATGAATGTGGGGATGCTGGACGGCGGGGAGATCTACAACGCCATCCCCGCCCAGGTCTCCTTCACACTGGACCTTCGCTCCGTGGATCCGGAGCTTCTGGACCGCCTCAACGACGAGGTGGAGGCCCGGGTGGCTGCAGCCGCGGCGGCCGAGGGGGTCGAGTGGGCCCTGGAGGCCACGAACCGCACCCCCGCCGGAGGGACGGAGGCCGACCTGGCGGACCGTCGCACCCACCCGGTGGTGGAAACCACCCTCCACGTCCACCAGCACCTGGGACTGGACGCCCGGGCCGTGGCCTCTGGGGCCACCGATGCGAACGTGGCCGTGGCCCGGGGGATCCCGGCCATCGCCACCGGGACCGGACGGGGCGGGAACGCCCACACCCTTGCCGAATGGGCCTATGTCCCCATCCAGCGTACGGGGATGCGGATGCTCCTCCTCCTTACGGCGAGTCTGGCCGGGGTGGAGTAGGCCGGAGTGGAGTAGGCCGGAGTGAAATAGGCACCTCGCGGAGGGCGGGGCGCCGGGTCATCATCGGATCATCCCCCACGGCTCGGCGCCCCGTTTTCGGAGCTTTCAGCTGAAAGCTGCCTCGCCTCTTCCGCTATCCCAGAACGGTCAGTGCCAATGTCCGTGGGAAGCGGACCAGACGGCTCCGGGCCATGGGGGATCCCCCGGTGCCCCGGAAGCCCCCAGGACCACGGCGCCCACGACGATGAACAGCAGGACCACACCCATGGCGAGAATGAACAGGTGTGCCGGGTTCAGCTTCCCCCTGCCCTTCTCCTTCGCCTCTTTCTGCTGACGCTTCTTCCGGCGGGCTTTCTTCGAGGACATCGGACCTCCGCATTGGGATTCGCCTCCTCGAACCTCCTCCTCGGCCGGGCCGAAGTCAACGCGGGAGGGTCGATGTGGGCCGAACCAAGGGGCAAGGGCGATCCGGGCTCAAGGCTCAGTCCTCCGGTCAGGTGACCGCACCCGGCCGCTCCCGGTGGAAATCCGTGGCGTCCTGGTAGGCCTTGGCAACGGCCAACAGTTCCGTCTCCCCAAAGGGTCGGGCGAAGAAGAGGAGGCTGTTCGGGCTCCCGCTCTCAGCGAATCCATGGGGAACCGAGACCGCCGGATAGGTGGCCAGGTTCGCCATGCTGGAATGGCGCTGGAGCGCGGTGGGCTCTCCCCCCTGCCCCGGCTGCGCCCCGGTGGCCCGTGGGGCCAGATAGACGTCGACATGCTCGGTGGCTCGGGCCAGTTCCATCATCATCATGGAGCGGATCCGCTGCTGCCGAAGATAGTCCACCGCCGGGACGAGCCAGCTCCGGCGCCATCCGGCGGCCCGCCCGGGATTGGTGAGTTCCTGATCCCGCCCGGTCCGTACCAGTTCGTCAAAGAAGACCGCCGACTCCACCCCGATCGGGGACAGGTCGGTGGTGAACTCGGGGACCGAAACCTCCACGAAGTCCACCCCCCGTCCCCGGAGGACATCCAGTGCGGCCCGGTTGTGGGCATCCATGAGGGGGTCCACCACCTCGTCGAAGGCCTCGGGGATGTAGCCGACGCGGAGCCTCCGGATGTCCAGTTCCGAATCCCAGTTGAAGGGAAGGTCCACCACGCTCATGTCCCGACCATCGGGACGGGCGATGGCCTGCAGGACCAGGGCGCAGTCCTCCGCAGAGCGACACATGGGCCCCAGCCGGTCCAGGGTCCAGGAGAGCGCCATGGTGGCGTGACGGGTCACACGCCCCAGGGTGGGTCGCAGCCCCGTGACCCCACACCGGGCGGAGGGACTCAGGATGGAGCCGCTGGTCTCGGTGCCGATGGAAAAGCCCACCAGCCCAGCCGCTGTGGCTGAGCCGGGGCCGGCCGACGAGCCACTGGATCCCTCCTCCAGGTTCCAGGGATTAAGGGTCTGGCCTCCGAACCACCGGTCCCCCTGGGCCAACTCCCCGGTGGTGAGCTTGGCCACGAGCACCGCACCCGCGTCCCGGAGCATCTCCACCAGGGTGGAGTCCTCGTCCAGCACCTGTTCCCGGTAGGCATCCGACCCCCAGGTGGTGGGGTGTCCCCGCACCGCGATGATGTCCTTCGCTCCCCAGGGGATCCCGTGGAGGGGCCCGCGGTAGCGTCCTGCCTCCAGGTCGGCGTCGGCGCGCCGGGCCTCATCCAGCGCCCGGTCGTCGAGGAAGGTCACCACGCAGTTCAGGACCGGGTTGTAGCGGTGGAGCCGCTCCAGGTACATCTCGGTGAGCTCGGTGGAGGTCACCTGCCGGGTGCGGATCAGTTCCGAGAGCTCGGTGACGGACCAGAAGGCCACCTCCTCCAGGTCTGCGGGGCGGCGCACCGGGGGGTGGCTCCGCCGGAATGGCCGCTCCTCGCGACTCGCCTCCATCCCCGGCACCAGGGGGCTGAAGTGGAAGGGGGGAGATACGTCGTTGGGGATGGCAATCTCCCGGAGGGTGGCCCGACGCGTCAGGTCCTGGTTGACCCCGTCCAGCATGGCCTCCTGGGCTTCGTCATCCAGCTCCAGCCCCGCCACCGCAAGCGCCTCCCGGAGCATCTCCGGGGTAACCTCGGTGGCCCCGGCCTCCTGCATCTTCCCCCAGAGCACGCCGGGGAGGAGGGTGGTCCCCATTCCCACCCCGGCGAAATGGGCAAGGAATCGACGCCGGGTGGGGCCTGCGGCGGGAACGCTCATGGCTACCTCGATGGTGGTGTGGCGGGTGGAGGGCAGCCGGGAAAGCAGGCCGCAACGGGCCAAGGTACGGGAGGGTCGAGGAGGAGGCAACGCGGGGAAGGCGGGGCCGAAGGAAGCCCCACCCGACCCGACCCGGTCCAGACTGGACCGAGCTCAGGCTGAGCCTGGGCTGAGCCTGGGCTGACGCTACGAATCGCGTCCCAGGAGCCGCCGTGCCTGTTCCACCCGCCGCTGAGGTGAGGGCGAGAGCTCGGGAAGGGTGAGTCCGGAGTCCACCTCCTGGAAAAGCGCCAAGGCGGTCTCGAGCTGGCGCTCCGCCTCTCCCGGGTCTCCCTCCGCCCGGGCTCGAAGCCCATCCAGGAAGAGGAGCTCTGCCGTGGCCCACAGCTTCCCAGGGTCACCACCGGAGGCGGGACCATGCATCTGCAGAAGGGTCCCCGCATCCGCCAGGCGCACCACGGCCAGGTGAACGCCCATTCGGTGGGCCGCTTCGTCGAGCCCCTCCCGGATCACGCCGGTGTCTCCCCCTTCCGCCTCCAAAAGGCGCTCCAGGCGGAGGAGGGATTCCGCGAGGCGCTGGAGTTGCTGCGCGTTGAGGACGATCATGGGCCGCGGGAAATGGAGGAGATGTCCTCCAGGCGCTGGAGGTAGTCCCCGGGGAAGGCGTGGAACCGCGCGCCCCTGATCACGTGATCAAGATACCAGTCATACGGGCTGAGGCCTTCAGCGATGGTATCGGGACGACCGTGATAGCTCCATGCC
>REED01000039.1 GCA_007695225.1 Gemmatimonadales bacterium
GCCCGAGGCTCACCGCTGTTCACGGCTCACCCGGGCTCGCCGGCGCGCATGGACGATCACGCTGCTTGACACCATTCGTGTCACCGTACGCACGCCAGCATGACACCAAAAAGCCAGGCCACCCACATAAATCCGCGGGTGGCCTGGCTTTCCGGGGAGTGGGCCTGGGTAGACTCGAACTACCGACCTCACGCTTATCAGGCGTGCGCTCTAACCACCTGAGCTACAGGCCCGGGTAGAGGCGGGGAAAGTTACCCCCAGGACTCCAACCATTCAACCCCTGGGACCGACTGAGCCCCCCTCCAGCCCCCAGACGCCCAGCCGGGGGCCCCGGCATCTTTTGCACGCAGCCCGGCAATGACTGCCTGAGTGGCGCCGAAAATCCAACGTCGGGCTTACGCCCCACCTGGCTTGAATGACCCCAGGACCCATGTAAACACTTGATTTTCTTCTCCCCTCCCCTCGTCCCCCCGCCACTGGCACCTGCCTTGCGAGTAACGGATGTCCGAAGGGGAGCCGAGGCACCGTCCTCACCCCAATTGAACCGCCGGAGCAGATTTTGGTGAACATCTATCTGGATCCCGAGCTTAAGGAGGACGTATGAAAGGGGTGATCGTACACAGACCCACCGGAACAGCCGCGAAGGGCGTGGCTTTGACCTTGACTCTCCTGTTCGCCGCCGGCTGCGGCTACGCGAAGCAGGACGACGTCCAGCGGGATCTGGCCGATCTCCGCTCGGACATGCGGGCCGAAATGGAAGCGGGGGACCGGGCCGTAGAGGAGCGCCTCGAATCCCGCATCGACGCGGTGGACCGTCGCATGGAACAGATGGAGACCGCCCTTCGTGACCTCCGGGACGAATTCGAGGTGACGGTGGAGCGTCTTGAGAACGCGATCCGGTTCAATGCCCCGGTGCACTTCGCCTTCGACGACGACACCGTCCGTCCCCAGGACCACCCGGTCCTGGAGCGCTTCGCCCAGACGGTGCAGGCATACTACCCCAACGCCTCGATCACGGTGGAAGGTTTCACCGACAGTGCAGGGAGTGCCGCCTACAACCAGCGGCTCGGTCAGCGCCGGGCAGAGTCGGTGAAGAACTTTCTCACCACCCAGGGGCTCTCCTCGGAGCATCTCCGTGCCGTGAGCTACGGCGAGTCCCAGGAGCGGCAGATCATTCCTGGCGCTGCGGGACCCGGTGAAGAAGGCTGGCAGAACCGTCGCGTGGCCCTGGTCATCGACTTCAATCCCGAGGGAGGGGCCGCCCGGGTGGCCTCCACGAGCTCCGAGAAAGACGGGGAGCGCTAAGGCCCGCCATAAGGCCCGCCAAGGGCCGCCCCGCTGTTCCGCCCTCCCGGAGGCGCCGCCGCAAGCCGTAAGGCAAAGGCTTGCGGCGGCGCCTCCGGGAGGGCACCCTTCCTTGGTAGGGTACCCTTCCTTCCACGGGTCCGCGCCCGAACGTCCCGAAGTCGTGCCCCCCCCCGCATCCCCGGGGTCCCCGTCCCACTGACGCAGTTGCTCGTCCTATGGTTCGGAATTTTCACCGTATCCTTGTGGTCGACGACGACCCCACCTTCCGTGATGTCCTGGAAATGCGCCTCCAGCGATGGGGGTACAGCGTGAAGGTCGCGCCCGATGCGATCTCCGCTTCCACCCTGGCCGCAGACTGGAAGCCCCACCTCGTCCTCTCCGATGTGGTCATGCCGGAGGCTTCGGGCCTGGAACTCCTGGGACGTCTCCGGAAGGACGACCCCTCCCGCCCCGTGATCCTCCTCACCGCCCACGCATCCGTTGAGATGGCGGTGGAGGCCATGAAGCTGGGGGCGGTGGACTTCATCACCAAGCCGTTGAACTACCCGAACCTCCAGGCGGTCGTGGAGGAATACCTCCGGAAGTCGGACACCGGGGTAGAGACGAAGTCAGAGGCCCCGGTGCTGCCCGATCCAGAGGAAGAGGAGGGCGGGGACGGCCTCTACCCGTTCATCGGAAAGAGCCCGGCCATGCAGGAGGCCTACCGCCTCATCCGCTCCGCCGCCACGTCCGACGCCTCGGTCCTCATCACCGGTGAGAGCGGGACGGGCAAGGAGCTGGTGGCCAGGACCCTCCATCGACTGAGCGGGAGGGCTTCGGGACCCTTCGTGGCGGTGAACGCTGCCGCCATCCCCCGGGAACTCATGGAAAGCGAGATCTTCGGCCATGAGAAGGGAGCCTTCACCGGCGCCACCGAGTCCCGGGCCGGGTGCTTCGAGCTCGCCGATGGCGGAACGCTCTTCCTGGACGAGATCGGGGAGATGCCCAAGGAGCTCCAACCGAAGCTCCTGCGAGTCCTGGACCTGGCCCGCATCCGGAGGGTGGGGGGGTCCCGAGAGGTCTCTTTCGACGTCCGGACCCTTGCGGCCACCAACCGAGATCCCCGAAAGGCGGTGGAGGAAGGTGTTCTCCGCGAGGACCTCTTCTTTCGACTCAACGTCCTCCATATCCAGCTTCCGGCCCTCCGGGACCGGGAGGGAGACATCCGCCTCCTGGCCAATGCCTTCGTCCGGGATCTCTCCCGGAAACACCAGCGCGAGTCCCGGGAATTCGCCGAGGAGACGCTGGAGGCCATGGAGCACTACCCATGGCCGGGGAATGTCCGGGAACTCCGGAACCTGGTGGAGCGGGCCGTGGTCCTTTCTCCCGGGGCGCGGATCGAACTCGAGCATCTCCCTCCATACGTCAGGAATCCTGAGCGGGGCGGCGGGGCGAAGAGCTACGCCTTCCCTCCGGATGCCACGGTAGCGGATGCGGAACGAGAACTCATCCTCCGGACCCTTGATGAAACGGGGAACAACAAGACCGAAACCGCCCGGCGCCTTGGGGTGAGTGTCCGCACCATCCACAACAAGCTGAAGGCCTACGGGGTCGAACGGTGAGAATCACCACCCGGATCGGCCTGGGGCTTCTCCTGCTGACCGGGCTCCTCCTCGGCCTGGTGGCCTATCAGCTCACCGTGCTGACGGAGATGAGGGACATCAACCGGGAGCTTTCCGGGGTCCGGCTGGAGGCCTCCCGGGTCTCCATTCGCTTGCTCCAGGGGGTGGAGGGGTTGCGGGAATTTGCCGCCAAGTCACTCCTCCTCGGCGATGCCGGATACCTGGATCAGTGGGAGGCATGGGAGGCTTCCGTGGAGTCGGATCTGGCCGCGCTTCGCCTTCTCGAGATGGATCAGGACGAGGAGGAGTTCCGGAGACGCGCCCTGGAGGGGTGGGATCTCTACCAGGCCGTGGCTGACCAGGAGGAACTCCGGCAGGTCCGGGAAACGCCCCTTCCCCTCTCCGCCTTCGACCCCGAGCCCCTGGACCGTATCGAGGAGGGGTTGGACGGGATGCGGGTGGGCCTCGAGGGGCTCCTGGCCTCGACGGACATGGCGGTGACCCAACGGGCCGAAGCCTCGTCGGAGGCCGCGGAGCAGGCCCGAAGTGTGGCGTGGTGGGGCGCCCTCCTGGGGCTGGCCTTCGCCCTTTCCCTGGGGGTGGCCCTCTATCTTTCCATCTCGGGGCCTCTCCGGCGACTGACCCGGGGCACCCGGGAACTGGCACGGGGGCGCTTCGACCATCGCCTGGAAACGACGGGACCCCAGGAACTGGCCCACCTGGCCCGGGATTTCAATGAGATGGCTGAGCGCCTCAACGAGCTTGAGGACATGAAACGGGACTTCACCTCCCACGTTTCCCACGAGCTCAAGGGTCCCCTGGCCGCCATCCACGAAACCGTCCTCATCCTGCTGGAGCAGATTCCAGGTCCCCTCACGGCCAAGCAGGAGCATCTTCTCCAGCTCTCCCACCAGAGCGCCATTCGGCTCTCGGGGATGATTTCCAACCTTCTGGAAGTTTCCCGCCTGGAGGCCGGAGCCTTCCGTTACCAGCCCCAGCGGCGCTACCTGGGGGAGATTGTGTCGACGGTGGTGGCGGAACTGGGCCCCCTCCTGGAGGAGCGGGAACTCCGGGTGGAGGGGGACCTGGGCGCGAACGCGGGGCCCGCGGTGGTTTGCGACGGAGAAATGGTCCGGGACGTGGCCGCCAACCTGGTGGGAAATGCGGTGAAATTCTCTCCCAGGGGGAACACCATCGATGTGGAGATGCAGGAGTTGAGACGCCCCCCGAAATCCCTTCCTCCGCATTGGGCCGAGGAAATCGGGGACGCTCGGGGCCCCTGGATCCTCCTCTCCGTGGCGGATCGGGGAAGCGGTGTCCCCGATGAACACAAGGAAGGGATCTTCGAGAAGTTCCACCAGGTCCGGCTGAATCAGCGGATTCACGGCCAGGGCGTAGGGTTGGGCCTGGCCATCTCCCAGCAGGTGGTAGAAGCCCACGAGGGTGCCATCTGGGTGGAAGACCGCGAAGGGGGAGGCTCGATTTTCCAGGTCCTCCTTCCCGTCCTTCCCCGTCGATGGGCGGAATTGCACTTCCCGGAGTTGAACGGTGCGCCCCCTGCCCAGCCGGAACGCCTCCCTTCCGGAGGACCCTACAGGGCATCCATAGGGTAAAAGCCGCTCATGGTCCCTTCGCACGGCTCCGCCCCCAAGCGTCGTCCGTCATCTCGCGCCGCTCCCGTCCGGGAACGACGTTTGGCCGGCCCTCGCCCGGGTGCCGGTCGGACCGCGGTGCTGTCCCTGGTCATCCTCCTCGCAGGGTCCGGATGTGCCTGGATCCGTAACGAGCCAGAGCCGCCCCCCGCCCCACCCCCTGCCTCAGCCCCCGCTCCAGCCCCCTCCTCCGAACCGGAGCCACCCCCGGTTGTCCCCCGGGACCGGACCGAGGAGATCCTTGCCGAGGGAAAGGCCTACCTGGCCATCGGCGATCACTCCGCCTCCCGCGCCCGCTTCCAGTACGTACTGGATCGCTGGGAAGAGGAGGCGGGCAACGGGGTCGAGATCCCCGCCGAACTCCGTGCCCGGGCCCTCTGGCACCTTGGCCTCCTCCATCTACTGGCCGAGGGTCAGGACCGGGATGAGGAACAGGCGCTCTCTATCCTCACCCGTCTCGTCGAGGAGTATCCGGCAACGCCGGAGGGGGTTCAAGCCCGCTGGTTACGAACTCTACTGCAGGATCTGGAGGGCGCCCGGCAAAGGGGAGCGGAGCAGGAGCAACGCATTCGGGAGCTGAATGAAACGGTGGAACAACTCCGCCGAATCGACCTCAACCGTCGCCCCGCACCTCCTCGCGCCGACACGCTGCCCCTCACCCGAGAGAATTGAGCGGCCCCTGATGGAGTAGGGGATTACGGCTCCACCGCATCCAACCCACCGGTCCCCCCCGTGGCATCCGCCACGCCTCGTTCCAGCCGCTCCAGGGCACCCTGGGGGATGGAGACCCGGAGTCGAACCGCTGCTCCATACGCCTCCTCCAGCCGTTCTCCCCCCAGTTCGTCCAGGAGCCGGAAAACACCGTCCACGTGGGGGTAGTCCAGCGACAGCCGGACATCCACCCGCTGGACCCGGATCTCGGTGGGAAGGCGCTCTAATGCCTCAGCCACCGCTCCGGAATAGGCCCGACTCAGCCCTCCCTTCCCCAGTTTCACTCCTCCGAAGTACCGCGTCACCACGGCGGCCACTTCGCCCACCCCGGAGTGGAGAAGGGTCGTGAGGATGGGCCGCCCCGCCGTCCCGTGGGGCTCACCGTCATCGCTCATCCCCACCCGGGCCGTGTCCCCCGGGGGACCGGCCACGAAAGCCCAGCAATGATGGGTGGCGTCGGGGAATTCCTCCCGAACGGTCCGGATCAGCCCCTGCGCCGCCGCCTCGTCCGGGGCCGGAGCGAGGGTGGTGATGAAGCGACTCCGACGAACCGCCAGCTCCTCCCGGTGCTGCAGGGCGGGCACCGGATAGCCCGAGTCCATCAGGGCACTCTGCCTGCCGTCAAAGGCACGAGACGGATGGCCCAGAGCCCGGAATTCAGATCCGAGACGAAGACGTGCCCTCGATGGAAGCGTACCCCCCGTGCCATGGGGGCATTGGGAGTGAACCCCGAAGGGTGGCCGGTGGGAAACCAGGCGATCTCCCGTCCCTGGCGGTAGAGATCCCCGCGGAGCTCCCCCGAGACATCCACCACCCGGAGCCCCCCCTGGCCGTAGGCCGCATAGAGGCGATCGCCCTGCAGGTGAAGGTTGCGGACCCCGGCCTCGGGAACCTCGAACCGGGCCACCTCCGTCGGCGTCTCCGGATCGGCCAGGGAGAGGATCCGAATGGCTCCCCGGGGACTCTCCTCGTGGGGCCCGGACCGGGAAATGCATTCCGGGCAGCCGAATCGCTCATCCCCCAGGAAGAGGTAGTGGTGGCCGTCGGCGTTCCGATGGACGGCCGCCACCTGGATGTGCCCCTCGGGTGGCGTCCACGAGGAGATGACCTCCGGGGCCGTGGGGGTCCCCCCCCACCGTCCATCCCCAACGTCCAGGACCCAGACGCCGTGGTCCCCATAGGCGGCCACGCCGATGCCATCCCTGATACGAAAGTCCCGGAGATCCCGGGCCTCTGCATCGATGCCCCAGCGGCCCACCTCCCGGGGCGTCACGGGATTGGAGATGTCCAGGATCCTGAGATCGGCTGTCCCGCTGTCCACGGCGTAGAGGAGGGACCCCTCCAGGAAGGTCCGGTGGACCGCGCCAGTCAGCCCCTCGCGGTACCGGGCCAGGACCCGGGGCCGTGCGGGGCGCTCCAGGTCCAGGAGGACCAGGGCATCCTGTTGATCTCCCGGGCCTCCTCCCGAGAGGACGGCCAGGGAGCCGTCCGGGGCCACCGTCACGTCATTCACCCCCCGCGCCTCCACCCGCACCGAGTCGGTGAGGAGGAGATGGTCCGGATCCGTGACGTCCCAGACGAACACCTTCCCGCCCCCGGCGTGGGTTCCCACGTAGGCGTAGTCCCTTCCGTCCCGGCCTCGGAACACCGCCAGGTCCGACGTGGGCTGCCGGGACAGGAGCCCGACCCCCGTCGCCTGTGCCCGCTCTCCCACGCCACGGGGCCGAGCTCGGACCCCCGCCTCGGCGGCGTGGGGCCCAGCAACGACCAGCACCCGGTGATCCCCGGGACGTTCCGCCACGAAGGCCCCATCGTCATGGACCAGGGCCCCCATCCCCGTCGGTGGGAGCGCCCCCCCCACCGAATAGGAATGGGCGATGTCCGTCACCTCCCGGCCGGCTTCGTCCCGGGCCAACGCCTGGAACCGCAGGACATCCCCGGTCCTCACCGACCCGCTGGAGGGAGAGACCTCCAGCGTCCGGACCGGATTCTCCCGCACCTCCACCACGTGGGTCACCTCCACCCCCTCCACCGCAGCCAGGAGCGCGGCGCGCCCGGGACGATGCCCCCGCACCAGGCCCCCATCGCTCACCGAAGCGATCTCGGGATTTCGGGACGACCAGGTCACCTCCACCCGGGACCGAGGCGTTCCCTGGGCCGTGAGGGCCCGGACCGAGAAGGAAAGGGAGGTTCCGGCGTAGAGGGTGAGGGGAGGTGGAACCACTTCCAGTGAAGCCACCGGCGCCCCCCGGACCACGATCCGCTTGGGGAAGAGGCGGGGTTCGGGCTGCCCCCCGGACCCCGGGACCAGCACCGCCAGGGTGAGCTGGATCTCTCCCTCCTCCCGAGCGGTGATCCTCCCCTCCTCGAAGGTGGCGACGCGACCCTGGAGGGGCGCGACCAGGATCCGGGCCTGGGGGACCGGCCGACCTTCCCGATCCACCGGGGTGGGGTTGAGTCCGTCGAAGTCCACCGACTCACCCACCTGGAGGAGAATCGGATCGACATCCAGCCGTATGGCCGAGACCTGGTCCCCGGCCCGGACCTCGGGGGCGGGCTCCACCGGTCCGATGCCAGGGCGGGGTGGGACCGTGGGGATCACCAGGGCCCCGTCCCTGTCCCCAGGTTCCTCCGTCGTCTCCGGTCCCTCCGCCGGTCTCTCCGTCGGTGCATCAGCTGGTCCGGTGGTGGCGCACCCCAGGAGAAGCAGGACGAGCATAAGCGTCAGGACGGATGAGACAGCAACCCGGCCGTGGACGGGAGGCAAACGGCAGGTTGACACGGTGGAGACCTTGGGAAGGGAGAGAGGGTTCACCATGGAAACCATGGAACTCGGGGGCGCATGAGGACCGGAGCCCAGTGGCCAGGCCCCCGCCTGGACAGTTGCGGACCCCCCTGGGGTGAAGCCGGAAGGGCGTGTCCCGCGGAGCCCTGCTCGGGACCCCCGTCCGGTCTCGGGAGTACACCGAGCCGTATGGGTGGGTCCTGGCCGACGGACCGGTCTCCCCCCTCCCGATCCTGAATTCGATCCCCGTTCCTTCCAAGGTCAGGCCACCCATGAGCGCTCCCCTTCCCATCCAGGACCGCGGCTACGCCCACCCCGAGGTTCTCGTCTCCACCCAATGGGTAGCCGATCACCTGGACGACCCCCGGGTGAAACTCCTGGAGTCCAACGAGGATGTCCTCCTCTACCATACGGGTCATATCCCCGGTGCCCTGAACATCGACTGGCACAATGACCTCAACGACCCCCTGACCCGGGACTACCTGGACCGGAGTCGCTTCCAGGAACTCCTCCGAACCCTGGGCCTCAACGAGGGAGACACGGTGGTCTTCTATGGGGACCGGCACAACTGGTGGGCCACCTACGCCTTCTGGGTCTTCCGGCTCTTCGGCGTGGAGAACCTTCGGGTGATGGACGGAGGCCGGTCCGGCTGGGTGGAGGAGGGCCGGCCCATGACCGCCGAGATCCCGAGTCCCGAACCGGGGACCATCCAGGCTGGGGAGCGGGACGACGCCCCCATCCGGGCGTTCCGGGATGATGTCACGGCCCACCTGGAGTCCCAGGGATCCCTGGTGGACGTCCGGAGTCCCGAGGAATTCAGCGGGGAGCGGATGCACATGCCCGACTATCCCAACGAGGGGGCGCTCCGCGGCGGCCACATCCCCGGAGCCCGGAACGTGCCATGGAGCCGGGCCGTGGATCCGGCCTCCCACACCTTCCTTCCCGCCGAAGCCCTGCGGGAGATCTATCTGGAGGAGCAGGGTCTCTCCCCGGATCGGGAGGTCATCGCCTACTGCCGCATCGGCGAGCGATCCTCCCACACCTGGTTCGTCCTGACCTACCTCCTGGGCTTCGACCGGGTCCGAAACTACGACGGGTCCTGGACGGAGTGGGGCAACCTGGTCCGGGCCCCTATCGAGCGGTGATGGGGTCGGGCTGAAAGGGGCGGGTTCGGCACCCGATTCCAGGCAAAAAAGAAACCGCCGCCCAGGAAGCTTCCCGGGCGGCGGTTTTTGTGTCAGAGGGGTTCGCCCCCTGCGGGTTCATTCCCCTGGTTCAATCCCAGAGGGGACGGCTCCGTCGGGGCTCTTCGTCCTCTCCCTCCCACTCGTCCCAGTCCTCGTCCTCGTCCTCATCTTCGTCCTCGTCCCAATCCTCGTCATCGTCCAGATCGTCCTCTTCCAGATCCTCATCCTCGTCCAGCGCGAGAATGGACGCTTTCAGGGGAAACTCCTCCTCTAGCCAGACCGCACGGTGGGTCATGCCAAAGCCTCCGGTGGGAATCCAGGGAAATCCATCGGAAGGTAGGCGCCCTTCCGTGCCGGCAATTCTAAGGGGGGGGCGGTGAATGTCAAGCAGGTCCGCGGGGTCGGAAAACCCCCACCTCCGCCGCTCCCTCCTCCTGCGAGACCCTTGGCCCACAAAAGGGAACGGAAATGGGGTTCGGGTGCTATCTTCAGTAGGAGGGATCTTCGGATTTCCGCCCCTCGGTCCACCTGCAGAACGAGGGGATGGAACCGGCGGGCCATGCCGATATAAGTAACTGCCCTCCATATGTTTACGCACCTGGAAGGATTAGACCATGGCATTGAGACGCTCAGCCGTCATCCCCCTGTTCACCGCCCTCGCCGCCCTGCTCCTGGCCGGGTGCGACAAGCCCCGGGCGCACGGAGACGCCAACGCCATCATCGTGGGGGCCGACGCCGAACTGTGGGACCGAATTGAAGGGGTGGTGGAGGAGACGCTGGAGCCCACCATCCAGACCGTCACCGACGAGCGGGCCTTCCGCGTGACGTGGCAGGATCCCACCCAGGGGCAGCACTGGGGTAACCTCCGCCGATTCCGGCAGGTGCTGGTCATCGGCGAGGAGGAGGATCCGTGGGTGGCCGACGCCCTGGCCCAGCGGGGACGGGACGTGGCCCTATCCCCTCCCCAGATCCTCCAGGTCCAGAACGTCTGGGCACGGGGGCAGCAGGTCTCTGTCCTCCTCCTCCCTCCGGACAACCAGGAGGCGGCGGTGCAATCCCTCGCCGAAGAGTTGCAGGAAATCCTGGACCGCCAGTACCGCGAGTTCGTTCTGACCCGGATGTTCGTCTCGGGACGGGATACCATACTGGCCGATTCGCTCCAGAGGAATGTGGGATTCTCCCTGGAGCTCCCCAATGTGTATCGGTACATCGTCCGGGACTCCATCTTCCGTTTCAGGAATGACAATCCGTCGCCGGCGGAGTTGATCCGGGAGATCGGAATCACCTGGCGGAGCCCCGCCCCCGAGACCTTCCCCGATCAGGAGGAGATTGAGGCATGGCGGCTGGAGTTCGCTGCCCAGTACTACAACGATCCCCAGGAGCTGGACCCTTTCATCGTGAGCTTCCAGGAGATCGAGGTGGGAGGCCGTCCGGCGATGGAGTACCAGTCGGCGTGGCGAAGCCTCCCGGACGCCTGGCCCGCCGGGGGACCCTTCATCACCCGGGCCATCCGCTGCCCCGAACAGGATCGCCTCTACCTCATGGATGCCTGGCTCTACGCCCCGGGTCGGGACAAGTACGAGTATATGATCCAGCTTCAGACCATCCTGAATTCTTTCCGCTGCGGACAGGGAGGATAGGCCGACCCGCGTCGCCGCCGTCGGCCTTCGCCGACCTGCCCCCAGCCCTCGGACCCAGAGCCCCGGACCGCCGTGTCGTTCGTCCACCTCCACACCCATTCTGAATTCTCTCTCCTGGATGGGGCCAATCGCCTCGGGGACCTGGTCCGCCGGGCCCTGGAGTTCGAGATGCCGGCCCTGGCCCTCACGGACCATGGCTGCCTCTACGGCGCCTGGACCTTCCAGAAGGAAGCCCGGAAGAACGGACTCAAGCCCATCATCGGGATGGAGGCCTACGTGGCCCCCGGAGACCGTCGGGACCGGGGGCGGGGCGGGGCCGGAGACCGGGCCTACTATCACCTGGTCCTCCTGGCCCGGGATCGGGAAGGGTACCAGAACCTGGTGAAGCTCTCTTCCATCGGGTACACCGAGGGCTTCTACCACAAGCCCAGGGTCGATCGGGAGGTGCTGGAGAAATACTCCGGTGGGCTCATCGTGTCCTCGGCCTGCCTGGCCGGGGAGGTGGCCCGGAACCTCATGAACGACGATGAGGACGGCGCCCGGGAAGCCGCCGCCTGGTACGCCGATGTCTTCCGGGACCGCTACTGGCTGGAGGTACAGGGCCACGGCACCGAGGGGCAGAAGGAGTTGAATCGGAAGATCTTCGCCCTATCCGACGACCTGGGGATCCCGGTGGTGGCTACCAATGACGCCCACTTCCTGGAATGCGGGGATCACGAGGCCCACGATACCCTCCTCTGCATCGGACTGGGAAAGGACAAGTCCGACCCCAACCGGATGCGCTACGACGAAGGGCTCTACTTCAAGGGTCCCGACGAGATGCGGGCCATCTTCCCGGACCGCCCCGACGTCATCGAGAACACCCTCCGCATCGGCGAGGAGGTGGACCTCACCTTCGATAAGAAGTACCACGTCCCCGAGTTCCCTCTCCCCCAGGAATACGCCACCGAAGAGGACTACCTGGTCCACCTCACCCGGGAAGGGGCGGAGGAGCGCTACGGCTCCCCCCTCCCCTCCCCGGTGCAGGAGCGGATGGACTTCGAGCTGGGCGTCATCCTGGAGACGGGATACTCGGGCTACTTCCTCATCACCTGGGACTTCATCCGCTGGGCCCGGGAGCAGGGGATCCCGG
>REED01000158.1 GCA_007695225.1 Gemmatimonadales bacterium
CGGGTGTACATTGTGGCCATCGTCCCGCATTTCCAAGTCATTCCAGGACAAAGGATTGAATCATGCAAGTTCCACCGGAGATCGCCTTCCGCGGGTTGGAGCCCACCGATTCGCTGAAGGTCCTCATTCTCGAGGGGATCGAGAAGCTGGAGAAGGTTTACCCCAACCTGATCTCATGCCGGACCGTGGTTACCGACGATACCCCGAGTCGTCACAGCGGGCACACCTACAGGGTGCGATTGGAGGTCGGCATTCCGAAGCACAACGTCATCGTGGACAAGAGGGATCCGGAATCCATCGAGCACAAGGATGTGACCCAGGCCATCCGCGAGGCCTTCTCCATTGCCCGGAAGCGGTTGCTGGAGATAAAGGAACGGCAGAGCGGAGATGTGAAGACCCATGACCTGCCCCCCCACGGTCGCATCACGAGGCTCCTGATCGACGACACCGGAGTCCGCTACGGATTCCTCGAGTCCCGGGAGGGACGGCAGGTCTATTTCCACGAGGAGGCCCTCGTGGACCTGGACTACGACGACCTCGAGGTGGGAGACGAGGTGAGATACGCGGCGGCGGAAGGGGACGAGGGTCCGCAGGCCAGCACGTTGGCCCGACTGGATCCCCATCGGATCGGGCCCGTTCAGGAGCGGAGCATCCCCCTGAAGGAAGAGCCGCGGAACTGAATGCACTGTGGAACGGTCCCGCCTGCCGAAGGCCCCCGGGAAGGTCAGCCGGAAGCCTCCGGTAGGGGGGTCTCCTCAACCCCCACCTTTCATCTGACGACGAAGAAGGATGAGGGCCAGAAGGCCCCCACCCGCCACGGCCAGGAGGGTGGACCGTTTCCGTCGGCTGCGCAGAACCAGCCGTGCAGCAGCCCCTGTGGACTTCTCCTCCCGAAGGACCCTTTCCCCCCGGGAGAGGGCCTTCGCCGCATCCCGTCCCTGATCCCGAAGCGCCATCCCTGAGATTCGTGCGCTCTCCGCCGCCCGCTCCAGAGAGTCTGACATCTTCGCCAGGGCGTCCGCTGTCCGTCCCGCTTTCCCCCGGTCCTGATCCCGTCCCCCCGATCGGCTCAGGAGTTGGGAGGCCATCTCCCGGATCTGTTCCGCGGTCTCGTTGACGCGGTCCACCGCGGTGTGGAGTTTGTCCTTTGCCGGCGATCCCGTCTTGCCCTTCATGGTCCCCCTCGGGATGAGAAACGACGTGGGAGTCCAGGGGTCTCCTCCACCTGGCTCCTTTCGAACGAAGAAGCCAGCGCAAGGGGCATGCCTGGGCCCATTTCCCCCGGAGGCTGACGTTGGATGACGTGGGCCCCACCGTCGGGTCGTCCCAGAGCGTCGCGCCTCCGCTGATCTTTCAGTTTCGTGGACGCTGAAATCCAAAGGTGGAGGACGACGGCCAGGGCCGTGTCCGGGGCGAGGTGATCCGTATTGGCCCGACAGACTCCGGGATTCCCTCCCGGGAACCTTGACCCAGCGAGATGGGACGGACGCTCATGCACGAGGAGCCCGAATACCCTCTTCCGAGTCCCGTCGGGGCGGTGGCGCCAAGCGTGCTTCCCGACTGCCCGCCAACACCGACCCTCCTCCGCCCCCGGGCACCGGCGTGGACCCTCCTTCCCCTAGGGCCTCCGGCGCTACTCCTCCTTCCCCTAGGGCCTCCGGCGCTACTCCTCCTTCCCCTACGGTTTCCGGCGCTGCTCCTCCTTTCCCTCCTTCTCCTGGGGTGCCAGGCCTTCCGCTCCCCGAGCCCCGACCAGCTCCGGGAGCGGTACATGGACCCCGGCTCCCGGATGGTGGAGGTGGCCGGGGTGGAGCTCCATCTCCGGGATGAGGGCGAGGGCCCCACCCTCATCCTCCTGCACGGGGCCAGCGCCTCCCTCCACACCTGGGAACCCTGGGCCCGATCCCTCCGGGGGGATCACCGGGTCCTCTCCCTGGATCTCCCCCCCTCGGGGCTCACGGGGCCCCATCCCGAGGAGCGGTACGACCCCGAGGCGTACCTGGCCCTGGTGAACGGCGTGCTGGATCACGCCGGGGTGGACGAGGCGATCCTGGTGGGCAACTCCCTGGGAGGGTACATCGCCGCCCGCTATGCCTCCCGCCACCCGGAGCGGGTCCGGGGATTGGTTCTCATCAGCCCGGCGGGCTATCCCCAGGAACTCCCGTGGCCCCTCCGGCTCCTCACCCTCCCGGTGCTGGGACGGATCCACAGCTGGATCACGCCACGGTGGATGGTGGAGCGGGGGGTGGCCTCTGCCTACGGAGACCCGGGCCGCATCCGTCCCGGGGTGGTGGATCGGTACTGGGAACTCCTGAGGGCGCCGGGGAACCGGAGTGGGATGCGGAGGCTGGCCCGGACCATGGATGAGCTGAGGGACCGGGAGCCCGAGTGGGTGGAGGACATCCGGGTCCCCACCCTGGTTGTCTGGGGTGGGGCCGACACCTTCACCCCGGTGGAACTCGCCCACCGCTGGAAGGAGGATCTCCCCCAGATGGAGCTGGTGATCCTCGAGGGGGTGGGCCACGTGGCCATGGAGGAGCTCCCCGCCCGGAGCCTGGAGGTGGTGCGCCCCTTCCTGGCCGACCTCAGAGAGAGAGAAGGACCATCCCCGGGGTCAGGAAGGTGAGGTGCGCAAGGGTGAGGTGCGGAAGCTCGGCCGGGTCACTGGCCACGACCACCAGGGTCAGCCGGCGTCGGCGCTCCTGCCCTCCTCCTTCTCCTCGGTGACCACCCTGGCGAACGCCTGGAAGAGCCTTAGGTCGGCGTCCGTATCCTGCGCCTCGGCCTCGTGGCGCTCAGGGTGCCACTGGACCCCCACCACCCACCGGTGCTCAAGGGACTCCAGAGCCTCGATGAGGCCGTCCTCCGCTCTTGCGCTGACCTCCAGCGTCGGCGCCACGTCCCGGATGGCCTGGTGATGGTAGGAATTGATCTCCAGGCGTTCCCTCCCGATGGCTCTTCCCAGGCGGGAATCCCGCTCCACCGTCACGTCGTGGTGGTGGGAACCCCAAGGCGTGGCCTGGAGATGGAGGTGTCCCTCTCCCGTGGCCACTCCGATGTCCTGGTGGAGGCTCCCCCCGAAGAAGACGTTCAGAAGCTGGTGCCCCCGACAGATCCCCAGGACGGGGAGGTCCCGCTCCAGGGCCGCCTCGAGGGTGCGGAACTCGGCCACGTCCCGTGGGGGATTGATGGGACCGAGCTGGGGGATGGGCTCCTCACCGTAGCGGGAAGGATCGATGTCCTCACCTCCCGCCAGGACAAGCCCCGAGCAGATGGAGAGGAGTGCGTCGATGTTCCCGCTGCCGTGGGCCGGCGTCACCAGCACCGGGGTCAGTCCCACCCGCTGCAGGGCGTCCAGGTAGTTGGCGTAGAGGGCCACCCGGGGTTTCCGGTGCTCCCCGCCCCGGGGGTCGATGGTGGTGGTGAGGGCGACGCGCGTGCTCATCTTCCTTTCTCCCTGAACCCCTGGCTCCCGCGACGGGCTCCCGCGACGGGCTCCAGCGACGGGCTCCAGCGAACAGGGACCCCCATCCGCTGACCCAAAGGTGTGTCCCTTAGAAGGCCATTGAAGAAGTAGAGGGGCCGCCGTTGGGAGCGCCAGGGGCCCGCTGATGGAGAGGCCCGTCATGAATCTCTTCGAGATCCCGAGCAAACTGGGGGGACGGATCGCAAGGGAACCCCGGACGAGGGCTCGAGACCGGGACGAGCGCTGGAGGATGGGGCGGACCCGGGAAAGCCCATCGGGGTGTCCAGTTCCCATGGCCAGAATCCACCTCCGCCTGCTCCAGGCCCTCCGGCGCCTGGGGAAGGAGACCCGCCGACTCCCGAAGCGCGTGGGAAGGGAAGGGCGCCGGGCCTCCCTCCACTTCCTGGCCCTCCTCCTCCCCATTCCCCTCCTGCCGGACCGGGAGGTGAGCCGGCTCGCGGAGGTGAATCCCCGCCTGGTCTGGCTCGTGGTGGTCTTCATCGCGGGGCTCAGCTTACTGGGGTATCTCCTGGCCAAGGTCCTGAAGCCCAGGGGGGCCATCGGGGTCTCGGGCCTTCTGGGCGGCTGCGTCTCGCCGAGCCTCACCGTGGCCGCCCTGGCGGAGCAGAACCGGAGGAACCCGGACATCACCGTGGCCTACGCCCTGGCCGCCGCTGTGGCGGCCACGGTCCTCTTTCCCCGGGTGCTCGTTCTGGTGTGGATCGTGAGTTCCGACCTGGCCCGGTCGGTGGCCCTTCCCCTTGGAGGGATGACGGGTGCGGGGATTGCGGTGACGGTGGTCCTCTGGCTCCGGATCCGGGACTCCGAGGCTCCCGAGATCGAGATGGACGCTCCCTTCCGGATCGTTCCCGCCCTGGCCATCGGAGGTCTGGTGGGGGTCATCCTGGCCGGCATCAACCTCCTGGACATCTCCATCCCCTCGCCCATGGCGGAGACGGGCATCGTCCTGGCGGTGGTGGGGAACCTGCTGGCCCTGGTGGGGATCGCCGGGGTCGGGGGAGCCTGGCGGATGGCGGCGATGGTCGGGGTCGTGACGGTGTGCTGCTCCGTCGTGGGGATCGGCCTCGTCCTTCTGGTCTGACTGGTCTGAGAAAGACCCCGGGGCAGGCCTCCCCCCGTCCCGGGTAGATCGTCGACATAGGTTGTGCACCCAGGCAGGAGGAACTCTTCCCGTGGCACCGGATCCCAGTTCCAACCCCTCGGATGGCGCCCGCCCCAGGCAGGTGCCGGAGGAACCTCTCTCTCCTCCTCCCCATCGCCACGGGGATGCTCCTGGGGGCCTTCGCCATGGCGAGTCTGGTGGAGTTCCTCCTGGAACGCCGGCCCGAGCTCGTCCGCAGCTCTTCACCGGGCTCTTCCTCGGAGCCGGGGTCTTCGCTGCGGCGGGAATGATGGTCCCCGGACTGAGCGGGGCCATCTCCAGGCCCTCATCGGATCCTATGCCACCTACGTCACCGCCCTTCGGGAGCTGAACGTTCCGGTGCTCCTGGTCTTCCACCACGGGCAGCGGATTTCTTCCGCCGCCACCTCCTGGGAGTGGAGGGGCCCGGTGACTCCGCCTGATGGAACACGGGGGCGATATCGGTCTACCCGTCGAGGCGCAGGGGGGGTCGGGCCCCGCCGCCGGGCGTCCGGAAGAGGTCCATGTCTTGGCCAGCGGCGGGCCACCCGGGAGGTGGCGCGCCTCCCGGAGCGGATCCGTGCCCTGGAGGACGCGAATCCGCCCTACGAGGTCGTGGTCTCCAATGAACTGGAAAACTACACCGAGGCCGTGACCCGGCGGGTCGCCGAGACGGCCGCTGCCCAGGAGGTTTCGTGAACCCGAGCCACACTCCCATGGACCCCGAAAAAGCCGTCCTGATCCTGGTGGACATCCAGCCCGACTTCCTCCCTGGAGGGTCCCTGGCGGTGGAGGAGGGAAACCGGATCCTGGAGCCGGTGGCCCGACTCATGCGTGAAGGACCGTTCATGCTCCAGGTCGCCACGCAGGACTGGCACCCCGAGGACCACGTCTCCTTCGCCAGCCAGCATCCGGGGCGGGAGCCCATGGAGGTGATCGAACTCCACGGGCATGAACAGACCCTCTGGCCGGACCACTGCGTGGAGGGCACCCCCGGGGCCGAGCTCCACCCCGACCTCCCCTGGGAGCGGGTGGAGGCGGTGATCCGGAAGGGGACCTCCCCGCAGGCCGACTCCTACTCGGGCTTCCGGAACAACTGGAATCCCGATGGGGAGCGTCCCCCCACCGGCCTTGCCGGCTACCTGAGGGAGCGGGGGATCGAGGAGGTCTACATCTGTGGGCTGGCCCGGGACATCTGCGTCCGTTGGACCGCCGAGGACGCAGCGGAGGAGGGATTCGTCACCCGGATCCTCTGGGATCTGACCCGCTCGGTGAACCCCTCCGGCGACGACGAGCTCCGGGAAGAGTTGGAAGCACAAGGAATCGAGATTGTGGAGGGAGCACCGTGAGCAGGGAATCCGGAAAGAAGGTGGAAGTGGACGGAACCGTGGTGGAATGCGTGCAGGGAGACATCACCCGGCAGGAGGGGTTCGATGCCATCGTGAACGCCGCGAACGCCGAGCTTCGAACCGGGGGCGGGGTGGCGGGAGCGATCCACGCCGCCGCCGGACCGGGGCTGGAGGAGGAGTGCCGGCCCCTGGCCCCCATCAACCCGGGGGAGGCGGTGATCACATCGGGACATGACCTCCCGAACCCCTGGGTGATCCACTGCCTGGGTCCCGTGCACGGGCGGGACGAGCCCTCCAACGAACTCCTGGCCTCCTGCTACCGACAGGCGCTGGGGCTGGCGGACCGGAAGGGACTCTCGTCGGTGGCCTTCCCGGCCCTCTCCACAGGCGCCTTCGGCTTCCCCCTGGAGCCCGCCGCCCGGATCGCCATGGAAACGGTTCTGGCGACGCTGCCGGCGGTCGAGTCGGTGAAACGGGTGCGCTTCGTTCTCTTCGACCAGGAGGCCCTTGAGATCCACGCCCGGACGCTGGAGACCCTTACCGGATAGCCTTTGGACCTCCGCATCGGAGAGGACTTTCATGGAGAGCAGACTCCTCCCGGGGACCCTCCTTCCGGGGACCCTTCCCCCGGGGACCCTTCTTCCAGGTATGCGTCTCCCGGGCATACTCCTCCTCGGGATGCTCCTCCTGGTCGTGCCACCCCTCTGGGGCCAGGAGGAGGAATCGGGGGGCCTGGGCTTCCTCCCCTGGCAGGAGCGCACCGCCTTCCTCATGTCCTCGCCCGGATCCCTCAGGTTCGGGCTCTACGGCTTCGCGAATCCCGCCCTCCTCGCCACCCTCCACGAGCCGGACCTCCTCTTCCAGTGGAGCGACCGGAACGGATTCGGGGAATTCGACGACTGGGCCCTCTTCGCCGCGGTCCCCAACCTCGGGTTCGGCGTCATGGAACGGAAGGTGGCGGGGGAGCGGATCCGGGACCATCGCCTCGCCCTCGGCTTCGGGAGTGGAGAGGCCTCCAGCTTCGGGGTCGCATATGGCTGGTACGGTGGGGACGCCGATCTCGACTCCCAGGTCACCCTGGGGGCCCTCCTTCGCCCGAGCCCCTTCCTCTCCATCGGGCTCACGGGAACCCGGAGCTTCGGTAGCGCGGACTACGAGGGGGTCCTGGACCTGGGGCTCCGTCCCCTGGGCACGGAGCGCATCGCCCTCTCCGGGGAGCTCCCCGTGAACTCCGTGGACCGCTTCAGCCGGATCCCCTGGGCCGCCGGAGCGGTGGTGGAGCCGGTGGCGGGGATCCGTGTCGCCGCACGGTACGTGGACGACGTGGGCTTCAGCACCGGCCTGGAAGTGAGCCTCGGGACCGGCGGCCTCCGAAGCCAGGTCCACCTGGATACGGGGGGGAGTCACCGCTTCAACACGTACGGGGTCCGGCTGGGAGCCTACGACCGCAACCTCCGGGACACCCACTTCCCCCGTCGCGACACCTACCTCCAGCTCCGGATCCGGGGCTCCCTCCCCCACCAACGGGCCCGCTTCCTCGATTCGGGGAAGACGCTGCAGGAGACGCTCGATGCCCTGGAGGTGGCCCGCCGAAACCCCCGGATCGCCGGGGTGGTGATCGACGCCCGGGGGATCGGGCTCAGCCAGGGGAGGGCATGGGAGGTGGGGGCCGCCCTCGGGGCCCTCCGCCGGGAGGGGAGGAAGGTCGTCCTGTACGTGGAGCGGGGGGGCATGAACGTCCTCCACCTCGTGGCCGAGGCCGATCGGGTGGTGATGGATCCACGGGGAAGCCTCACCATCCCGGGCTATCTCATCGGCCGCACCTACCTGGCGGAGCTCCTGGAGGACGTCGGGATCGGCGTGGACGAGTTCCGGGAGATGGAGTACAAGTCCGCCTTCGAGACCTTCTCCCGCACCGGGATGTCGGAGGCGGAACGGGAGCAGAGCCGACGCCTGGTGGATGGGTTCTACGACCTGGTCCGGGGGAACGTCACCCAGGGGCGGGAGTTGGAGGAAGGAGCCTTCGACGCCCTCATCCGGGAGGGGATCCTCCTTCCGGCGGCGGAGCTACGGGAGACCGGGCTCGTGGATACCCTGGCCCGCCCCCAGGAGCTGGACGGCATCCTGGAAGAGCTGGAGGGGTGGAAGCCGCGCCGCATCGGGCCCCAGGATCTCCTCCCGCACCGGGAGCCGCGGGATGATCGTTGGGGACCGCTCCCGAAGATCGGCCTCCTCTACGCCATCGGGCCCACCCTCACCGGGACGGGGATCCGGGCCCGGGAGCTGGCGGAGGAGATCCGGAGCCTCCGGGCCCGCGACGACGTGAAGGCGCTGGTGCTCCGGGTCGATTCCCCCGGGGGAGATGCCCTGGCCGCCGACCTGGTGGCGGAAGAGCTCCGGAAGACCGCCGAGGAGATCCCGGTGGTCGTCTCCATGGGCGACCTGGCGGCCTCCGGCGGATACTGGATCTCCATGTACGCCGATACCATCGTCGCCCTCCCCATTTCCGTCACGGGGAGCATCGGGGTCATCGGCGGATGGTTCTGGGATGCCGGGCTCGGCGACCGGCTCCGCCTGCACGTGGACGGCGTCCAGCGGGGCCCCTCCGCCGACGCCCGGTTCGGTCCCGCCCTCCCCCTCATCGGGCTGGGCCTTCCGGGCCGGAACCTCACCGAGGAGGAGCGGAATCGCCTGGTGGGGAACCTGAACCGGCTCTACGACGAGTTCGTCGAGAAGGTGGCCGAGGGCCGGGGGATGGATCCTGCCGAGGTGCGGGAGGTGGCCGAGGGCCGTGTCTGGACCGGTGAGGACGCCCTGGACGCCGGCCTCGTGGATGAGCTGGGGAACCTCACCGCCACACTCCGGATCGCCCGGGAGGCCGCCGGGATCCCGGAAGGGGAACGTTTCGCCATCCTGGAGGGGCCGGAGTCCCCCCTCCTGGACTTCCCCCCCTTCCTTCCGCGGCTGGGGGTGGAGCGGCTGGGGGTGGAGCAGCCCCCCGAGCCCGATCTCCTCCAGACCTACCTGGAGATGATCCTGGAGCGGGGCGGCGAGCCCCTCCCCCTACTCCCGTTCGAGTACGTGCACTGGCATCACCGGATGGGGGAGGGGGGCTGACTCGGAGCCCTCCGCTCCCTCCCCGGGTAAGCGTAGGGGGGTCACCCCCACCACCAGGCGCGCCACGCTCAGGATCCCGGACGGCACGGTGTCCGGGAGCGGTGCCGTATCCGGAGCCGGCAATGTGTCCGGAGGAGGCGGCAAGGTGTCCGGAGCCGGCAAGGTGTCCGGAGGCGGCAAGGTGTCCGGAGGCGGTGCGGTCTCGAGCCGCCAACGCCCGATCCCCAGCCGGTCCCGGAGACGCTCCGCCTGGCGGCGCACTTCGGCCTCCGCCTCTTCCCGGGCTCGATCGGCGGCGATGGCCCCGGCCTCGGAGAAGTCCAGGGTGATGGAAGGGGAAGCCGTGGTGCCCCCCACCCGGGCGCCGAAGGGGATCCGTCCCGCTTCGTCGCCGGGCAAGCCGGCCAGGGCCCCCGTGGGGGCACCGGGGATCCGGGCCAGCCACGTACGGGGCAGGTGGAAGGTGGCCCTGAGATCCAGGTTCCCCCCAACGTCGAAGGATCCTGTGGAGCGCACGGCCAGTTCTCCCGCCTCGAGCTCGCTCTCCTCCAGGAGGATCCAGGGTCCCAGGATCCGGTATCGCCCCTCCCAGTGGCTGAAGGCCAGCCTGGGCAGGGCGGGGGCCCCCACCGTCCGGGCGAACTCCCGGATCAGGGGCCAGTCCCGGAGCTCCCCGTCCAGGATGGCCACGGTCCCCTCTCCCACCACCGTCTCCCGGTCCGGGAGGAGGTCGGCGCCCAGCTCCATCTCCGCGGACCCGGTGAGGAGGAGTCGCCCCCCCACCCGACCCCGGAAGAGGGTGTGGTGATGGAGGAAGGGGTCGGCCGTGACGTCGCTCACCGTGTAGTCGACATGCAGGGGACGAGGCGCCCCCTCCCCTTCCGCCAGGGCTCCCGGGGGACCCAGGAGCGCCGAGACTTCGATCCGCCCCCCCATGACCTCGAGAACCGCACTGGGTACCTGGAGCTCCCCTTCGCCCCGGGAAACGAGGAGCGCCTCCAGGTTCCCGTAGGTCAGGCCACCGCTCACCATGGTTTGGGCCCGGACCCGTCCGTCCAGGCGGAGGGCCGGGATCTCCGGGAGCTCCAGCTCGAGCTCCCGGGCGATCTCGGAGGCCGTCCGACCTTCGATGGGACGATCGCCCATCTGGGCGAAGAAGAGCTGGCCATAGGGAATCGCCTCGGGATCGGTGTCCAGGATCTGGTCCATGTCCAGGAGGGTCGAGCGGGCGAGGAAGGTGATCCCGGGGAGGACTCCTTCATCTCCCAGCGCCCGGGCCAGCCAACCCCTGGCCTCCAGGTCGAGGGCGAGGTCGCTCCGGCCCAGGGCGATCCGGAGGTCCCGGGTCACCGCCGCCTGGCCTTGGATGTCGATCCTCCCCTGGGCCACCTCCACCGGGGTGGGGAGATCGGCCAGGCGGAGGTGCACCCCCTCCAGGACCAACTCCCCGGCGAGGGAGGCGGCCGCGGGATCCGCCATCCCCCCCCGGCCGAGAAGGTCGAAGGCGACGCTCCCCCGGGTCTCGTGTCCGGTGGGGAGGAGCCCCGCAGGGCCCAGGGCCGCCAGGTCCAGCGTCCCCCTCCCCTGGAAGGTCCCCTCGGGCTCGGCCGGGTTCCGAAGGGCGAAGGTGACCTGGAAGGGCTCGCCCAGGAGACGCCCCTGGAGCTCCTCGGTGGCCAGGGAGTCGAGGGAGAAGGAGAGGGTCCCGCGAAGCTGAGAGAGGATGTCCTCGCCCCGCCCGTTTCCGAAGCCCAGGGCGACGCCATCAAGGCGGAGGACCCCGTCCACCTCCGGCCGCTCGCCCCCCCCGGCCCGTCCCTCTGCCGTGGCGTCGAGATCCACACGCCCCGCCGTCCCCCTCAGGGCCGCCCCGTCCGGTCCCCTCGGGAGGGCCTCCAGGAGCTCCGGAGGGAGGGAGGCCATGAGGTGGGCCGCGTCCACGCCCTCCGCAAACGCCCGGAGGGAAACGGTGCGCGCCTCCTCCCTGGAGAGGGCCTCCACCCGCCCCACCACCCCCAGGGGGAAGTCCTGCAGCGTCACCTGGGCACGCCGGAGCTCCAGCCGATCGTCCACCGGATGGAGGGCCGCGTCGTGCTCCACGACCAGGGTGAGACCCCGGAGGGGAGCGGCCAGCGACTCCGGGAGCTCGGCGTCGATCCCGGCCACCGTGAGACGGCCCACGAGCTCCAGGAGGGAGAGCTCCCCCGCCTCCACCGATGCGGCCAGGGAGAGGTCATGGCCGATCCCCCGGGCCACCACCGCCGTCCCCGTGTTGGCGTCACGGTAGTCCAGGAGCCCGTCCCGGATGAGGATGCGGCGGATCTCGATCTCTACGTCCCGGGTCGCCGGCTCCTCCTCCTCGAAGGTGGGAAGGTCCAGGGTGTCCTCCCCCTCCGGGATATGGAGGTAGAGCCCCGGCCCATCCACCACCACCTCGTGGACGATGACCTGGCCCCTGAGGAGGGGGAGGAGGCGGGGACGCAGCTGGATCCCGTCCACCGACGCAAGGAGGGGCTCGAAGGAGGTGGTGGCCTCCTCCCCCGGACGCGCCTGGCGGCTCACCCGAACGCCCTCCAGGGATACCCCCAGGCGGGGAAGGATCCGGACCCGGACGGCGTCGATGCGGACCTGGCGGTCCAGGGTGGCTTCAGCCTGGGCCGCCGCCAGGAGCGCCACCCGCTCAGCGGGGAAACGCCAGAGGGCAACGAGGACGGTGACCAGGAAAAGCAGGAGGATGGGCGGGGGGGGGGGGGGGGGGGGGGGGGGGGGGGGGGGGGGGGGGGGGGGGGG